>NZ_CAXTNE010000140.1:0-20024 GCF_964245445.1 uncultured Nostoc sp.
ATTAACAAAACTTTGCATCGTGTCCCATTTTGCACGTATCCCGGCTGTACCCCAATAACGAATACTTCGGTGTGGGAGATAACACCGTTAACTAAACTCTGATAGTTTTCAACTGCCGTGTCAATGAAGACCAGGCTATGGGTATATGAGGCGGGAATTACAGAATTTAATTGGAAGTGTGGAGTATGTAAGGTTGTCATTTTGTTACTTCAAGCTAAAATTTTGAGTTCAATTAAAACTGACTGAAGCTTTGTTATTCCTAAGTTTTCACACACTTATTAACAGTAATAATGAATTATTTATTACTATTAATTTCCTTTTTTATCATTAGTCAAATTGCTACTTTTGTAAAGCCAGAAGAGTATTTCAGGAAAGCCAAGAAGGCTGTAGCGACTGAAATAGCAGATTTAGTCTTGAGAATTTTGGATTTTTACCCCGATTTATTCAGATGTTAATGAATAAGTCTTTAGCTAAGTAATTAGTTATAAGCGCTCTTGGTCAGTAGCAAGTGTCAATTTTACGCACTACTGACTACTTTTGAGTTGTCATTAAACACCTCAAGAATTATGTTGATTTCCACTTAGCTAATTATCTTTATTTTTTATACATATCTTAAAGATTATGCGAATCATCCATATTTTGAACCACGTTCAAGAAATAGGTAACGGTATCGTGAATGTGGCCGTGGATCTAGCTTGTTTACAGGCTAAATCTGGTTATGAGGTAGCGGTTATTTCGGCTGGTGGTGAATATGAGAAATTACTAAATATATGTGGTGTCAAACACTACCAATTAGACCAAACTAGGAAACCGATAAGTATTATTAAAGCAGCTGTGCGTTACCTGGCGATCGCAGCAGAATTTCAGCCGGATATTGTTCACGCCCACATGATGACGGGAGTCATCCTAGCCCGCATTTTTAAAGGGCATAAATATGCTTTAGTTTCCACAGTCCACAACGAATTTCAGCGTTCCAGTCTGCTGATGGGTTTAGCTGACAGGGTAATTGCTGTCAGTAAGGCTGTGCGAGATTCTATGGCACGGCGCGGTATTTCCGAAAACAAGCTGCGGGTAATATGTAATGGAACTTTGGGCAGCCCCCGCACGCGACAAATACAAGATTATCAACCTTTACCATTACAACGTCCAGCGATCGCAACTGTAGCCGGGATGTATCAACGCAAGGGAATTGCTGAGTTAATCGCTGCTTTTGAACAAATTGCCTCAGATTTTCCCCAAGCGCATCTTTATTTGGTAGGAAATGGCCCTGATAAACAGCTATTTGAGGCACAGGCACAAGCAACTTCTGTAAAAGAACGCATCCATTTTGAAGGCTTCCAACCGTCACCTCAACGCTATCTGATATCTTGTGACATATTTGTGCTAGCTTCCCACCGCGATCCTTGCCCCCTAGTACTTTCAGAAGCTAGAGAAGCTGGAACTGCGATCGTTGGCACTCAAGTAGACGGAATTCCTGAAGCTTTGGACAATGGGCAAGCAGGACTTTTAGTGCCAGCAAAAGATAGTAATGCTTTGGCTGGAGTTTTAGTGCAATTACTGAGTAATGCCGATATGTTGCACAAATGGAAACAACGGGCAAATCACAACCTAGAGTGGCTGAGTGTTGCCCGCGTCCATCAGGAAACACTAGCGGTGTATCGTGAATTAATTACAGAGTCAGAGCGTTAACAGTGTAGCGATCGCTTTACTTTTAAAGCTACACCTAAAGCGCCAAAGACTAGTACACCCAAAACATTAGTTGATTCAGGAACAGCAGTGTAATAACTAGCCACTCTGATTGGCCCATCTTTATCCACTTGCTCTGCTGGCACTGGTGGAATGATTCCAGCACCTGGCGATACATTGGGGTTGGTAGCGAATGGATTGTAAAACAGGGTTCCGTTTGGGATTACGCCACCACTAAAGGTGATGATGTTATCTTTTATGCTAATGTCTCTAAAAATATCCTTTAGATCAGGGTTATTAGAGTAACCAATCTTGCCATCTCCATTAACATCTCCCCACTGCACCGGCTCATTATTAAATACGGGAGTCGAATCTGGATTACTATAGGCAAGCGTTTTTAAATCAAAGACCAAGCTTTCTATATCGTACCCAGTGTTATTTAGAAAGTTATTAGCTACATCTGAGACACCATATTCTATTACTTGTCCTGGCTGATATTCTGGGCCAAGGGTTCTTGGCTTTTTGGTGTTGAGTATGTCTTCACTTTGAGTTGTCACGATGGGTTCTACCAAGATGAAGGCTCTCGCTGGTGTCAAAGGCAATAAACTAATTCCTGCTGCTCCTAGAACAGATAAGGCTATTTTGGTTGCTATTGTAGTCATATTTCTGTCCTCTTTATATTGATTGAGAGAATACTATACTGCGTGGGTTAAATCAAACAGCAAAAGCTCACTTTTCAACCGTTATCTACCTGCTAGATAAATAGCGGTTAATGTGTGCCTGCTCAGTGATTTTATATCTACTCATAAGTTGATTTATAAAACAATTCTTGTAATGCTTTATCAAAATAATTAGTATTTTACCCAATCTTTATAAAAAATCTAAATTAGAACTTATGCCTTGACAAATTAGACAATATATGAATAGAGAAAATCTAAGTTAACGCGATCTACCAACAAGTTTTTTCGTTGGCAAATCACGTTAATTTAAATTCCAGCGTAGAACGTGTTGAAAAATTTAATCCCTATCAGGGATTCAAATCAATTTTTTCGTAAATCCACGCAACCAAATTAATACTGGCTTTGCCCAATTATTACCTAGCAAATCGTGTAGCAGAATATAAAAACAGGGGATGATAAACAATGTCAGCATTGTAGCGATCGCCATCCCAAAGAAAACTACAATCCCTAAAGGCTGCAAAAACTCAGAACCTTCGCCAATGCCCAATGCCAAAGGAAACAGTCCCAAGATAGTGGTGACTGTAGTCATGATAATTGGGCGCAAGCGTTGAGGAGCAGCTTTCATAATGGCAATTTGGCGAGTACAACCTTCTTCATCCCGAATTTGGTTCGCCAGTTCTACCATTAGAATCCCTGCGTTTACTACAATTCCCACCAGCAAGACGACACCAACAATTACAGTTGCGCCAATTGCAGTTTGGGTAATGTAAAGTCCAAAAATTCCTCCAGCTAATGCCAGTGGTACGGTGAAGATAATTACCAATGGGTCAATCAGCGAATTGTATTGTACCGCCATGACTACAAAGATTAAGAACACCGCCAACGCCCCCAAAGTTTTTAAAGCATCCTGAAGTTGCTGATTAGTTTCTTGGGCAGAACTAGGCACAATTGAAACGCCATCAGGTAAGTCTACATCTTGGAGTACCTGGTTGACTTCTGCGATCGCTTCACCAAGACTAGCTCCCTCGGTGAGATTACCTGCCACAATAAAAGCTTGACGCTGATTAATCCGTTGCACCTCACCAGGCGCTTGACCTTCTTGAATGTTCGCAACATCAAAAAGGCGGATTAGTTGATTGTTTTCTGTAAATAGCGGTAATTGTTCTAGCTGGGAAGGACGTGCAATTGCTTCTTTATTTAGCTGCACCCGCACATCAACTAAACGATTACCGCGTTGAATTTGCGTAGGAACTGAACCTTCAATTGCTGTTTGAACTGTTGCACCAATTTGTTGAGCGCTCAATCCTAAAGCCGAAACTCGTTCCCAGTCGGGGCGAATTTGGATTTCTGGTTGCCGGGGGTCGGCATCTGGTCGGAATGTCGCTAATTTTGCCCTTTCTTGCAATGCTTGCAGCACTTGTGCGCCTGCTTGCGTTAAGTTTTCTTCATTCTCACCTTGCAGAATCACGTCAACGTCTGACCCTTGCACTGGAGAATTACTCAAGATTAAACCTCGCACCTGACCAGGGTTGAGGCGCAGCAGAATTCCTGCTAAGTTGAGTTTGTTAAATTCCTGAGTTACTTTTTTGACGAAAGCTTCGACATCTGTGCCTGGTTTTAAATTGATGGTGCTACTGGCACGTAAAGGATTTTCTGTAGTACTGCTGCCAAATAAATTACCACCCACAGTTGTGAAAGCAGACTCGGTTTCTGGTTGTTTAAGCAAAATGTCATCAACAATTTGCATAACTTTTTCAGAAGTTGCTAAAGGTGTACCAGGAGGAAACTGCGCTCTCAAGTTAGCTTGACCAGTACTGATGCGGGGTAAAATTTCTTGGGGAATTTGACCAAACATAAAGAAGCTGCTGCCGCCTAAAATTACCAAAGCAGCGATAACGACAAGGAGCCGATAGCGTAAAACCTTGGTTAAGAAATTACTGTATCCCCGTGTAGCATCTTCAAATCGGTGATTAAACTGTCTAAGCAGCCAAAATTCACTGATCCGACTAGACCAGCGAATTCCCAAGAGTCGAGAAGATAGCATCGGCACTATTGTGATGGCGACGACAAGGGATGCTGCTACTGCGAAGCTAATTGTCAGAATCAGTTCATTAAATAGCAGTGCAATAAAGCCGCCAATTAAGAGGAATGGTACTACAGAAACTAAGTTAGCACCTGTAGCAGCAACTAAAGCAGATTCTACTTCTTGGGAAGCATTAATGGCACTGTCAATAAAGAATTTTGAATTTCTCCCCTTCTCCTCTGCTCCTCTGATCCTCTGCTCCCCTGCCTCCATCTCTTTCTGATTGGGAGTCATTCCCGCTTTTTCAGAAATGTTTTCTAAGATCACAACGGATGTATCAATTGCTTGACCGACTCCTAATGTCAAACCTGCTAAACTAAACACATTCAAAGTCAAGCCAAATATTCTCATCAGAGCGATCGCTGCCAGAGTACACAACGGAATCGTCAAACTGATAATCAATGTTTGCCTGAATGATCCCAAAAATAACAACACTGCTGCTGCTGCTAACAATGCTCCAGAAATCCCTGAAAAGATGACATCATTTAAAGAATTGCGGATAAAAACAGATTCATCTGTGGTGGGACTCAAAGTCATATCTGCTGGAATTAAACCCGATTGTCGTAATTGTTCAATTCGCCGCTTCACAGCATCTACAACGGTAATTGTGTTGGCCTCAGGCTGCTTTTGGATTGAAAATTTCACCGCAGGCTGACGATTCAGGTAAACAAATACTCGCTGGTCTTCTGTATCGTCAATTACCTTTGCAAAGTCTCGCAAATAAACGCGGCGAGAAGGTGCAGGAGAGGTAGAGGAGGTAGGGGAGGCTGGCGTTGCTGGCGTTGCTGGCGTTGCTGGCGTTGCAGGGGATGAAACTTTTACAGAGAGGTTTTCTATTTCCTTGGCATTTTGGAAGCGCCCTACAGTCCGAGTCAATGGCTCGGAAGTTTGCCCTAGAATCCGACCACCAGAAGTATCTTGGTTACGGGCTGTTAATTCATCTAAGACATCATTTAACCCCACGCCTAAAGCTTGCAATCGGTTTAAATCAACAAGCACTCGTACTTCTTCCTCAGCACCACCAGATACATCGACTGAGGCGACTCCCGGCACGACACTGAGTTCACGGGTTAACTCTTCATCAGCAAATACGCGTAAATCTTTACCTGGCAAAGAAGCAGATGTCAATGCCAATTCATAAATCGGTAATTGGGAGGGATCGAGTTTAAATAATCGCGGCTCCTCTATCGTATCTGGCAGTTGTCCTCGCCCTCGGTTAAAAGCAGCAGTAGCATCGTTTAGGGCTTGGTCAATATCGCCCCCTGGTTGGAAGTATAAATCGAGGCTTACCTGTCCTTCACGGGTGCGAGAAAAAACTTGCACTACATTCTCGGTTGCCGATAAAGCTTCTTCTAAGGGTCGGGTGATTTCATCTACTGCTACTTCTGGGGAAATACCAGGGGCTTCTAGCCGGACACTAACTCGTGGATAGGTAATTGAGGGTAGGAGATCGACTTGGATCGTGGTGAGAAAAAACACCCCAATGACAATTACTGCCACGGTGAGCATGAGTGTGCCAATGTGTTGGCGGATAGCGATCGCACTAAGACTAAATCCGCCATTGCCATTATTATTGTTCGCCTGTTGCATGATACTAAGTGATAAGTGCTGACTACTAAGTACTTTTTTCCTTGGTATGGTGGTTATTACTCACCCTACTATTGCTTTTCTGAAAGAATTGAAAGACTTACAGTGTCACCTTCTTTTAACGGCTTACCACTACGAACAACATAGCGCTCTCCCGTTTGCAAACCGGATAAAATTTCCACTCTCCCATCAGCCCTTTTTCCCAACATTACGGCTCGTGCTGTTACCTTGGTTTTGCCTTCTGTGTCTTTGACGACAAATATTTCCCCACTTCGGTCTTGTGAATTTGCCTTTGCTATCCCAGATGTGTTAGCTGGGGAAGAGTCCTGTTGTACATTTGTTTGCGTCTCTCCTGTACCCTTGGAGTTCTTAGTGCCTGCTTGTTTCTGAATAGCTGTTTGCGGCACTACTACGCGCTGTTGAGTCTGGGTTTCAAAATTGACTCGCCCCAGCAGTCCACTACCAATTTTCCCTTGAGTGTTGGGAATCACTACTTCTACAGGTATCAAGCGAGCTGTGGCATCGGCAGCTGGGGAAATGCGCGTAACTCTGCCAATTAATGTTTCCTTGGGGAAGGCATCTAAGCGGACTTGTACAGACTGCCCAACCTGAATTTGTGCCAGTTCTAATTCGGAAACTTGCACTACGACTTTGACACGGTTAAAATCGCCAATTTTTAAGACTTCGCTACCTGCTTGCAGAAGGTTACCGGGTTCTGTCACCTTTTCTGTGACTATGCCAGTAATCGGGGATGTCAGTTGAGCGTAAGAACTGCGCTCTTTGGTTTGAGCAACCAATGCCTGTTGGGCAAGTACTCTACCTTGGGCAGCAGCGACGGCTTGCTGTTCTGTACGAACCTGCTCTTGGGCTGCCCGTAGTGCCTGTGCTGCTGTTTTTGCCTGGGTACGTGCTTGCTGGGCAGTTTGTTCAGCGATCGCTCCGGCTTTGAACAACCTCTGCTGCCGTTGGGAGTCTGCCTGGGCTTGTACCACTTCTAGCCGTGCCCGTTCAACATCTGCACGGGCATTGCTTACCTGATTGGTTGCCCTAGCTACTTCTGATTTCAGGGCTGCTAATTCTGCTTCTGCTTGCTTTAATTGGGTCGAAAGTATGGCATCATCTAACTGCCCGACGTTCTGCCCAAGTTTTACCGTATCGCCCACATCAAGGTTCAAAGCCAACAACCGGGCTTCTACCTGCGATCGCACTGATACAATCCGAAAGGGTGTTGTATTACCTGTATATTCTAGTTGTTTTTCGAGCAAGTCAGTTCGAGCGATCGCCACATCTACAGGTGTTGCACCACGGCGTTCTTTACTATCAGGACTCTGAGATTGTGCATCTGCTGATTCTTTGGGCGACGAGCCACAACTTGCTGTCAGCATTCCTATACCTAGCAAACAAGAAATTAATAAACTTCTTACACTGGAGGAAAGTAAATAATTTTTTCCTTTAGCTTTTCTACCTGTTGCACTAGTGCTGTTTGCAAGAAGTCTACTCTTTAAATCTGCGTAGGCGTAGCCCGCCCCAGGCATAGCTACCTCAGTCTTTACAACTGAATTTAACTGGATATTAATGAGCTGGTTGGCGGCTACCGGATCAGTCATTTTCACCTGTTTGTGCGGCTTATTCATATCCAAAATCATTTATTTTTCTCTTATTGGGGAGCTTTTGGGGTTAAACAGCCGTGTTTTATCAAGTAATTAATTTTGAGAGATTTCATTAACGAAAAACGGCGAGAATTCGTAAGCTGTCTAACAGTAACTTTCTGTATCAAAAATTACTGTTTTCCCATAAAAATCCAAAACTTCTCACCGCTCTACTTCTTACGCAGAGGTAGAAAATCTTCTTGCAGATAATAAATTATAAACTGAGTATAAATATTTGTTAGTTTTCTGAAATCTACCTATAGGAGAAACCTGGGTTTTTCTAAAGATATGAAACTTTTTGCCTCATATCCTAACATGGGCGGTATTACAATAATTACCCTTGTTTTTACATGCTTCATTAGAACGTAAATACGTATACTTATAGTAGTTGTGTATTAAGAATATTAAACATTTATTGCTTTTTATGTCTATAATATAGTGGAAAACACTATTTTCTCTTATCCCCCTTGCGTAATATGGCAAGAACAGGGCGATAAGTACCATAGCAACAACAGCAAAAATGAACTTTTTTGCCAGAAATATATTTGCATTAGGTGAGGAAGGTAAGGCGTGACATCATTGCTCAGAATTGTACAAACCACTGATGAATCCCAGATTTCCGAATTTTTTCAGGAATCAGGGGGGAAGTGGCGATCGCAACGACGCTATTACACCCTACCGCAGGGAGAAACTAAGGAGATCGAAAGTATAGTTACGATCGATTTTTTAGAGCAGGGCTGTGATGAATTGCAAAAGCTAGCTCAGATGCATGATTTGTCTGAAGCAGGTAGTTTAATCTGTGGTGCAGCAGTTGTTTGGGAAAGTAGCGATGTGCTAAACACAAAGAAAGAATCGCAAGGTTCAACAATATTTGGGGTAATGGGAAACATTTTGTATCGCGATCGCGGTTTTGCCATATCCAAACCAGTCACCGCCCAGTATTATTTCTCCAACCCAAAAACACTGTGTTTGCGAACTGAATACAACGGTTCAGTGTTTGAGGAAGAGTTAAAGCTAATTGGCAGCAAATACCGCACCAGACAGACGATCATCTCTCGTGCTGGTGAGCAGTTGATGATTGGGCAATATTTAGAAAAGAGAATAGATTAGCTTCTTCCCCACTCCCTACTCCCTGTCTAGGCAAACAATTTCAAAAATCAAAGCGTACTGCTATATAACTTTTTATAACAGTTTTGAAAATTTCCCCTAGAAAGTTATTTGCTATGTCATCATGGGAAGTGAAATGAGAATTAATTCGGCGACAGTGTTTGTTTTTAGTATTGACAGGCTTTTCCCTTTTGGTATTACAGACTTCTCTCCGAAATCTAAATCTCTACAAACTTATGATTTTGGAGACATTTAATGTCAATTTACGTTGGTAACCTCTCCTATGAAGTTACACAAGATGCGCTGAGTGCTGTATTTGCAGAATATGGTGCTGTAAAGCGTGTTCAGTTACCTACTGACCGTGAAACAGGTCGTTTACGCGGCTTTGCTTTCGTGGAAATGAGTTCAGAAGATGAAGAAACCAAAGCTATTGAAGCGCTTGATGGTGCTGAATGGCTGGGCCGCGACCTTAAAGTGAATAAGGCGAAGCCCAGAGAAGACCGAGGTGGTTCCTTCGGTGGTGGTGGTGGTGGTAATCGTGGCGGTGGCGGCGGCGGCTACAACCGTGGTCGCTACTAAGCTAAGTAGGCGAAAGTCATTTAGTTGAATCTAGAAAAGGCTCAGGCAGCAATGCTTGAGCCTTTTTTATGCAAAACTTTACTTATGAATAATACTCAATAGAATGACAAGTAAGGATTTTGGTGAATTTGCTTACATTGGGATGCTCCCTCACGTCTGTGATTCTCTAACCAGAGTGCCCTGATGAAAGATCATTTTCCATTGAGTATTGTCGAATTTCCAGATGGAACTTCGCAGTGAATTAACAGGTTGTTCGCCAGATATATGTCTGACTACACGATAGGTTACTAAAACAACCCCTTTTGCCAAAACTAAGGTTTTAAATTCTGTTATCGCTCTTTGCGTTAAGGATTCGATGGGTTCATTCTGCAAGCTGTTAATAATTTGCTGTTTGTCGAAAACACGCCCTGAACTTCCGAACTCAATGAACTCGTCGGCAAGTAAGTCCATGACATCTTTAGCTGACTTTCGTACATCCGGTTGAAGCAAACGCTCCTCCAACTCACGGAAAAGCGATTTCTCTAAATAGTCTGCTTTCATCTACTTGCTGGAGTTGATTATGCCTTCGATAAAAAGTTTTGGCTTAGAGAATTGATTAATAATGAGTTGCCGATTTGCGATGATGCACGGCTGTAACACCATCACTATCTAACAATTTGCCATTCTCAACAGTGGCATAAACTAGCCAATGGTCGCCAGATTCCATCCGGTTTTGTACAGAACATTCCAGATATGCTAAAGCATTTGTAAGTATAAAAGAACCATTCTCAGCTTCTTCGGCAGCGACATCAGCAAATCGGTCTTGTCCTGGGCCGAATGGTTTGAGAAAGTGCTTCATCAATCCCAAGTGATTGCCTTCTTTAAGAATATTGAGGACAAATTTGTTTCCTGTATGTGTCAGTGTTTCTACTGCGCGGTCTTTAGCTACAGCTATGGTTAAACCTGGGGGACTAAAGCTAGCTTGAGACACCCAAGAGGCTAACATGGCACTGGAGCGATCGCCTTCTTTTGCTGTGAGAACACAAAGAGAACCGACAATCCGACCAACTGCTTGTTCTACAGTTGTTGCAGGTTGACTTGGCGATCGCACTTTTCTAGCTTTCTTCAGGGCTTGGGCAAAGTCGGTTCCAGCTTCTTCACACAATTGTAAGGTAGCATCGTCGGGTTTAAATTTTACGCGGATGGTGTCAAAACCAAACCGATAGCCAGCATCTTTCAATTTACCTTCAATTAAATCAACCGCTTCTCCACTCCAGCCAAAGGAACCAAATACACCAGCGAGTTTATTGTTAGTAGCGGTGGATAGTACAATTCCTAAAGCTGTTTGCACGGGTGTGGGTGCATGACCGCCAAGGGTCGGAGAACCGATGATGAAACCACCGGCTTTTTCCACAGCCGCCCGGATTTCTTCTGGTTCAGTAAATTCGCAGTTAATCGATTCTATAGCGACACCAGCTTTTGTAACCCCACGAGCGATCGCTTGGGCTAATGTTGCCGTATTCCCATAAGCTGATGCATAAATCAAGGCCACTGTCAAGTCAGCAAATGTTTGCTGTTGACTCCATTCTCGATAAGCTTTAGTTAGTTCGATTAAGCCATAGCGTACCAAAGGCCCGTGTCCAGTGGCATACATTCTTACGGGAAAATCAGCTAATTTCTCCAGCGCTGTTTCAACTTGACGCGCGTGGGGAGCCATGAGGCAATCAAAATAATAGCGCCGATCTTCGTTATATACTTCCCAGCCTTCATCAAATACTTGATCTCCGCAAACATGCGCCCCAAATAACTTATCTGAGTACAGAATTTCTGTTTGCGGATCGTAGGTGCAAAGTTGATCTGCATAGCGGGGATTGGGAGTGGGAATAAATTGTAAATTATGCCCATTACCTAAATCTAGGGTTTCTTCGCCCCGCATCACAATAATTTGCAAATCTGGAATTTCCAGCGCCCCGCGTAAATTTCTCGCCCCTGGATTAGAACAAACAAAAGTGATTTGCGGGGCAATTTCCAACAAAGCTTTTAAAGTTGCAGCGCGGTTGGGGTTGACGTGTCCCAAAATTACATAATCTAAATCTTCGAGATGGAAACGCTGCTGCAACGCTTTTAAATAAATTTCCGTAAACGTTTCCCCTGGAGGGTCAATGATGGCAGTTTTTTCGCTTTCTATTAAATAAGAATTGGCAGTTGTACCCTTGGCAAGAGCGTATTCAATTTCAAACCTGAGCCTTGACCAACTGCGCGATCGCAGTATTCTTGTATCTGTAGCTATTGGATAAACTTGAACATCACGGGGTTTATTTGTTGACATAGCTTTATTGGGGATTGGGTACTGGTGATTGGGTACTGGGGACCGGGTATTGGGGACTGGGTATTGGGTATTTGGAAAACTTTTTCCCAGTCCCTAGTCCCTAGTCCCCAATCCCTAGTCCCCAATCCCTAGTCCCTAATAGTGATTACCAACTTTGCGGTGATGCACAGCAGTTAAAGCATCTGGCTTAGAAACTCGTCCGGCGTAGACGGTGCTGTATACTGCCCAATGGTCGCCGCAATCCATTCTACTGACGACTTCGCACTCCATGTAGGCGAGGGCGTCGTTAAGGATAGGCGCACCATTTTGGGCTGGCTGGGTTCTCACTCCTTCAAAGCGATCGGCACCAGGGGCGAACCGTTTCAAAAAGTGTTTCATTAGTGGTTGGAAATTGCCTTCTTCTAAGATGTTGAGAACAAAACGATCGCCTACTTGCATGAGTGATTCAATTGCCCGATCTTTGGCTACTGCAATGGAAAATCCCAAGGGTTTGAAGCTGGCTTGAGCAACCCAAGAGGCTAACATCGCACTGGATACATCGCCTTTTTTGGCAGTGATGATATATAATCCGCCGCTAAGTCTACCTAATGCTTTATCTAAGTCAGCACCAAGGGATTTCATGGCTTTGATACTGCGATCGCGTGTTACCCATTGCCCTAAGTCTGTTCCCGCTTCTTCACACAGCTTGTAGGTATTTTCTGTAGGTGTTTGTTTAATCCGAATTGCTGGAAAAACCGTTGTCAAACCCAAATTGCGGAATTTACTCACCAAAGGATCTATCGGCTCATCATCGCCACCGCCAGTTTCAAATACGCCGATAGCTTGCTTTTCTTTGGCAGATCCTAAAACTGTGCTGAGTGCAGATTGGATGCTCGCAGCGCCAGAAGCCGGAGGTAGACCAACGATTAGCCCAGCACAACGGCTAACTAATTCCCGCAGATATTGTAAATCGACTTCAGATCCCAAATCGACAATTTCCACGGCGACACCAGTTTTACCGATGCCGTTAGCGATTGCTTGCACGAGGCGATCGCTATATCCGTATTCGGAAACGTAAAATATTCCAACTACCGTTTCTGGCTTGGCTTGCGTTTGGCTCCAAGTGCGGTAACGTCCAACTAGTTCCTCAACATTGTGAGATAATAATGGCCCGTGTCCTGTGGCAATCATGCCGATGGTTTTCAATTCTCCCATTCGTTTCAGGGCAGATAAAACTGACCGTGCATTCGGCCCCATCAAGCAATCGTAGTAGTAATGAAAGTCTTCTTCGATAGCCGCTAGGTCTTCATCAAAGGTGTTATCTGAGCAATAGTGCAACCCAAATGCATCGCAAGTATAGAGAATTTTGGTTTTGTGGTCAAAGCTGAAAATGGTATCCGGCCAGTGTAAATTTGGAGCAATCACGAATTCCAATTCATGACCATTGCCCAAATCTAAGCGATCGCCATTTTTCACAATCCGCCGTTTAAATGGCTGATGTACGAATTCTTCAAGAAACTGAATCGCCACTTTAGAACCAACAACGGTTATTTCTGGAGCCATTTGCAGCAAATCTTTAACTAAACCGCTATGGTCTGGCTCGGTGTGGCTGATAATCAAATAATCAATCTCTGTTGGCTTGATTAGTTCGTTAAGCGTATCAAAGTATAGTTGACGAAACTTTTCGTGGGAGGTATCAACTAGGGCAGTCTGCTCCCCACGGATGAGAAACGAGTTATAAGTGGTACCGTTTTGCAGACCAAACTCAATATCGAAGCGATCGCGATCCCAATCCAGTGAGCGAATAGCCGTCGTCTCTTGAGCGATTTCCACCTGCTGTATGGTCAGCCGTTTTTCAGTTTTTTCGGTGAGCGCTACCATAACTCCCCTCCTTGACAAATTGAGTATTTATTCCTCTAGTTTTATTGTTACATGCCTTGAATGTTAATTTTTATTAAAAAACCTATAACTGACTTAAAAAAGTTAAAACAGTGAAACCGCATAAGCACCCAGAACACACAGAGAATGTTTGGCTAGCTTTAGAAATTGGGAATTCTCGGCTGCATTGGGCATTATTTCTAGGCGAGACGCTTTACTCAGCTTGGGATACCGACCATCTACCTGAGTCTGTCATATATCAGTTGGCTGAATGTCAAACCCTAGATGATTTACTAGAGAAAATTTTTCCACTTCATCAGCCAAGTGATTTTTTCACTCTCATTAACATTCCCCTCCTCTCCCCTTCCTTCCCTCTTCCCCTCCTCATAGCCTGCGTAGTTCCTAGCCAAACTGCTATTTGGCAAACTTATCCCAACGTTCACGTTATTACCTTAGACCAAGTACCGCTCAAAGGTATGTATCCCACATTAGGAATTGACCGCGCTTTAGCTTTGTGGGGTGCGGGGAAAACTTGGGATTTTCCAATGTTGGTGATTGATGCTGGAACAGCGCTGACTTTTACAGCTGCGGATGCAAACCAATGTCTGATTGGAGGTGCAATTCTGCCAGGACTAGGCTTGCAGTTTGCGACTCTCGGTCAACAAACAGGACAATTACCATTAGTAGAAACGCAAAATTTTCAGTCTCTACCACGACGCTTTGCTCTTAATACAACAGAGGCTATTCAAAGTGGAGTAGTTTACACGCTATTAGCTGGAATTAAAGATTTTATTGAGACGTGGTGGCAGTTATTTACTGATGGGAAAATTGCAATTAAAGGGGGCGATCGCACTTTATTACTGAACTATCTGCAAGCCTTATATCCTGAAATTGCAGCACATTTAATTGTAGAACCAAATTTAATTTTTTGGGGAATGCAAGAAATAGTAATGGGTGATGAGTAAATGGGAAATATTGGGGTGCTCGTCAGATAAACAGACAGATTAAAGCATAGATGGAATAAAATTAAGAAAGAATACCTGTAGTTAAGTTATACGCAAAACATCACCGCTTTATGTAATCACTGTAATATCAAGCATTATAAATTTGACGCTGTTGAATCAGAGGAATGCAAATGATAAACTCAGCACCAACTCCTGGTTGCGAAATGCATTCTAAAGAACCGCCATGTCTTTCTGTGATAATTTGGTAACTAATAGCCAATCCCATCCCCGTACCTTGTCCAACGGGCTTTGTCGTAAAAAAGGGATTAAATATTTGCTTTTTAGCATCTTCTGGTAGTCCCAGTCCGTTGTCGGCAATGCGAATTGTGACTTGATTTGGCGTTAGTAATTGAGTGCGAATATAAATTCGGGGATTATCCACTTTTAGTTGTTTATGTGTTGCCCACCGACCTCTAAGCACTGAATCTTCTAAAGCATCAATCGCATTCACTAAAATATTCAAAAATACTTGGTTCAACTGCCCAGCATAACATTCAACCAAGGGAAGGTTGCCGTATTCTTTAATCACTTCAATTTGTGGGCGCTGATCAGTAGGCTTGAGGCGGTTTTGAACGATCATCATCGTACTCTCAATTCCCTCATGGATATCAACCGCTTTCATTTCAGTTTCGTCTAAGCGCGAGAAAGTCCGCAGGGAAAGCACAATGTCTCGAATCCGCTCCGCTCCCATCATCATCGATTTGAATAATTTGGGGAAGTCTGACCTTAAGAAATCTAGTTCAATTAGATTTGCAAACTCTTCAATTGCCTTAACTGATTGGGGATAATGTTTTTGGTAGAGATCTAATAGTGAGAATAAATTTTGGGCGTATTCATCAGCCGGTTGTATGTTGCCGTAAATAAAACTAACAGGGTTGTTGATTTCGTGAGCAATGCCTGCCACCATTTGACCCAGGGCAGACATCTTTTCGCTTTGAATCATTTGAGCTTGCATTTTATGCAAACTATCTAATGTATTTTCTAATTCTTGGCTTCTGTGCTGCAAGTCTCTCCGAGAGTCTTCTAACTCACAAATCACTTTCTTCAGTAAAAATTCCTTTGTGCCAATGTCAGTTTCTAGCTGGCAACGTTCAGCTTGACAGCGTTCCAGCTTTTTTTGCAAGATCCGGTTTTTCTTTTCCAACTCTTGGATCTGGATGAAATCGTCTTGGTTATCCATACACTACTTATTTTGTTCCCATTAGCAGTGTGACAAATGTTTTGTTATGATATTGCGTTTGACCTTTGCTTACCAAAGGAGCAATTTCACCATAAGCGTAGAAACCACAGCAAGGCAATACCTGTGGTAAATGAGTTTTGACTAGCTGATACTCAAGTCTAGTCAGAGTTCCCAGAATTCGCCGACGGGCTGCACAGGAAATAAGTAACCCTGCTGTTGGCTCCACACCTGGATAATCAGCAAGAGCATTCTTTAGGGATACCTCAGAAGCTGACAGAATATTGTCACGAGTTGCATCGGTGATTTGCACAACTGCCTGTTCAGGAATATCAGAGAAGAAGGTAACGCTACCAGATTGTTGATCGTAACCATTAGGTGCCCGCATATAAAAATGGTCTTGATCCTCAAAAACCGCCAAAGCATGAATTGCAAAGTTGGCCGCAAATCGTTCTTCACCGAGATAGTGCTGGTAGAAATCTAAGGCACGCTGTCCATCAATTTCATAGACTACGTTGCCATTAACTTTAGTTACACGGCTACGTTGACTGATGGGAGTCCAACCACTGGCAACTCCGTGGGAAAATAGTAGTTGTCCAGAGAAGAGTAGCACTGGCACTGAATCACTTAACACTTCACCCTGGAAGAATTGGTAGGTTTTCTCAAAAGTATAGTCATCGGCAGCCATTCCCCCAATGATCGGAACATGCTCTCCCAAACTTTGTTTTAAACCCTCTAAAATCAAGACCCCATTGCTCGTCAGACTATCGGGAAAGGTGAGGCACAATTGGGGCAGGGATGCACTTTTTGCCTTTGCTTGTGCGATCGCTTGTTGGGCTGCAAGGGCTGGATTTTTGGATGCTCCTCGTCCAATACCTGCCCAAATTTCCACTTCATCCGTAGCAAACAGCATTAAAGTTAGAGAATCTTGCTGAAACTCCAGAATTGAGGAGATTTCTCCATTTGTAGTTCCACCAATCAACTCAATTCCAGGAAAAGTATCTTGGATGCGTTGCAAAATTAATACATGGTCAAAGTCTATAGCAGTGAATAAAAGTCCAGCCTGAGGAATTGACCCTGCAAGGGAACGGCTACATTCTTGAAGAACTTCAGCGATCGCATTTTGAGAATCAGGATCGTCACTATGACCAACAACAACTTGAAACACAACTACCTCATTGTAAGTTTAAATACCGTATGCTGATTCAATTCGGATGTTAGCTTTCTCTACCTATAATTAGATTTCCCACTTCATGGAACTAAATCTCAGTTCACCTAACTTTTTCTGATCAAAATAAGTATGCGCGGGTTGTAAATGATAAAATAATACAAACAAAAACAGCTAGACAAAGGATCAAATTGTGTTTTCTATGTGGAATTAGGATTAATTCTGCAATGACGTTAGTTTAACTGTAGTAAGAGTGATTGCCTGATACAGGCTACCGTGAAGAATGCAGGGTTTCAAAGCAAGCTTTATATATGAGGCAGGGGGAAACCAGAGAAAGCCTACAGCAAGCAAGGATATTGGATGGTGATGTAATTCTTGCAGCACAAGCAATTCTTCAATTGAAAAGTTTTGATGAGGTCATAGTTATAACAACAAACTTGAAACATATATCCCTGTTTGAAAGCAAAGAAATATGTATAGTGGATTGGTAGCAAACTTTCAATAACTAGTTTAATTGATTGAAACTATGACTTTTTAAGATACGTAACTTACATTTCTCCAATTACCAATGCCCTATGCCTACCCTTTAATAAACTCCCGAATCTCCATCGCTACAACTCCAGCACAAGATTCTGGTAAGTCATTTCCGGCATGGGCAATCATTTTCAACTCGACTTTCGGCATCAGTTGAGTATAAACCCGACTTTTAGCTAAAGCATCTGGTGTATCTTGGCCACCTTGTAAAATAAAAACCGGGATATCGATCATGTAAAGTCGCTTTTGCACTAATTCCGCCTCAATTTCTGCTTGTCGCCTTTTGAAGAGTAACTGGCAAGCTATGGGGTAACGCAACAATTCCTGACGTAATTGCAAATCCTGGGCAATTTTTTCATACCAAACCAGAGTTTTAGTGAAGAGAGTTAGCGATCGCAACAATTTAACTATTAGTGGTGGATAGTTCAGTAATCGCCGCATCTTCTGGCAATACTCTTCTTGTCCTGCTATCTCTACACCCTCTGGTGCTAGCAGTACCACACCATCAAGTTTCTCTGGATACTTTAAAGCATAACTAGCAGCAATCCAACCCCCAAGAGAATGCCCTACTAAATAGACTTTTTCTAGCTTTACAGCTTGCAAAAACTCAGCTAAACACTCTACTTGTAAATCTATCGAATGATGAATATTCGGATTTTCTGATTCACCAAACCCTAACAAATCAAGTGCAAAGCAATGGAAATCTTGTGAAAGGGACTCCATCACAAATAACCATTGACTGCTCTCATTCCAAGCACCATGTAAAAAAATTATAGGAGTTTTTTCACCGACTTCACGCCAGAATATCAGCCCTTGAGAGAGCTTTATCCGCGAGTTACGGAATAGTGTATTCATTTTAATTTAGTAGTTAACTTGTAGCACCATAATAAATAGTCATTGGTCATTGGTCATTAGTAATTAGTCATTAGTAATTAGCTTTGGACAAATTACAAACAGAGAAGTGTGAGCTGAACGCGAATTTATCTCGTAGAGAAGCTTCCTTAGATCATATACTTAGGCGATAAATGACAAATGACAAATGACAAATGACAAATGACAAATGACTAAATATTGTTATGCCAGTGTTGTCAAGCCATTCAAGTAGTCTTGCAACTGCCGAGTATGGTCGTGAGACATCTGTCCTGAAGGTAGCAAGTTGGGAGAGAAAGCTTGGATTTCCATAACTTCCAAAGTATCCTGAATTTCCATTGTCCCATGTACCTCAGCTTCAACCACAACACAAATTGAATGGATTCTGGGATCGCGGTCTGGTGCTGAGTAAACTCCTACTAAACGATTGATTTTCACCAATTCTAGCCCGGTTTCCTCGATCAATTCCCGGCGGACTGTGTTAGGAATATCTTCTCCCCAATCCACTATGCCTCCAGGCAATGCCCAAAGACCATCATCACGTCGCCGAATCAGTACAATCCGACCATCGGGTAAAATTGGGATGATACTAGTGCCAGTAATGGGATGACGAAATATAATACCCAATACTGTTTGTCCAATACGCCATAAGCTACGTGTGGACTGGACAGCTGCCGGAAAAAAAGCAAGAACGTTCAATCTTCAAAATTTTTGTATTGTATTCTATACTTCTCTACCACTTACATAAACTCAACTAATTAAATTTTCCTTGAGTTTTGTTTTATACAAAAATGTTTGCGGTTTGAGATTTTATTCTCACGATTTACGTAGAATATTATTGATTCTAACATCAACTTTCAAGAGAAGCACTGTATTCATATATACATAAAGTTTGTTAAATCAGAAAGTTTTTCAGTTTAAAACTAACATTAGCCTTGCCCAAACCAGCTATCACTAAATATTTTTCAGGACACATTAAAAAAGATAATGTGAATGATAAGTTGGAATCCAAAATTTAGAAGAGACAATTAAGCGGGGTTTGAGACCGCTACCTAATTCTTGATAATATTGATTAGTTTGTTCTAAGAACAACAACTAGTACCGCAAGGCGGAAGTTAAAAGGAGCCAGTGGGTTACGCGGGTTAAAAACGTTGTACCCCTCCGGGGAAGCAAGCTACGCGCAGTGTCTCCCCTTCTTCCAAAGGGAGAGGCTAGCGCCAAGGGAGAAGCAACTGGCTCTCAAAAGTCACGCATAATTCTATTCCGGGCTTTTCATTTAGCTGGTGGGGATAATTCTAAATTATTATTGACAGAGCTAGGTTGAATGCGATAGACTAGTACACTGTTTAAAGCGTATTTATTGCTGCACTAGGCTACAAGTATATCAATAACATTGGTAACTGATATTGCCTACGTGATGCCTAGTTGCTACTTTTTTGTTGTTTATTAATGAGGTGAACATGGCCAAGCGCCGTAACCCAAAAAAAGAAAAGGCGCTACGTAACCAGGCGTATGCCAGAAAGTTTCGTAAACGGACTACTACAGGAAGAATGCAGAGAAGGTTCCAACAAAGACCACCAAAGAGTGAAGAAGAAGAAGGAGCAGCAGCAGCCGACACTGAATAAGCTGTCTGCTTAGATCCTTGTTATTTAGATTATTTATCTTTTAGGGCGCACATTTGTACGCCCTTATTTATTACTCGACAGCGATTTGAGCGCGGGCGGCTATCAAGGCT
>NZ_CAXTNE010000141.1:0-7802 GCF_964245445.1 uncultured Nostoc sp.
GGGGAAAGAGGCTTTTCCGATTTTTGCACAGATGCGGTAATCATAAGTGATTAACCGGACTTGATATGAAACCCTTTTTGCAGGAAAATTCCAGTATTCTTTCTCCCCCTGCTCCCCTGCCTAAATAAGGGCACAGATGTGCGCCCCTACTCAGCTAAAATTCGATTCAGGTATTGTAAAATTGCCACAGCGATCGCTACACTCAATATGAAGCATAGCCAGTAACTATTGGTAATAATTTGTGGTTGATCTAATGCCCATCCACCCAAGGGATGACCAATAAAAGAGCCAACAGCCCAGCACAAAGCGTTGATGGAAAAATAAACGCCGCGTTGATTTTCCGGGGCTAACTCCGTCACTAAAGAAGCAGCAGATGGGGTATAGGAGACAATCGCCACAGCAAATACTCCCAATGCTAAGATTACCCAAACCAGATGATGAGATGGGGCAGTGCCGCTTACCCAAATCAGGCCAAAACCAATTGCCCAGAGAATAGCGGAAACAGTGAGCGCGAGTGTGTGAGAGCAGCGTTTTAAGATGCTAGTGACAGGCAACTGACAGATTATGGCGAACACCAGATGCCAAGCAAATAAAACGCTAATCGTAGTTTGAGCAAATCCTTCACTAGTACTTTTTATAACAAAGTTTTTGAAGTAAAGGGGCAGGGTGCTGTGGATTTGAGAAATATAGATTGTAAAGAATATATTAACTGCTATGTAGACCAGGAAACGGCGAGCGCTTAATACTGCCATCCAAGAAGCCAAAAGTTCCGTCTTTTCAGATTCCTCTATCTGCTGTTCAGTTTCACTAATTCCTACATAGACAACCCCAAAAAACACCAAAAAAGAGATGGCATCAATAACAAATAGCCATCGATAACTCCCAATGATCGCAATAAAAAACCCAGCCAGCATAATTCCGATCGCTAACCCAAGATTATCAGCTAGTCGAGCGATCGCAAAAGTTTCGCGGCGATTGTCAATCTGGCTAGCGTCAGCAACAACAGATTCAGCAGCAGGCCAATAGAAACCTATCCCTAAACCGCTAATCAAGCTACCGATTACCAAAATCGTAAAATTATTGGTTGCAGCTAAAACCAGAGAACCAATTGCGGAAATCGCCGTGGCTAGCAACAAAGTGCGGCGGCGTCCCCAGTGTTCAGAATCAGCCAAAGAACCACCTACAATCCGCCCTACAACGCCGGAAATCGAAGCGCTACCCAAGGCTACCCCAACACTGGTTGCAGATAAACCAACGTGATTGACAAAAAAGATGGGGGCATAAAACAGGGTACAGCCGGTGCCAACTTCCGACAGAAATCTACCAATTGCAAAAATCCATACCTGGGGATGTATCGAGGGCAGCCACGACGATAACTGCGATTGCGAAGCTAATTTCATGAGTTTAAATGTTATGGTTCCGTGACATTTTTGTAATTCTTATCATTGGCTGCTATTTTTCTCACTCATTCCACAGGGTTTCCACAGGGATTTTAACAGTTTTCCACAGGTTCTCTACGAGCTAATGGGCTTCTTACTCTCTTGTTGGGGATTGTTGATTAACAGTGGCAAGGAACTTAAAGGACTGAGTTCTTGTAAAGTAAAGTAACAAAAAATGGCTTTAAATGCTGATTATTGCGTTCGCATTTATTTTTTATACACTCGTTTTTAACATTTCGCAGCATTGACAAACCCACCCCCTCTTGGCGCACAATGATTCGGCTTGCTTTTGTAATCCGTTCAACCGTTGGCATCAAATGTGTAAAATATATTACCACCAGATGTAAGCGTAGATTGGCGGGCTGGCGAAAGAGCGTGTAAAGTAGCTCTAAGCCGCTTCAGCGCAAGCAATTTGTCCCTCTTGATTATCCTCATAGGAGGAAAATCTCATGAAAGCAACGGTTAGCATCTTTACAGAAATTCCTGAAACACTCCACGAATCCTTAAAAAACTACTTAGAAACCCATCCTGATTGGGATGAAAACAGAGTATTGACGGCGGCGTTATCATTGTTTTTACTCCAAAATGGAGATAGCGATCGCCGTGCTGCTCGAGTCTATCTGGAAACTTTGTTCCACCACTCCACAGTAAAAATGCCTTGTACCGACTCACCCGCAACAGCTAATTTACTAGACACCCCATAGGTACTGGTATAGAAGCCCTAATACGGGCACGGCAAACCGTGCCCCATCAATGGGATTTTGAACCAAAGCGATTACTCATATCGGGGTAATATTACAACAAAAAAGATCAGTAGATTCTGATCCTTAAAGAGGTTCCAATAGTTTCTCTTGTTGCCAAAACTAGTTGGTAATAGTGCAAAATTTAGAATTGAGACAAGAATCGAATATATTAGCTGACCGTTAGTACTTGTTATATAACGGTTTTATTTTGAATACAAACACGTTACTAAAAGCGCATAGCTGTGCATTGATGTGAAGTAGCTTCTCGAAATTCACGCATTCAATTCTTTATCTTACACATTCCAAATTGCCATCGGTATTTTGGCTTCTTCAATAATTTCCTGATCGGGTTGAAAAGTGTATCTTCAGCAAGATATTCTCAACTTGCCCTTGTGTTTGAATTGCCACATAGCTATATATGAAGTAATAGTTGAAAGACTTGGAGAATAGATGGCAGGAACTACGTCAAATTCAGAAATGCTATATCGAGTTCTCGGCAGTACAGGAGAAAAAGTTTCCGCCATTGGATTGGGTGGTTGGCACATCGCCTTGAAGCACGTTGATGAGGAACTGGGTATCCGAATTGTTAGAACAGCCATTGATCGTGGCATTACCTTTATGGATAACAGTTGGGATTACAACGATGGAGTCAGCGAGATTCGCATGGGAAAGGCGCTGCGCGATCGCTATCGAGACAAAGTGTTCCTAATGACGAAAATCGATGGTCGTTCTAAAAAAGCAGCCGCAAAACAGCTAGACGAATCACTCCAACGCCTGCAAGTTGATTGCATCGATCTCGTTCAGCACCACGAAATCCTTCGGCACGAAGACCCACATCGAGTTTTTGACGAAGAAGGGGCGAATGCTGCTTTGATTGAGGCACGGAAAGCTGGCAAACTCCGATATATTGGTTTTACTGGGCACAAAGACCCATCTGTTCATCTGCACATGCTGGAAGTTGCAGCCACTAACGGGTTTAAATTTGATACAGCGCAGATGCCGCTCAATGTGATGGATGCCCACTACCGGAGCTTTGAAAAGCTGGTTGTGCCAGAACTGGTTAAACAAAACATCGGCGTTCTGGGAATGAAAAGCTTGGCAAACGGTATTATTTTACGGTCAAATACTGTAACGCCAATTGAATGTTTACACTATGCCTTGAATCTGCCCACATCGGTTGTGATTACCGGAATTGACAGCATGGAGATTCTAGAGCAAACTTTTGAAGCAGTACGGACGTTCCAGCCAATGAATGCCGAGCAGGTGCGATCGCTTTTAGCAAAAACGGCAGAAGCGGCATTACGCGGCGAGTTTGAGCCTTTCAAAACCTCATCAATTTTCGATAGCACTGCCCAAAATCCAGATTGGCTAGGAGAGGAGCCACAGCGCCTTCAGCAATTGATGTCAGCGTGATGAGCGAACGCAAGAGCGTGTTAGAAAGACTTGCAAAATTTTAACAGTCGGGGGAGTATTAAACCGTTTGCCCGCTCAATTAATGAGTCAAGATATAACCTTTTAGAGAACTCCAAAAATAAATTATCCAATTTTTGGAATCAAAACGATTTTTCCTCCCCCTGCTGCCCTGCCCTAAAAGCGATGGGATATTTTTTATTTGGAAGTGTCTTAAAAGCGTTATTTACGGTTAGGTAAAGTATTAAGTTGCTTGTCCAAAAGCCTGGGCAATAGCATTGCGGGCAAGTTTAGGTTGCAAGTTGCGATCGTAGGGAAGCGGACGCAGAAATTTTTGAACACTTCGAGTGGCTTGGAATTTTGCTGGCATATAATTTGGATCAGCTATCCAAGAATATTTGTCATGTAAAAAAATATAATATAAATAAATTGTTGGTGTTAAATTTTTTATTCTTTACTATAGCAACATTCGTGCTATGGTCTTCTTTTTACTTAAGTAAGTGAGTAAGAATAAATCAAACTATATTACGCAATCTAAAATTATGCTGTATTAGCGATAAAAGAGGTGATAAGCGGGCGTATGGCTTAGATAGCGATCAAGCCCAATTGTCTAGAGTGAAGAAAAAATCAGAACGCAAGCGTCCCAACCGCATAAATTCAATAGCGATCGCTAAGTTTTCTCTAAGCGCGATGTCTAACGACAAGTCGCTACGCGTCTAAGCTCATGTCTAAAAACTGTGAACTGTCTAATTCAATCCTTAATTATCAAGGAAAAATCTTTACTCCAAATTCAATCTATCAAAATAGTGAATTCGTTTAATAACTAATGACACAAGAACCTCTATCTAAAGAAAGATATGGTTAATAAGCTAAATGAAGTAAAAATAGTATGCTAAATCACATGAGATTGTATTTTATGAGACTGAATTATTTTACAAAACAGCTTTCTACGGTAAAACGCTGGATGGCTACAACACTGTTTTGTATGTTAGCGATCGCTTTCGTTTGGCAAGGGGCATTTTTATCGAACACTTCAGCAATGGCTGCTTCTACTGCAACCTTGATCGCATCATCAGACGCAGGCGATAAAGTTCAAGAAAAAACCAGTAAAGATGCTGGACGAGCCAAAAATTTCATCGAAGATACAAAAGATAAAGTTAAGGAAGCTGCCAAGAGCAACGCCAGTAAAGTTGATCAAGCAACAGACAATGGTAGTTTTGTTGAGCGCAAAGCTAAAAAAGATGCAGCTACAATTCAGAGAAGAGCAGACGAAGATGCCGCTCGGACTAAAGAAGCAGTAGACAACACAAAGAATGTTGTTGAGCGTACTGTTGATAGCATCAAAGATGCTTTTGGTAAATAGTAATCCTATTTGATTTAGTTCAAATCGAAAGCCTTAGATTCCCGACTATTGTATGTAAAAAGTCGGGAATCTTGCTGTTTACAAATAATTTAAGAAAGTCTAAATTTATTGCACAGATTAATTTATAAACTTTGTGCTTTGATTCTAATCTGCATATTATTTGCTAATTATCTCAGAAATAAGACAAAATTTTATAATTATTAATTTAGAAAGATTATTTTACTAAGGAATACTGAGTTTAGCTAAAGCGAGTGATTTAGTTAAGGAATTTCAGCGAACTACTGGTGAAACCCTTGTTTTTATACGAATCCAAAGCTATCTTTAAGTAGCATCACTTATTGACAAATGGGCTTTGAGTTTAACTGATTTCAATCTTATTTGGACGAATTGTTAATGTGTAACAAATTTTTCACCATTATCAATTACGAAGTTATACTTTCCGCTACAACTTAGTAACAATGTAAGAGTCTGATAATGTGAACAACCCGGCTGTGGGAAAATCAAAATACCGAAAACCTGAAGTTAGAGAGGAAAACCCTATAATATGCATCTGAGCGAAATCACCCATCCTAATCAGTTGCACGGTTTATCTGTTCGCCAACTGCAACAGATTGCCCGTCAAATTCGAGATAAGCATCTCCAAACCGTAGCAGTTAATGGTGGACACTTGGGGCCAGGGTTGGGTGTTGTAGAATTAACACTAGGACTTTACCAGACGCTGGACTTAGATCGGGATAAAGTGATTTGGGATGTAGGACACCAGGCTTATCCCCACAAACTGCTTACAGGACGATACGATCGCTTCCACACCCTCAGACAAAAAGACGGAGTTGCAGGTTATCTCAAACTCTGTGAAAACAAGTTTGACCACTTTGGGGCTGGACATGCTTCTACAAGTATTTCAGCAGCATTGGGCATGGCTTTAGCACGAGACTTAAAAGGAGAAAAATTTAAAGCCGTTGCTGTGATTGGGGATGGGGCGCTGACTGGGGGTATGGCTTTAGAAGCCATCAACCATGCCGGACACTTGCCAAAAACTAACCTGTTGGTTGTTCTCAACGACAACGACATGTCTATATCTCGCAACGTCGGCGCGATTCCCCGCTATCTGAACAAAATGCGCCTCAGCCAGCCGGTGCAATTTATTAAAGATAATCTTGAAGAACAATTTAAGCAAATTCCCTTCGTGGGTGAATCCCTGTCTCCCGAACTAGGACGCATCAAAGAAGGCATGAAACGCTTGGCTGTTCCCAAGGTAGGTGCAGTTTTTGAAGAACTCGGCTTTACTTACATTGGGCCAGTCGATGGGCATAATCTCGAAGAGTTGATTGCCACCTTCCAACAGGCACATCAAATACCAGGCCCAGTTTTGGTACATGTATCAACAGTCAAAGGCAAAGGTTATGAAATTGCCGAACTAGATCAAGTTGGCTATCATGCCCAAAGCCCCTTCAACGTAGCAACTGGCAAAGCCATTCCTTCCAGCAAACCCAAACCCCCGGCTTATGCCAAAGTCTTTTCTCACACTTTGGTGAAACTTGCCGAACAAAACCCCAAAATCATTGGGATTACTGCGGCGATGGCAACGGGGACAGGTTTGGATAAACTTCAAGCCAAACTGCCCAATCAATATATTGATGTCGGCATTGCTGAACAACACGCAATCACTCTAGCAGCAGGACTTGCAACTCAAGGGATGCGCCCCGTAGCCGCCATTTATTCTACCTTCCTGCAACGCGCTTATGACCAGATAATTCACGATGTCTGCATCCAAAACCTGCCAGTATTCTTCTGTTTGGATAGGGCAGGAATTGTCGGATCTGATGGGCCCACCCACCAAGGTATGTATGACATCGCTTATCTGCGTTGCATTCCCAATATGGTAATAATGGCACCCAAAGACGAAGCAGAATTGCAACGCATGGTATTAACTGGCGTTAACCATACCAGTGGCCCGATCGCTATGCGCTATCCTCGTGGCAATGGCTACGGGGTTCCCTTGATGGAAGAAGGTTGGGAACCTTTGGAAATCGGCAAAGGAGAAATTCTGCGTACAGGCGATGACGTGTTAATCGTCGGCTATGGCATAATGGTTTATCCAGGAATGCAAGCTGCGGAAATTCTCAGTGAACACGGCATTGAAGCAACTGTAATTAATGCCCGTTTTGTTAAGCCTTTGGATACCGAGTTGATTTTACCTTTAGCTAAGAAAATCGGCCGCGTTGTCACCTTAGAAGAAGGCTGTGTCATGGGTGGCTTTGGTTCTGCGATCGCTGAAGCTTTACTAGATGCAGATATTCTCGTTCCTGTCAAGCGATTCGGTGTCCCAGATGTATTAGTAGATCACGCTGAACCCAATGAATCTAAAACAGAACTAGGTTTAACTAGCCATCAAATAGCAGAGAGAGTGTTGCAAGCTTTCTTTAAGCAGCAAGTATCTGCTGTTGTTTAGCTAATTCTTTATAAAATAAATCGCCCACACTTGTGACTCAGGTGTGGGCGATCGTTTATGTAACTCCAATTAACTTTTGTAGATCGATTCCTTGTATACTTAATCTTGTTAATCACCAGCATTATTATACTATCAATTAAGTAATATAATCAGTGCAGTAGCAACTGATAGCTTTCTAGTTTTGATGGGTTCCACGAGTGAAGTTGATCAGCATTTAAAAAAAGGAAAAATATGCCAGGAACTACATTCACGACTGCTCAAAACATTGGGATTCTTACATCTTTTAACTACAATGATGCTATAGCAAATGCAAACCCAGTCGATTACTACAAATTCTCCTTGACAGGCACAAATGATATTAATGTAATTTTGAGTGGAGTGACTCAAAGCTATGT
>NZ_CAXTNE010000141.1:7902-14669 GCF_964245445.1 uncultured Nostoc sp.
GGAAATTACTATGTTGGAATTTCTCAAGACTCTAACAAGGTCAACACCAACTATTTTTTACAGTTAGTCAACATTACGAATCCAGACCCAAGCATCAGTGTTGCCTTAGCAAATCCCACTAGTGTCACTGAAGACGGCACCGCCAACCTAGTTTACAGCTTCACCCGTACTGGCAGCACCAGCAATGCCTTAACCGTCAACTATGGCATTACTGGTACAGCTACCTTCAACACCGACTACACCCAAACAGGCGCAGCCAGTTTTACAGCTACCACCGGAACAATTACCTTTGCAGCCGGAAGTAGTACAAAAACCTTAACCATTAACCCGACAGCAGACATCGCTGTTGAAAGTAATGAAACCGTTGCCCTGACTCTAGCAACAGGCACTGGTTACGCCATCGGCACTACAACAGCCGTCACCGGAACCATTACTAATGACGATTCTTCATCACCCAGTAGTGCGGGGAATAATACCTATTCTTTCCTAGCTAATACTGCCTTGGGAACCAAAACAATTACAGAAATTACAACAGGTGGCACTGATACTATTGACTTTAGCAGTACTACAGTTCCCGTAAACGTAAATCTGGGTGTAACCACCTTACAAACGGTTAATAGCAATCTTAAACTCATTCTCTCTGCCAACAACGTTATCGAAAATGCAACGGGTGGCACAGGCAATGACCGTCTCACTGGTAATACACTGAATAACACTCTGATTGGCGGTAACGGAAATGACCAACTACAAGGGTTAGCAGGAAATGATACCCTCCAGGGAGGTAATGGTAATGATATTCTCACTGGTGGAACTGGTGACGACTTCCTCTGGGGAGGACTGGACGATGATATTCTCACTGGTGGAGCCGGGAAGGATAAATATCTGTTCCAAAGTAGTGGAGTTTTTAACACAAGCTTAGGTGTTGATTACATCACCGAGTTTGAAGCAGGACAAGACCAGATTGTGCTGAGTAAAACCACCTTCAATGCTGTTACTAATACTGCTGGACAGGCTTTAACTAACTTTGCAGTTGTCAGTGACGATCAATTCGTCAACGCTAATAATGCGCGTATTGTCTTTAGCCAAAGTAGTGGCAGCCTATTCTATAACCAGGATGGCAATGTTCTAGGTACAGGAGGTGTGTTTGAGTTTGCTCGTTTAGGGAATCTTGATATTACTCTCAGTAGTGCCAATTTTAGTTTGATTGCCTAATACCGCTTCGCCCAATTCCAAATAAAAAATATCCAACTATTTATTGTGAGGTGGTTATCTCGCCTGCCTAGTAATCAAAGGCGGGCAAGATGCCCACCCCACAAAGTTGGATAATTTATGTATTGGAAGTGCCTTAACTTCCTTCAGCGATCGCAATAAAATTAAAAACGGACTCTTCTTTCGTAACTGCCACTTCTGGATAACTTATACCTGATTGTTGCCTAATTCCCAAATGCCAGATATTAACTTGAGCTTTGCTTGGGGTTATATTTTTGTTTTCTAAGTACTAAAGTGCTTACTATAAACCCTCAAAACTACCTTGACAGACTACTAGTAGAAGACATCAAGCAAACCCTGTTCCAAACAGCTCAAGCAATCAACGCTGAAGATTTGCAAACCTGTCATTTTACTCTACTGAAAGTCAGACAGTTGGTTCCTGGTATTTGACTCCTCGTTTTTGATGACGGTCATTAGCAACAATAGGATAAACAATGCTGCGTAACCGATTGATTGCACCGACAGGACGATGCACTGCTAGACCATTCCCAGGAGAAAAACTGAGATTTTCCCCAAAGTCATTATCTTTAGCAGAATTAACCTTCTGATGCTTAACTGTTAGACGACCAACTGTAAAGAAGGGTGATTCCTCTTCATTCCAAACAATGGTGGTATCATCAATCGACATCTCTGGGCTAGTTTGAAATTGGATTTGAAAGTCCCAACTATATTCAGCATCAGGTTTTGCTAAAGCTTTAATGATATCTTCTCGGTAGTAATTGTCCTCTGAACCTGAAGCTTTGGCACGTTGAAGCTCACTTTCTGGTCTGGACTCTAAAGGAAGTTGTTGATGAGGTGGTTGACTGGAAACTGGAGTAAATCCATATTTAATCACAACCGGATATTCCACAGGAACTCGACCTGGTTGAGATGAATCGAAATCAGATTTGAGTCCCAAAGAATACGCTGAAGCACTCCAATAGCGTTCTATGAGCAAACTTTTGGGAAAGCGTTTGAAACTGTTTTTTAAAAGTGTGGATTCGTAGGGATGTGACTTTAGCCATAAAAGCACCAACAGTTTAAAAAGCGGAAACAGCCCTGCTCGATAAATTGCCAAGAAAAAGCTGTGGAAATCTTTAATAGTTCTAACAAAAAAGAATTCGGTATTGTGGGTAATAATATCTTGGGTTTTTAACTCGTGACTTTGCGGTAGTCGTTCTCCTTCTACCCCGATCACTTTTACGGACATCGAGCGCGTATCTCCTTCATAATCATTCTTGACTGAAAACGCACCATTTGCAAATCGTAGCCAAACTGGATATTGTTTCGCTTTGGCAAATAAACCTTGTTTTAGGGAAATGGCTTGAAGTTGAGCTTCAGTTAATGAGGTGCGTTTGCTCAATTCCTGCTTAATTGCTGCTTCATCAAAGTCAAAGATTTCTAGAGTTCCTTGTACAGCAGCGTTGGTTTTAGAGTGGGTATCTCTCTTTGCAGTTTCTTTCTTATCACCTCCGTAAAGATTTTCCATGTTCTTTTTGACTAGCTCACTCATGAGATCGGAATATTTGGCTTCGTCTTTTTCTGGATATTCGGTAAATAGTTTCATTTTTTTTAAGTAAGATTAATTAATTGAGTTTATTTGAAGCTGCTTAGACATCGCTTGTTTGCAGTTATTGTCAAGTCAGCTTCGAGTGACAAATTGAAAAGAGTATTATTAAGAGCGATCGCTCCACCAACGTCTTCTTTACAATATGTTATGCATAGCAAGCTTTAAGAGTTAGGATACGATCGCACTAAAAGCCGATCTTTAGTGAAGGTCAAAACTAACTTTGTACTTTCTGCCTGAGGGAGGAACGTTGCGATTAACTAAATCGGAAACAGTGTTGGTATTTTGAATAATTTCCCAACCCAAAGGAGAAAAAGTCTTTTCATTGAAGATATTGGGTGATAGTAAAGGATTAGTTAGCGCTTGAGAAAAAGCATCAATCCCAATTAAGCGTGCTACTAGGGAAGGAATAGTTGAATTTTTCCGCCCATCCTCGGCGTAAAGTCCCACAAAGAACTCAACATTATCAACATGACCATATAATTCTTTGAGTTTCTCTTGAACAAATTCATCGCCGCTAATTTGCTCAAATCTTGTCACTCTGGGAAAACCGCACAATTGGCGATAATCGTTGTAGCTTGCTAATTGCAACTGGCGTCCCAGTCGGATTGAGGGTAACTCTGTTAACTCAACCAATATATCAGGAGTATTAAATAAACCAATTTTTGTACCTGGCTGAGAACAAGTTTCTTCCATCAATGCCCCTAAACCTTGGTCAATAAACATCTTATTGTTCCAAAGGGATGTAACAATATGGGTTGGTTTACCGTTATAGTTAAAGGTTTCTGGAATCGCACTATGCCAGCGATAAACAAAGTCAAACTCAATTGCCATATAATTGGGACGATGCCAACTTTCTTTAGTGAAAGCTTCAGGATCGGCAAACAACTTAAAGTGATAAGGAGTTATGTGGTTAATATACTCTTCCATAATGATTTTGAGAATAATCGCCATGAGAATATTTCTCGATGTTTGGAAGAGGCGTTCATCATCCCAATCTGGATAATTGCTTGCTAATTCATCACAAAGACGATTATGTTCGCGAAAACATAGAGTATTGAGCATGACATAGCCAATTTGCACATTTGCTCGTTCTACTCCCATCGCAAACATATATTGTTTTTTATCTACGGGCTGTCTTTTTTCATCATTGACAGGTTCATAAAGACCGTCAAATTCCGGCTTAACTTTACCTTCTGCTGCATCAGCATAATAAAACAAGGGATATTCTTCTTCTACACCATCTTGGCGCTTGAGTTTTTGAGTTTTGAGTTTACCTCCTTGAAAGCTTCTTAAAAGATGTGTTTGTTTTCTGGTTAAACCATAAACATTACACAAATCAATTTCATGGTTGGAAGTATTTTTTAGCTTATTGTAGTGATTAAGGCGAAGAAAGCTATCTGTAAACCACTGTACCCAATAGGGAAACAGCATAGTTGATTTGCTAGAGTAAATGGTTTTACCATCTCTTTTACGGAATAAAATAGCTAGGTCTTCAACTTTGGGTAGATTACCCTCAGCGTTTAACTTAGGATCGGGTGGTAGATGTCGTCCTGTATAAGTGCGGTCGTTGAGTGATTCCCAGGAAGTATAAGTATCAGTTTTTTTAGAAATTTCAGTATCAGGAATATGCTCATCTAAACTCATCATACTGTAGGGATTAGGACGAGTCGGAATTTTATAGATGAGGCTGTTAAGCAAAGTTTTATTAACTTTACGTGCAATAGATTTATTACTTTGGAGAAGTTGCCAAATCGGTTTAAAGTTCGTTAAAACGTATGTTTGAATTTTGTTCTCTAAACCGTCTTTGGATGTATCTCTTTTTCCGGTCATAATTTTTTACCTTATTTTTTGCAATTCTGTATTTAATGCGCCCGAAATTTATATGTTTCTATTACCCAAATTAATTGAAATTATTTCAGTTTGGAAATAATATTTTGGAGATTCTTGGGTCGATAGTCTTTGCGACTTTTCAAACGGTTGATCGTGCTTTCATGAATATCTTCAATGACATCGCTGACCTCACGAAACTTGATTCCTGCCAATTTAAAGAATCCAACATCACTCTTAAAGTCACAGTCATAATTGGGGTTAATACCTGTCGGAATCACACTTGTATCGAAGTCAAGCCCCAATTTCATCTCACCAATGCAATCAATCATCCACTGTAAAGCAGCATCTGATAACCCACTGTGTTCTTCCGTTCCACCACCAACGCAGCCGTGTTCACCTGGAAACCACTTTTGAATTACGCGCTGGTTTTCAGCCTCAGGATGCTTTTTCATGGGAGTGACGTCAAAGATTTCGCGGATTTCATCAATTGCCATCGCGTGCAAGGCATTCTGAACACATTTGTTTAAAGTAGTGTCATGGAATCTGTACCGCTTATTCAGCTATTCGTGCAACTTGCTGAAGGCAAGCATACCCGGAATACCGAGAGCGCCAACGGTATCAAAACAACCGACCAAAGTGATAGGGACGCGATCGCCATAAGCTTGACGGTATTCCACAGCTTCCTTATCCTTGGGTTTAATACCCCGGCTACGGTAAAGCTCGTAAGCGTCATGTGCTTTGGCGATATGGGGGCGGTCTAAAAGACCGGAGCAATAGATCATCCCCGCTAAACTTCTAACTGTGTAAGCACCGCGACTGAAGCCGAACAGATAGATTTCGTCACCAGGAACATAATTGAGACTAAGAAATCGGTAGCCATCTTCTATATTTCTATCGATTCCTATTCCGGTAGCTCCCCCTAAAACCTTTTGACCCTCGGTTCCAATACCCTCGTCATAAAATATGATTTGTGTAACCCCATCACTGGCGATCGGTTTAACGGATTGAGCTAACTTAACCACATTGCTTGGGTAAGGACTTGATAACTGTTGCCAAGTTCCATCACAGCAAACAACAAGACGTTTCATACTTCTATTTCAAAACCTTTGAGTAATTAGAGCAACGATGTTGTTGGTTTTTTAGACCACTTCTTACTAATTAAGTAAAAGAAGATTTTATCAGAGCGATCGCCTTCGTTAACTGAAGAGAAATGACGAAGATTTATCAGAAAGAAAGAAACGCGCGATCGCTGCATTAATTTTAGGTAAATGTTCCCACTTAACTACCTTCACCAATAGCAATAAAATTAAAAGCTGATTTTTCTTTCGTCACTGCCAGTTCTGAAGAACCTGTCCCAGATTGTTGTTTAATTCCTAAATCCCAGATAGCAACTTCCGCCTTGTTTGGAGTTATATCTTTGACAATAATTTGATTATCAGCACCCCAATCTTTCAAAGTAGCTACTACGCTGGGAGGTTCAACAAAAGGTTGTAAAAAAGTAATTACATAGGTTCCTGTATCCGGTGATTTAACTTCAAATCCTTGTCCAGTTTGTTTTGTTCCGTCTTCACCAACTGTGCCGTAAATAATTTGTTGTGTCATTTTTTTCACCTTTAGTTTTTTTATAGGAGTAGAGTGCGTTAAAGCAATGCAATAACGCAACTTCTACGTCATCGAATTTCACTCAACTTAGCTTTAAGCGGCTCAAGTCTAGTTATTTGTTTCCTGGTAACTGCTGTGGTTGTGCAGGATTAATTGAGATAGGTTTGAACGGCTTGAATGTGTTGATATCTACACAGGTAGTATTATCCAGCTTGGTTCTGAGTTCAGCGCTGAAAGTAACTAGCTGCTCAACAAGAGCTTGGCGATCGGTTAAGCAGCCTTTGATTGCCATTAGTTCTCCTAGAGTCCACTCATAGAGATGTCTGTCTGCGTTATTTATGATCACAGTCAGTTCGTTTCTGATTCTCAAGATTTGGTTGAGAAGCTCATCCACCTTGACGTTGATCACATTCGCTACCTGGATGTTGAATGACTCTCTGTCGCCTATGATGTTGATCACTTCATCCACATACTGTGTAACCAGAGTTATGAATGTCTGATTCCACTCGTTGCGGAC
>NZ_CAXTNE010000141.1:14769-19928 GCF_964245445.1 uncultured Nostoc sp.
TCAAAGCTTTGGTCAATTTGCTGATCAACATGCTGGTCAATGTACTGGTTGAGTTCTTGCTTATTGACGATATTGTTGATAATTAATTCGATGTTGTTACGTACTTTTTGCTCGAAGGTTTGATCTACTTGCTGATTGACATGCCGATCAATGTACTGATTGAGTTCCGGCTTATTGACAATGTTATTGATAATTAATCCGATGTTGTTACGTATTCTTTCTTCAAAAGTCTGGTCGATTTGCCGATCAACATGCCGATCAATGTATTGATTGAGTTCCTGCTTATTGACAATATTGTTGATAATTAATCCGACGTTGTTACGTATCCTTTGCTCAAAGGTCTGGTCTACGTACTGGTTGATCTGCTGATTAATTCTCTTTGATATCTCAACGTTGATCTTATCTTCCACAAGTTTGTCTAAGTAGCCAGACCAGCCTTGCAAGTGCTGGTTAAGACTAAACTCTATCTGCTGTATATAGGCATCCATCGAGAATCTGACCTTTGCAACTTCTACAGCCAAATTCTTAAAGTGCTTCTCGTAATTTTTCAGTAGCCAATTTTCGAGTTGATCCCAATACTTAGCCTCTAGGGTGACATCGCCTGCATCTATAACGTTGATAGATGCATTAATCTGCTGTAACTGCTCCTCCCACTTCTTCTTGAATTCATCTTCGTTAAAACGGAAGGTAAACTCTACCGAGCTGTTCGCACCCACTGCTTCACGACTCACAGATCCACCTGAGCTTTGAATATTTGTAACAGTCTCGGTTGTACTATTTGCAACAGACCCCGTTGTAACAGTCTCGGTTGTACTATTTGTAACAGATCCTGTTGTAACAGTTGCCTTATTATTCTCCTGCTTTTTATACTTTTCAGTCAGTTCAGTTGCACTTACTGGCTCTATTGCCAGAATAATTTGACCTTCGTTATCATCTTTGTAGGTGTCAATAAATAAACCCAATAAGGTAATTTTTTCTTTGACCTCTAAAATTACTTCGTCTTTCAGACCATTTAATGAAAACCAACTTTCTTCGACTTCTATGCCTGTCAGTTTTGTAATAAATTTTCCACCTTGAACCAAAATTAAAGCCCAAGGTTCTAAATCAAACTTCTTACTATCCGACCAATAGGTGGCATTACCTTCACGAATTTTTATTTGATAATTTCCAGGTGTTAATTCAACGAAATTGGAACCCGATTGTTTTAAGCTAGATAGATTTGTTTGATCCAGCAGATAACAATTGCGTTGGCTGTCTACTGTTAATGTCTGAGTGCTGAAAAATTGTTTATTACTAGTAATAGAAAGATTAATTGCTCCACTGTTGTCAGCATTATTCACATCAAAAAACAAGGCATTCAGAACTGCTTTCTTTTTGACTTCTAACTTTAGATTATCATTATATCCATTTAAGGTTGTCCAGGTTGCACCTACTTCAAAACCTGTGCTTTTATTGATAAATGTACTACCATCAGCCCCATATATCCAGAGCAAGACAAAAGGTTCTCCTTCTGTTTTATTCTTAGCATAGCTATAGCGACCATCAGTAATTTTGATATCAAAAGTCCCTTTCTCGAAAGTAAAGGAAGTTGCAACATTTTGTTGCAGGTTGTTCATTTGATCGCGGTCGATAACGTAACAATTATTTTTGGTATCGATGGTTAAAATAGTCATACTTTCTTCCTTGATAACTTTGATTTCTTGAGATTTTGTCTCTTCCGATTTTTCTTTGGAGTTTACTTCTGGAGCGATTTCTGTTATTATTGCCGTAGCTGGTTCATAAATAGTGATACCTGCCCAACGACCGATAGGATCGGTTATGGCAACTAAACTTCCTTGACCAGTAGTAGTATCAATACGGATTAATTGACCGTCTTTACCTAACTTAAAGAAATTGCCAGTTACGCCATAGAGAACATCACCAACAAATTCCATACTGGCAAGATCAGCAAAGCCAATATCGCCGATGGTTTTGACTTCACCTGTATCGAGGTTAGAACTTGCTAGTAATTTCTTCTTGTCGTAACCAATTAAGGTAATATAAGCTTTGTCATCAGCATCAAAGGCAATTTCGCCACAGTTGTAGTCTTTATCTGCTACCGTTACTACTGGCGTACCTTTACCTGTTTCAATATTAATAGCAATCAGTTGTTTAGCAGTTGTGGCGTAGAGGGTATGACGCTGGCGATTATATGCTAAACCAGATGTAGCAAAGCCAATATCACCAATTGCAGTAGCATCACCTGAATTGAGGTCAATTTTAACTAGTTTAGTCTTATTGCCCTCTTGATCAAGTCCATATAGTTGGGAATCGACAAAAGCAATGTCTGAAACCTCTGTAACTATCTCACCTATAAAGGTAGCTTTACCTGTGACTAAATCTAAAGTATAAAGTTTGCTTAATTCATTGGAGACACAATCATGGATATAAACTGCTCCTGGTTTGAGCTTAATTGTTTTAGTTGTGCGACTACCACAGATAACTTTTTCTAAGACTGCACTAAAACCACTGATAGCGTCTTTATCTGTAAAAGATTGTCCACCTGTTGAGGTTGCAATTCTGGCATATTCAGTTTTGATACCTGCTTGATGCTTGCTCTTAGAAGTTCCAAAATAGGTGTGAACGGTAACTCCTGCTGTTTGGGCTTTTTGGATAGCCAAATTAGCAGCTGTAATATCTTTTTGCTCTGTTTTATCTCCTCCGCCTTCAAGTGCTTCATCGCCAAGATAAAAGATAGCTCGTGCTGCACCTGGACGCCAATCAAAGTATTCTGAAATATCTTCAATAGCACGAGCTGCATCTTCTTGCGCTCCTGCGGACTTTAATTCTCCTCTTTTTCTACCCCGGAGTTTGGATTCAGACACCTTAGCCTTTTGAGTTAGATAAGCTCTGATAGTTTGGTCAAAGTTTGTCCCTTTCCAAGTACCTTCTATACCTAACCAAACTACTTTTAAATTTGTTGGACAACTAGATTTAGCTTTAGCGATCGCTTCTTGGGCAGCATCACTCAAACTCTGGGCTTCATCTTTCATCGAAGGACTAGTATCGATGACTATCACTAAATCAACAGCAGGTATAGAACTTGCTTGTTTATTCATACTTGGTTCCTTTTTTTTCTTTTGGAATAAACTAAATAATTTCATACTTGAAGAGGTTAATGATTTTCAATTTTGAAACGTAATGAAAATCCAAGTGTTAGACAGTATCTTAATATAAAAAACTTTTGTAAACACTCAGTTTAGCAATTCCTGAAAGTGTCTTCATTATATTCAAAGCTTGGAATACTACACACCCTTGTTCAAATCTGCAATCAGCTTGCTCTATCCAAATGTAATAAGCAGTATTATTACCCAAAATAGATGTCAAACTTGTAACTTAACTAATTTAGCTCCCTTGAAAAATACAAATTAATATACTCTTTCTTAGTATCTTTCTTCTAGGTTACAGCTATCTTTGTATATCGGTAATCAATGGGATTGGTAAACTTCAAGAAAGATTTAGTTTTTAAACCAGTTATAAAATGCTTCTATGTGAGTACAGCTATCCGATTCGGATTAAGATATAAACTTCCTAATTATTTATAGGACAAAAACTGATTTTGCTTAACTATTAAAGTTTATATATCACTTATATCAGAATCAATGCAATATCAATTTAACAAAACAATACATTGAAAAAGCTTAAGAATTATTTAATATAAATCAACTTAGCTTTTCGTATATAAAATCACAAGGGTATGAATAAAGATATGTATATTACAAAGTTAAAAAGGTTTGACGCAGTTTCACAAATAAATGGTATTAGTTCCTAAAATAGTTGATATGATTGCATTTTTTATTTTGAATTTAGAATTGTTTATGACACCTTCTACAAACCAGGTTTATCCCGTTATTTGGCACAAAAACTCAGTGTCACTAATTGATCAAACGCGCTTACCAAACGAATATACATTTGTGGAAATTCATCGCAGTGAAGATATGGCGCGGGCGATTAAAACCATGATTGTGCGAGGTGCGCCTGCAATTGGTGTGGCTGCGGCTTATGGAATGTATCTTGGTGCAAGGGAAATTGCAACAAGCGATCGCCACGAATTTTTGCAACACTTAGATAAAGTAGCTCAGTTGTTGCGTTCTACTCGTCCAACGGCGGTAAATTTATTTTGGGCAATTAGCCGGATGATGAAAGCCGCCTACGAAACGCTGGGAACGGTAGAAGATATCAAGCAAACCCTTTTGCAAACAGCCCAAGCAATCAACGCTGAAGATTTACAAACCTGTCAGGCGATCGGCGACAATGGTTTGGCAGTGTTACCCACTACCCCAGAAAAGCTGAGGCTGCTTACTCACTGTAACGCTGGAGCCTTAGCTACTGCTGGTTATGGCACAGCTTTGGGTGTTGTGCGTTCTGCATGGAGGGAAGGACGTATAGAACGTTTATTTGCCGACGAAACCCGTCCCCGTTTGCAAGGTGCAAAACTCACCACTTGGGAATGTGTGCAAGAAGGTATTCCAGTAACATTAATTACTGATAATATGGCAGCTCATTGCATGAAACAGGGTTTAATTCATGCTGTAGTTGTGGGCGCTGATCGAATTGCTGCTAATGGCGACACTGCTAACAAAATTGGTACATATAGTGTTGCGATCGCAGCTAAAGCACATAATATCCCCTTCTTTGTAGCTGCACCCCTTTCCACCGTTGATTTTGAATTAGCTGACGGCAGCAAAATTCCTATTGAAGAACGCGAACCAACAGAAATTTATCAAGTTGGCGATACCATTCTCACACCTGCGGGTGTAGATTTTTACAACCCAGCATTTGATGTGACTCCGGCTGAGTTGATTACAGCAATCATTACAGAGAATGGAGCGATCGCACCTGATAAATTAGCGAAATCACAGTTAAAGCAATTAGTATAATTGAGTTCGACGAACCCCTCCCTGTCTTTAACCTACGATGTATACACAAGTCTGAAATAGTTTACTCACCTGGGTTTCACGTCAGTTTTACCCCAATACAGTTCAGTTAACGCTAAAAACCTTAAACTGTGTAGGTTGGGTTGAGGAACGAAACCCAACATTTGCCGGGCTTCGTTGGGTTGCGCTTTGCTTAACCCAACCTACAATTTTTCTTAACCCAAGCGTATTGAGTTTTACCCC
>NZ_CAXTNE010000142.1:0-19840 GCF_964245445.1 uncultured Nostoc sp.
TCAATGTTCTCACCTTCCAGTCTCAACCTCTTTAATTCACATTAGGCGTAATTGTTAATGTTTTACAACAGTTTTCATTTATTTGAACCAAATATATTGTAAGGGCGCAGCAATGCCCATTGGTGTCAAATTAAGAAGATAAAGCCCAAATTTGTTGGGTGTTGACACCAATGATAGCTGTGCGCCGCTACGAACTCCAACCTAAGCATCGTTGTATCTACCAAAACGGTAAGATGCAAATAAATATTTTCCAGTGGACTCTCTCCCCTGTCCACTGTCTTAAACGGATAAATAAATATCTCAAATAAGTGCCTGGTCTGTATTTGAGCAATATCTACCTACTTTGATTGTCTAAATTTGTCTTTTACTAAAGCCAAATAAATTCACTAATCCTTCCCCAAGAGTTAACAGTCAAGAGTTAAAAAACTCTAGACTATAAACTCAGGACTTGCCTTCCAACTGCTGGGGGTGAGCAGCAGATTCAAACTTATACCCTACGCCACGTACAGTTTGAATTAATGCTGGCTGACTAGCATCAATTTCAATTTTCTTGCGAATTTGCCCAATATGGACATCTACAACCCGTTGATCGCCGACATATTCATAGTCCCATACCTCTTGGATTAGCTCCGCACGCCGCCAAACTCGACCTGGATGACTGGCTAAAAAATGTAACAAGTCAAATTCCAGAGCAGTTAAAGGTACTGCTTGGTTATTAAGCGCCACCTCCCGCCGCACTGGATCAATCATCAGTTTTTCAAATACCAAGCGTTTTTGCTCGGCAGTAGTTATCACTCGTTGACGCCTCAAAATAGCTCCGACTCTGACTTCTAACTCACCTAGCCCAAAAGGCTTGGTGAGATAATCGTCAGCACCTTTAGCAAAGCCGCGAATTTTGTCAGCTTCGTCAGCACGGCTAGTCAACATCAAAACAAACACACCATTACGACTTTGCATCTCTTGGCAGAGGTTAAACCCAGTTACATCTGGTAGATTCACATCTAGAATCACCAGATCGGGGTTAAATTGCTCAAATAGAGTTAAGGCTGTCTTTCCATCTTCGGCAGCCTCTACCTGATAGTTCTGCTTAATCAGAAAGCGTTGGATTAAATTCCGAACCGCAGGATCGTCGTCAACTACAAGAATCTTGGCAGGAGCCATGACCATTACTTTGCACAAAAATTCGTAAGATTAACAAAAGGTTTGCGTAAAAACGCAGTTGCCACTTAGGGGCTAACTAAGAATCTACATGTCTACGGTATGAGATTCCTGATTATTCAAAAAGAAATACTCTAATCAGGATTGTGGGCAATGAGAACACTAAATTTCTGTTAGGCACAGTATATAAGCGCTCTGACTTTAGCCGCAACAGTTCTTAACACCAAGACACGTTCGTGATCTCAGTTAGGTGGTAACTTAAAACGTCTCAATTTTAAATCGATATGCGGATATATACCACAAGCGATTATTCAGTATAATTAAAAAAATTCTATTAGGGCACAGTAAGTTGCCAAATTTGAAACATTAAGATTGATATTTTCATAAAAACTATGTGTTTTAGGTACTCTCCCTTCAAATTCTAGATTAGAGCCAGAACTAGACAACGACATGAGGGTATACACGGAGTTATAGCGATATGTTAAAGTGGCTATAGTTAAAATTACAAAGTCGATTAAACTAACCCGTGCTACTATCCTGTTAGGGCATAAAATAAGTCGAGACTTTAGTTTCGATTAAAACAAAACCTAAAGCTGTTTTTTATTCGACAAAAGACTGCCGCTGACTGAGGCTGAAGTAACAAACTCCCATGAGCGATCAAAATCCCTACGAAAAACTTGGGGTATCAGAAGAGGCTAGCTTCGATGAGATTCAGGATGCTCGTAATCGCCTATTCGAGCAATATAGTAGCGATGCCAAGCATTTAGAAGTAATTGAAGCTGCTTACGATGCGATTTTAATGGATCGCTTACGGATGCGCCAAGAAGGTAAAATTAAAGTCCCTGAGCGTATTCGGTTTCCAGAGTTGCGAGTGCAATCGCCTCCTAAAGAAAGCCCAGCCCCTCGTGAGCAGTCACCTGCATGGCTGCAACGGATGCTGGATAAGCCTTCACCTGCCGATATATTCTTACCAGGAGCTTGGTTTCTTGGTTTAAGTTCTATCAGTGTGTTTTACCCAGAGGGAGGCGATCAAGTTTTGCAGTTAGCATTGGTAGTTGGGGTAGGCACTAGTATTTATTTCCTCAATCGCAAGGAAAGTAAATTTGGCCGAGCAGTTTTGTTCACCCTGGTCAGTTTAATAATTGGCTTAATCGTTGGGGGACTAGTTGCTGGCTGGCTCTTACCACAAATATCATTCCTCAATTTATCATCGAATCAGTTCTCTACTGTACTAACGTTTATATTGTTGTGGTTGGTTAGTAGCTTTCTACGGTAAATGCTACCTGTAAGCAAGTTTCCGTAAAGAAGACATGGTTTATATGTGTTCTTCTCAAAATTTGAGAGTCAGGAGTCAGAATACCTATTTTGACTCCTATTTTAATTCAATCTGTTGCAGCTAGAAAGCTTTTCTAGACAAATTGTTTAGGTTTTAAGACTAAATCTACAGCAGCGCTGAAATCCTTAACGATTAAGTCGGGGTGGTAAAGTTCCAATTGGGTGCGATCGCGGATGCCACATTCCACAGCCATCACCTTAACCCCATAATTTTTAGCTGCGGTGATGTCGGCTTCCGTATCTCCCACCATCCAGATATCAGTAGCCGGGGGCAGTTCTTTTAATGCCCTAGCCATCAACAAGGGCTTATCTTCAATATCACGAGTTTTAACGTAATCGTTACTCAAGCAATAACAACGATTTTCTGGGAAAAATCTTCCTAAATCGTGTTTTTTGAAGGCATAATCTAGTTCCCGAACTCGGCGCATGGTCATTACTGCCAAATCAATTCCAGCTTGTTGAATTTTTAACAGCGCATCCACAGCACCAGGCGCGAGGGTGTCATAGTCAAAGTAGGGTTCTGTATGCACAGTTTGCCGCCGCAACTGGGCAAATTCTTGGGCTTGGGCTTCATCTAACCCAGAATTCAACGCAATTTGTTTTTCGGGAACCCGCGATCGCTTTAATTGCCAAAATTCCACTTTCGGAAGTTCTTGCACTACTTGGTCTGGACGACGGGTTTTCTCTAAACAGAATTGATAAACATGGTAGTACCGTTCAGAAACATCAATAATTGGGCCGTCGAAGTCAGTAATAAGTCTTATCATCGGCGGTAAAAGTTAATTTTTATTAAGTTTATCTCAGATGTATGGCTATTTTTTAAGGCTATTAAGTCTAGCTAAAGGTTTTTTTGTAAACTCTTTTTAAGAAAGTATCGACGATGACCTAGAGGAAAATCTTCTAACTCTCCAAAAATTTCATACCCTAAGTGCTGATAAAATTTGGGAGCTTGGAAGCTGTAAGTAAAAAGATATGCGTTTAAGCAGCCACGATTAACAGCCTCTTGCTCTGCCTCCAAAAGAAGTGCTTTTCCGTATCCATAACCTCTTAACTCCTCTGCAACCCAGAGAGTAGCAATATGGAACCATCCCAAGCCGATAAAACCCTCCAAGTCGCCCACGACATTTTTTTTTGAATCACGAAGTAATAGAAACAGTGGCGTATATTGGTAATCTCCAATCTTACCTACATTAAAATCTTGAAGTTGCTTGTCAATAAAATCAACTTGTTTAGAGCCTGGATGAATTTCAATTGATATTTTGTAATCAGGCATCATTGCAGCGTACCGCGTTTAATTTGTTCGCTTTCAATGGCTTCAAATAAGGCGCGAAAGTTACCTTCGCCAAAACCTTGAGCTTGGTAACGGCGTTCAATAAACTCAAAGAAAAATGTCGGCTGTTCAAATATTGGCTGGGTAAAAATTTGTAGTAATAAGGGCGCGATATTTCCTCCCTCTAAAGGAGTATATTCTTGCCAATCCACCAGAATTTCCTGTTGAGCGATCGCTTCCAGTTCTAAAAGTGATAAAGGCAATCCTGGACGTTGTTTTAATTGCGTGTAATAGCTTTGGGGAACTGAGAGTAAGGATAAATTAGTGGCACGAAATTTAGCGATCGCACTCACAAGATTAGTCGTCCGCAAGGCAATATGTTGAATTCCGGGGCCGCGATTGACATCTAAAAATTCCTGAATTTGGGAATTTTTGGAAGCTGGTTCATTAATTGGCAATTGGACGCTGCCATTGTGCGAAACCATCACTTGACTGTGTAAAGCAGAACGATTGGTTTTAATTTTAAAAGCCTGCTGTGGTTGAAAATCTAGGATATTTTCGTACCAAGCGACAGCATTTTCTAATTCACCAACAGCCACGTTTAACACTATGTGATCTATGGCAGTAAAAGTGTTGTCATTAGTCATTTGTCCTTTGTCAAAAACCAATGACCTTTCGATCAACGTATGAGTCAGTCCACCCCAGGCAGCAATTTTGCCACACTTGAGGAATTCCGTCCCCACCTGGCGTTCCTGGGTGGGTTGTAGGATTGTAGCACCATGTTTTTGAGCTAGTGCGATCGCGCTTTCTACATCTTCGACAGCAAAAGTGACATCTGCCACACCAGGTGGATATTGACGCAGAAACTCAGCTACTGGACTTGTGGGTAACAGTGGTGAAGACAGAAAAAAGCAGACAGCACCACTTCTTACCACTTCTGTACAAGTGTGAAATGAAATGCTGCGATCGGCTACTGCTTGAAAACCAAGATGGTGGACAAACCAATCCCGCCATACTTTGGCGTCTTCTACATAGAAATGAACGTGATCAATTTTCATAGATACTGAAAATCCAGCATAACAGCTTATATCTCTGTAAATTTTGCCTTTTTTGCTAAATTTTCAGGTCTTTCCCAGGCAAGAATTATGTAGGCGGACTGCCACTTTAAAAGAACAAATGACTATCAGGTTGAATGTTAATTTCCATTGGCACAGCTTGCGGTTCGGCAGAAAGGGCAAAGAAAATAGCATTGGCAGCAGTTTCAGGACTGAGCATTTTTTTCCGGTCTACTTTTAGGCTGACGTTATCCCAGAAAGGAGAATCTACCCCACCAAAGTAGAATAGCGTGAACTTGATACCAAAACGCTTAAGTTCCTCTGCCATGCATTTGCTGAAACCGACAACACCAAACTTAGAAGCAGAATAAGCTGCTGCCATTCCCATCGAATGCTTGCCCAGAATTCCAACTACGTTACAGATGTGACCAGACTTGCGCTTTTGCATCTCTTCAGCGGCCGCTTGAGTGGTGTAAAAGCTGCCTTTCAAGTTGACATCTAACATCTTGTCTAAATCAGCAGGTTCCAGGCTGTTGTAAGGCTTGAGTATACCAGCACCAGCCGCATTCACTAAAATATCGATTTGACCAAACTCAGCGATCGTCTTTTCTATCAAAGTATCTACCTGTTGCGGGTCAGTAATATCGGTGGGAACGGTCAAAACTTGCCCTGGTAAATCACCTGCTAGTGTTGTTAAACGAACCGCATCTCTGGTAGCCAATACCAACCGGACTCCGGTAGGCGCAAGTTTATGTGTTAAAGCTGAACCAATGCCACCAGTAGCACCGACAATAACAACGACTTTATCCTGCATTGTAATATTTACATTTCTTTACATCTTTACACATAATACTGAATTACAGACTCAGGTTGTACGTAGACATCCAGAAAGTATTTATTCGCATAGCGGTATTACCTCATATTCCTTGCCACTCGCCTTTAATGTAAATGTGGGAGATGATTCTAGATATTTGGTAAAATTGGAACCTAACTTTAATTCTTTAATAATTGAATTAGGAGATTTTCTGGTTATTTTCTGTAGCTCTGAACCAAGCTTGGACACAGATAATTTAGTCTCAGGAGATTTAATTTGTATATCTTGAATAATTTTAAATAGTAATTTATCTAATGTTTCTCCATTAGAAATTTCCGCAGAATCTTCTTTTTCTTCTTTTTGAACAAATTGTGCAGATGAGTTATCTATAACAGGAATTATTTCCTCAATTTCTGGTTGCTTTGAATGATGTTTAATATTAATATCACATCTTTCTTGAAATAAAGTTGCAACAGTCACTAAACTGTTTAATCGAGTATTGATTGATTCCTGTTCAGTTTTGATTAAATCTTGAATTTTATCAAGCACTTGTTCCAAAGATGGAATTTCTGTTGCCATTGGTAAGGAATAATGAGTTAATTTGCCAGTATTCCGGTTTTCTATTTGCAAATTTTGTCCTTGTCTACGTACCCAGTAAACAATTAATCCTTGATTTTGGAGTTGGTTACAGAGATGGCTCAAAATTCCATCGCCAGAACAGACCAAGATTTCTTTAACTGTTGGATAAGAGCGTAAGACACAAGCACCAAGTGCGATCATTTTTGCATCAGCACTGTCTTTACCCCCAGGCACATGGACAAGTTGATAGCCACGATTGTATAGTTCAATATCTTGCTTGCCAGTACTTGGATTTCTCCAGTTAGCAAATGCAATTTTAACTTGGAGAGGATACTTACAGACACTGGCTAAAAACAATTCGGAATTAATATCTAATTTTAAGTTTTCTGCATCTAAAAGCAGAAGTGAGATTCCTATCTCTAATTGATGTTTAATTTCAGTTTTTTGTTGAATTTTTTGGATAAATTGGCTGAAGGCAGCAGATTCTAGCCAATCAGGTGATAATATAGTTTGCAGCAGTTCTTCAGCTAATGTAAGACTAAAAGAGCCAAGACTCTTCTCTGTGATTTTTTCTTCTGGCAAGTTTTTTACTAAAGTAACTTCTGTAGTTGCGTCCATAGATACTTTAGTATGTCCATTGCTATTAGCAAGCAACTCACCTTCCAATGAACGAGGGAATGCAGGCTCAAGAAATTGTTTACCACAATTTTTGCAGAGGTAATTCTGCTTGTCATTCCGACGACCATTTTTCCGATATAAAGTAGATTCGCACCGAGGACATTTCATTTCGTGATTCAGGTGGTCTAGAGTAGATGCTTGCCTCTAAATATACAGTATGAAAAATTACTGTCAACATCACTTTGCATTGCTCAACACAACAAAAACTCAAAACAAGCGGAAATTAAATTTAACCCTTAATTTCCGCTTGTACTACGTGGTAGTTCTCTGAATAGCTAGAATTTTAGAAAAACTTCAACTAACGCGGGCAAAAACATAGTTACGAGTGCGAGAATCCACGGGGTTAGTAAAGATTTTGTTTGTAGTACCAAATTCAACCATTTGAGTAATGCGATTTTCATTACTATAAAAGAAAGCCGTAAAATCAGATAGACGAGTAACTTGCTGCATATTGTGAGTAACCATCACAATTGTCAACTCAGAGCGCAAGTTATAGATCAAATGCTCAACTTTCATACTACCGACAGGATCAAGACCTGAACAAGGTTCATCCATTAATAGAACGTTCGGTTTGACTGCTAAAGCACGCGCAATACATAGTCTTTGTTGTTGACCGCCAGAAAGCTCTAAAGCAGATTTGTGCAGCTTATTTTTCACTTCATCCCAAAGTTCGGCAGCTTTGATGGCAGATTCAACGATTCCATCTAATTCTACTTTCGGATGCCATCCAACTAATTTCACCCCATAAGCAACGTTATCGTAAACGCTCATGGGAAACAGATTTGGCTTGGGAAAAACCATACTAACTTGGCGACGTAAACGATTGATGTTGACACGACGCTCATAAATACTTTGTCCAAAAAATTCTACTTTTCCTTCAACCTTGACATCTCCTTCTAATTCACTCATGCGATTTAACGATTTAAGAAAAGTAGACTTGCCACAACCACTAGAACCAATAATTGCCGTGACTTGGTTTTGGTAAATATCCATTGACACGCCTTCAACTATCTTTTGAGTGTCGTAAGAGAAGCTGAAGTTTTTGACTCTGATGGCTGGAATTAGTTTACTCATATTCCCAAAACATGTGAAATAAAAGTTGACGAAGTAATTTAATACAAATCAGCAGCGCTGTTTCACTATGTTACTCCTAAAAGGAGATATTCATAGAAATTACGTAGCTATATAGTAGTCATACAGCAGATAAACTGTTATTAAATATTTATATTAAGACTATGTTGCAAAAATTATCTTTTATAAACTTTTTATACCCACCTTTGGCACATTGACGTATATAATACCAATTCAAAATTCAAAAGTCAAAAGTCAAAATGAAGAAAACTAGATATCACAAGGGCTTGAGAGTGTATATCTGTCGCATTCTTTTTTCAAATTGGTATAAGAGTTCTATTTGATTCGTGAAAAATATAGACAAGGAAACGAACCGCCATCTCTACAAAATGCTACGCGAACGCGCAGCGTCTCGTAGAGATGGACGTAAAGGGAAGAAAGAAGAAAGGGATATATAATTTTTACAAATTATTTAGGACTGCTATATGCCATCCTTTCCAATTAAAAAGGATTGAAGCTGATTGGACTTAAAATAGCTATGTAGAAATAAAAATATTAATATCATATACCCCTCATGGATAATGAGGTAACTAGTTTATCTAATAAAGATAAATTAGTAATTATTTTTAAACCGTGTTTTATGAATATCCTTTAGTACGAGATGGTTCAACAAAAATCATTAAGTCATGCTAAAACTTACCTTAACCAAACCGCCCTGAAATGTAGTCGCGGGTGCGGGGGTCTAGTGGGTTGTTAAAAATTTGTTCGGTAGCGCCAAATTCAACCATTTGACCAATCCGACTTTCATCAGTGCTAAAGAAAGCTGTAAAATCAGAGACGCGAGCGGCTTGCTGCATGTTATGGGTAACGATCGCAATAGTCAATTCAGACTGCAAACTATGGAGTAGTTCCTCAACTTTCATAGTAGCGATGGGGTCAAGAGCCGAGCAAGGCTCATCCATCAACAGAACTTTTGGCTTGACTGCTAAAGCACGGGCAATACATAATCTTTGTTGTTGACCACCAGAAAGCCCTAAAGCTGATTTATCCAGCTTATCTTTAACTTCATCCCAAAGAGCAGCGCTGTGAAGTGCAGATTCGACAATTTCATCTAATTTTAATTTTGAATACCTGCCTGCTATTCTCATACCGTAGGCAACATTTTCGTAAATGCTTATCGGAAAAGGATTCGGTTTTTGGAACACCATACCAATTTGGCGGCGTAACCGATTGATATTGACACGAGGAGCATAAATATTTTGACCAAAAAATTCTACATCTCCTTCAACTTTCACAGGCCCTTCTAATTCGCTAATGCGATTCAGAATTTTGATGAAGGTAGATTTACCACAACCACTAGGGCCAATAATTGCGGTTACTTGCTTTTGATAAATATCTATTGACACCTTTTCGATCGCTTTTGTTGTGCCATAATAAAAGCTGATATTTTTAACTTTGATAGCTGGTATTAGGTTACTCATGCTAATTCGTAATGACGCTCCTATGTTGCTAACACTGCGCTACTAATTCGTAATTCGTAATTAAAATACATAAAACAAGGCTTGAACCTGGCGGCTTACCATTTAATATCATACTTTGCCAAGATGCAAAACAATACAAAATTTTTTTTACTTTAGTCTTCTTTGCCTAATAACTAAGCGAGAGAGAATATTAACACATAAAATTAAGCCGAGTAGAACTATAGAAGTAGTCCAGACTAATTGGTTTTTTTGCGGGTCGGGGTCGTTGTAGAGGTTAAAAATCAATACTGGTAAAGAAGCTGTTGGGCTTAATAATCCTTCTGACCAATCTAGACTAAATAAAGCAGTAAAAATTAAAGGTGCTGTTTCACCAGCAGCACGAGCTACAGCTAATAAAATACCTGTAGTAATTCCGGGAATTGCAGCAGTGACAACAATGCGAAGGGTAGTTTGAAAGCGAGTTCCGCCTAAAGCAGCAGAGGCTAGACGTTGAGATGTGGGAATCAGTTTTAAGGATTCTTCTGTCGTCAGTATAATTATAGGTAGCATAATCACGGCTAAAGCAAAACCGCCTGCGATCGCACTAAATCCTTTAGTTACCAAAACTATCACACCGTAAGCGAATACGCCTACAACTATTGAAGGCACGCCTGTTAGAATACTGCTGATAAAACGAACAACACTAGCAATTGAGTTGGTTTGACCAAATTCTGCCAAGAAAATTCCTGTCATTATCCCTGTGGGAATGCTTAAAATAGCACCAATTACCACCATGATTATGGTTCCTAAGATGGCATTGCCAAAGCCATTATCAATAACTGCTTTGACAAACATTTCTGATTTCAGTCCAGAGATTCCCCGAACGAAAATTTCCCACAAAATTGATAATAAAGGAATTAGTGCCAGAACTGTAAAACCAAAGGCGATCGCATTCATTGTATATGTAAATATTACTCGTTCTCTTGGCAGAGGACTGCATAATTCTGTCGCCAATTCATCAGTTTCTGGCTGAATATAACCACTCATATTTTTTATTAGTTTTGATTAACAAATGTCTGATTACATTGAGGTATTTTTATTAAAGTAATACTATTTATTTTTCCTACCAACCCATTTTACTAAGAGTACAGCGCCAATATTTACAGCTAGAGTCAACCCAAATAAAATCAATGCCAAATAGCTTAAAGCGCCTATATGCAAACCCGGTTCAGCTTCGGCAAATTCATTAGCTAATACAGAGGGAATTGTATAACCTGGATTGAGTAAAGAAGCACTGATTTGGGCAGAGTTCCCAATTACCATAGTGACAGCCATTGTTTCACCCAAAGCACGTCCTAATGCGAGCATTGCTGCACTCACCATTCCAGAAAATCCAGCTGGTAGCAAAACCCGAAAAATTGTTTCCCAACGAGTACCGCCTAAAGCCATAGATGCGCTACGTAATTCTTTAGGGATAGCCATTAAAACATCACGAGTAATTGCTGCCATTGTGGGCAAAATCATGATGGCTAGAATAATTCCAGCAGTTAACATATTAGTCCCAGAAGGGTCTTCTGTATTAAATAGTGGTATCCATTTAAAAGTGCTGGCTAGCCATTTTTGTAGAGGTTCTAAAACTGGAATAAAAACAAAAATCGCCCACAAACCAATAATGACACTGGGAATTGCTGCAATTAATTCAACAACAAATGCTAGGATTGTTCGCAGCGATGAAGGTAAGAAATTTTCACTCGTGACTAAGGCTACTGCTATTCCGACTGGGACAGCGAATAAAATAGCGATCGCACTACTTACCAAAGTTCCATAAATATAAGGTAATGCACCAAAAAGCTGATTACCTGTATCCCAATCTTGACCCCACAAAAATCCCAATCCAAACTGCTTAATGGCTGGTAGAGCTTCGTGTAAAATTACCCAACTCATCAAAAATAGCACTGCAACAGTAATCACGGCAAAAAAGTATACTAGCCGTGTAAAAACCTGGTCAAACCAGAGATTTGTGCCGCCAATAGCTCTTAGATTGAAATCTTCATCGCCTAGATTAGATTCATGTGATGAATTTCTGTCGGCTGGTTCCGATGAATTTGCCATTACAAATTAATCAAATAGATTTTTTTATTGCTAGTAGACTAAGTTGGGAACTCAACCTATTAGGAGAGGAAATTAGTAAAATTCAGGAATTAAGCATTGAAAATATAAAACCTTGATTCACCGTAGAGCGTGTTTTCAAACTACTCGTTTAGTTTCCTAAATGTTTATATTCCCCTAAATGCCCCGATAAATTGGGGAACTTTAAGAGACTCTTAGCCCCCTTTTTTAAGGGGGTTGGGGGATCTCTTATGCATAAGTTCTAAAAGATTACAAATTAAGGCTTGACAGAGCTATTTACTGTCTGAAGCACCCGATTTGCCACATCAGATGGAATTTTGGTGTAGTTAAGGTCATCGTTATACTGTTGACCGTCTTTCAATACCCAATTAATCCATTTCTTAATAGCATCAGCTTTAGAAGCATTAGCATACTGTTTGTAAACCATCATCCAGGTAAGACCGACGATGGGATAACCTTGTCCTGGATCTCCTACGAAAACGCGGTAGTTGTCTGGGAAAGTGACAGTTGATAAAGCTGCATTTGCAGATTGTAAAGAAGGAGCAACAAATTCTCCTCTCTTATTTTGTATCAGCGCCGATTTCAGATTGTTTTTGACAGCGTAGGCATATTCTACATAACCAATAGAACCAGGAGTACGAGATACTAAGGCTGCTACGCCTGGGTTGCCTTTGCCTTTGAGGACGTTTGGCAGAGTCCAATTGGGAGCAGTGTTAACTCCAACTCTGCCTTTAAAATAACCGCTAGTAGCACTTAAGTGGTTAGTGAAAATGAAAGTTGTACCGCTACCATCGGCGCGAACAACAAATTTAATTGGTTGATTTGGTAGATTGACACCCGGATTATCAGCTTTAATTTTTGCGTCATTCCATTTGGTAATTTGACCTGAGAAAATTGCCGGTAGTGTAGTGCGGGATAATTTGAGATTATTAACACCTGGAACATTGTAAACAACAGAAACAGCACCACCTGCTGTGGGTACTAAGATGACACCGTTCTTGACTTTAGCAATTTCATTATCTTTCATTGCAGCATCACTACCACCAAAGTCAACGGTTCCAGCAGTGACTTGACGAATACCACCACCGCTACCTATTGCTTGGTAGTTAATTTTCAAGTCTGGATACTTGTTTTTGACTTCACGAGCATAGCGTTCGTAAAGCGGAGCCGGAAAAGTTGCTCCTGCACCGTTCAAAGTTTCAGCTTGTGCGATCGCACCAAAAAATGGACTAAGTGCAACAGAAGTTGTCACCACTGAAGTAGCGACAACACGATTCAAAATGGTGGTCGAAAAAACCATATTACCTCTGATTAAGGGATAGTCTTCTGCTGTAATTTCAGCCTAAAATTAACTTACATTTTTTATGGTTAACAATGAATAAAGAAAAGACTAAGGGATATTTAAATCTCATGTTTAAAAAGTTTAATTATGAATACTTGATTAAATAGATTATTTTAGTAAAAATATATTTATGCAAAAATTAAATTTAATTTAAATAATTAAAAGTGACTAATTTACACAATCTCACAGCTATCGCTTCAGTGAAAAATAGATAAAAAATCTGTGTGTATCAGTGAGTTGCTGGAATTGCGTGTTTATCAGTGAATTGCTGGAATTAAGTAGCAATCCTAAATAATTTGTTGTTAGGCTGTCCATCTACACAGAATCAGGATCTTGCTCTTCATAATATCGCTGTTATTGAGAAGAATGTCTTCCGTGGCAAGCATAAACACTAAAGTCATCAGCAAATTGAAGGGCAGGTTTACCTTCAGCATGAAGCATATTTTCTTGATCAAAAGACAACTTCTAAGGGCGAGCGCAGACTATACAAACCTTTTCAAATTGGAAGCTCAAACCACAATGTTGCATCAACTCTTGAAGTACATTCTATTTTTTCTTGTCGTGTTGAAGGTTAATAACTGAGATACAAAAATCTAACAGGCTATTTCAAAAATAAAATATTAGTCCTATAATAAATTTTGAGATCGTTAGTATTTACCTTGTTATAAAATATTTTTCAATTTACCAATCCGCCAATATCTAAATTATTTCAAGTCTCTTTACGGCTACAATACAGCACTAAAAGTACAAATAATCCCATTCCGGCCAAATATTTCATTGCATCAGGTACGCTGGGATTAGGTGAAAAAAAGCCTTCGACCGCACCAGCAATAACTAACATTGGTACAATCCCAAATATTAGCTGCACTGATTGAGAACCGTAAAATTTCAGTGCATCCCCACGCCGATATTTACCAGGAAATAAAATTGCTCTTGCTAATAAAAATCCTGCACCCCCAGCAAAAAAGATAGCGGGTAATTCTAAGGAACCATGCGGCAACACAAACGCCCAAAAAGGATAAGCCAAATTATTTTGACCTACTAAAGTGCCAACAGCACCAATCAATAAGCCATTAAATACCATCAAATAGACTGTGTATAGCCCAGCCGTGATGCCACCGGCAACAGCACCAAAGGACACCGACAGATTATTGATCATAATACTGCTGGATGCTAGAGGTTCAACGCCGACAATTGACCCCATCCATAATTTATGCTCATCTCGCACTTTGGTAATCAAACTTTCAGGTACGATCAAAGGCATAAAGCTGGGGTTTTGCCAAGAATACCACCAAGCCACTAATGCCCCCAGTAGAAACAGCGCTGTTGCAGCAGCAATATATGCAAATGTTTTCTGAACTACAGATGGTAATCCCCATTGGTAAAATTTTAGGATTGCCTGCCATTCCTGTCGCCGCGAACCTTGGTAAATCTGCGTATAGGCACGAGTTGTTAAAGATTGTAAACTTTGTATCAAAGCATTGCCGATTTGCTGAGTACGGGCACGGGCCAAATCTGCCGCTACTGAACGATACAAACTCGCTAACTCTCTAATTTCTGCTGCTCGTAGGGACTTTAGCCCTTTTTTTTCTATCTGCCTTAATAGGGCATCTAAACGCTGCCAATTTGGTTCTCGTCGTGCAATCCAACGTTGAATATTCATGAATTTTGGGAACACTGAGTTTAACTTAGTTTAAGATAGCTTCAAATTCATCTCCGTAATTTCAAGGGAAATTTGCCATTATGTCTGAAAGTTTTGGATCTCCCGGTCAGATACAACCACTGAGTATCGGTAACGTTGTTAGTGCTGCCGTGCGGTTGTATCGTTCTCATCTGAAGACTTATCTTAATCTGGCTGCGATCGCTCACTTGTGGATTTTAGTTCCGATTTATGGCTGGGCAAAATATGCAGCCATTTCTGGACTCATTTCACGCTTGGCTTTTGGAGAATTAATTTACCAACCTGAAAGCGTCCAAGCCGCCAGGAGCCATGTTGATCCGCGTTTGTGGTCATTTTTAAGAGTTGGTTTTCAGATAGGAATATCAATGCTTTTAATTTATTTTGGATTAGCGCTCGTCGGTGGCATTGTGGGTGGCTTGCTGGGAGTGGTATTAGGAAGCATATTAGGTACTACAGGCGTTGTAGTCGCAACCACATTGGCAATAATCTTAATGGTATGTATTTTGCTATTGGGCCTAACCTGGTGCTACTCGCGTTGGGTGATAGCTGAAGTGCCCTTAGCAGTTGAGGAAAATATTAATGGTGCCGAAAGTGTTGCCAGAAGTTGGGAGTTAACTAAAAGCTCGGTATTTCGCATTCAAGGTGTCGTTTTAGTTGCTTTTATCGTTACATTGCCCTTGGTGCTCGTATTAAACTATTTACCTAGCATATTCCTCATAAGGCTTGAGTCAGGTTCTACGATTTACTCAATTGTGTCTTTTATTTCTTGGATTGGAAGCTTGATAGGTGGAATTTTAATCATGCCATTCTGGCAAGCGCTAAAAGCTGTTTTATATTTGGACTTACGTAGTCGGCGTGAAGGTTTAGGTTTGCAATTAAGAGAACCTCCCTCGCAAGATTTTCGTTAACTCAACGCCTTAATTAAACTCTATTCATTTTGAATTAGTTAAAATATTATGCGCTTTTTTAATCGCATCACATTCCAGACTCCAGAAAGCGTAGAGTTGGAATTTACTTTAGCGGGAATCGGTAATCGAGCTTTGGCACTGCTGATTGACTATACAGTTTTGTCTGTAACCTTGCTTGTTTTTCTCTTCACTTGGACTGTCTTTTCGACGCAACTGTTCAATTTTTTTGAGGACTTGATTACGAATGCTCAAAATTTAGGAATTTGGTTGATAGCAATTTTCTTCCTAATCGCCTTTGCAATTTACATTGGCTATTTTGTATTTTTTGAAACCTTATGGTTTGGGCAAACCCCTGGTAAACGAGTTGCTAAAATTCGCGTAGTTCGAGATGATGGTAGACTCATTGGGCTACAGCAAGCAACTCTACGTGCCTTATTGCGACCTTTTGATGAAACTTTGTTTATTGGCGCTTTTCTAATTATGTTGACTCGTCAAGAAAAGCGTTTAGGTGATTTAGCGGCTGGCACAATTGTAATTCAAGCCCAAACACCCACTGCATCCGCGACATTGACAATTTCAGAAGAAGCAAAAAGACTTCATGAACAGTTAGTCGAAATTGCTGATTTATCGCAATTGATGCCAGATGATTTTGCTGTGATTCGTGAGTATTTACAGCGACGTGGTGCAATGTCGTTAAAGGCAAGAGCATCACTATCTCTAAAGCTAGCCGAGCAAGTTAAAGCTATTATTAATTTAGAAAAATTGCCAGAAGCTGTTACACCTAATGTCTTTTTAGAAGCTGTTTATCTTCTTTATCAACAACCGGAATTTTAGGCTAGAGATTTTATTGATAGCATTGGTAAAAAACTAGGTTTAACTAAAAAAATAAGGGCGATCGCATTACATTTTAGTTGAACAATTACGAATTATACCCTTCAAATCCTGCTTCTATGCATTTACCATTTATCGGATTATTTTTTCAAATTGGTATTACTAAATCGGTTTGAGATAGACGGTATTTTAATAAATTTTTCTAAAGTGGTTAGGGAATTGAGTAGTCAGTAAGTAGAAACTACTGACTACTAACTGCTAACTAATGACTTAAAAATCTAAAATCGGCCAGTCTGGTTCACGATAATAGCGTGTCATGTTGTCAAACTTTCGCAATTCGACGCGATTGATCAAAAATTCTGGCAAATTTAACAGCCATTGATCATTTAATTGAGAAAGCATTGTGCTGAAACTTGTGCGGTCTAAGTCAGATGAAACCTCCCCAAAATAGGCTAATGTAACATGGGCTGTCAAGTGATAATGCTGCTCAATACCCAAAGCAATTAACTTGGGATTTTGATAAATTGTTCGGCGAAATTTAATAATTTCCTCGTAGCAGCGTTTATCTTGGGGTACTAAACAAACGGCTACAGCTCTTGGCATCAGTATCAGTCCCAGCATTTGCCATTTAATCGGATGACTCCTGTTTGTCATCAATTGTTGATATTGCTGAAAGCTTTCGGCTAAACAAGAGTGTAACTCTTCGTCAAATTTGGGATTTTTTTCGCAGGTGTCAAGGTAAGCATTGTCCCAAATTAAATCCGCTAAAGTCATGTGGAAGCTAGCAGGAGGTAGAGGCACAATCAAATCACGGCTTACAGGCAACTGCAAAAGTTCCTGTTGGTAAGTCTGTAATTTGGCATAGAAAGCAGAATTTTGCGATTCTTCCCCTGCTGGTGGGGTAATTAGCGTATAGCCAGGAAAGGACGCTGCTTGTCTCAACCCAGAATGTGGCTGAAATTTAGAAGATTCCTGGATATGCTGGACTTGGGATCTGTAAGCTTCTGGCAGCGTTAGCCGTGCTAACCGATTTAAGTAAGTTTGATAGTTGTCGTCCAATCTTCATAGCCTCATGCTCTCACTTGATAGATTTTAGGGAAAATTACCTTGATTAACAGAATGATTTTAAAAGTATTTAATTTTGGGAGTGGAGAGTGGAGAGCAGGGGGAGAAGAACTATTGATTATTGCCCAATGCCTATTCCCCGATATACTACGAGGTTAGTCTATGCCAATCTATGTTTACTGGGGTGAGGATGATTTTGCTATAGAAAAGGCGATCGCTATGTTGCGCGATCGCGTTCTCGATCCCCAATGGATAAGTTTTAATTACACTGCATTCACCCCAGATCAAGCTGATGCTGCTATCCAGGGGTTAAATCAGGTCATGACACCCACTTTTGGGGCTGGTGGGCGCTTGGTATGGCTGATAAATACTACTCTGTGCCAGCAGTGTCCAGAGAATGTGTTAGCAGAACTGGTGCGATCACTAAGAGTCATTCCCGAAAACTCATTTTTATTGCTCACCAGCCGGAACAAGCCAGATGAACGTCTCAAATCCACAAAATTATTAAAACAATTTGCTACCGAATTCCGAGAATTTCCCCTCATTCCCCCTTGGAAAACCGAATTACTGGTGCAATCTGTTAATCAAGCAGCTCAGACTATGGGCGTAAAACTAACTGCTAATGCTGCCCAGTTTTTAGCAGAATCTGTAGGAAATGATACACGGCTGCTCTACAATGAGTTAGAGAAACTGCGGTTATATGCCCAAGGTAGCAACAAGCCTTTAGACACAGATACTGTTACAAAGTTAGTAAGAAATACTACTCAAAATAGCTTAGAATTAGCAGCAGCAATCAGAACAGGAGATACACCTAAAGCTTTGACGACACTGGCAGATTTGAGCAATGCTTCCGAGCCTGGATTACGGATAGTCGCCACGCTGATTGGACAATTTCGCACATGGCTGTGGGTCAAGATTATGATGGAAAGTGGGGAGCGCAATCAACAAGCGATCGCTATTGCTGCTGATGTCGGTAATCCCAAACGGATCTACTTCTTACAGCAAGAAATCAAGCTTCTTTCTGTGCAACAGTTAATCTTTTGCTTACCCCTACTATTGGAATTAGAAGTGAGTCTTAAGCAAGGAGCATCAGAAATACCAACACTCCAGACTAAAGTCATCGAACTTTGTCAAGTCTGCCGAGGAAATTGACAATCAAATATAAAAGCTTGATATGTTGAGCAGTTCCTGGAACTTCCAACTCCGAAAATAATTCAACGTTCTTATAATATCCCTGATGTAGTTTTGTGTCACACACTATATGAAGAAAATTTCTGATTTATTTTCTCGATCTAGCCGAAAGCGAATCCTTTCCCAATCATTCTTTTTCGGCGCGATCGCTACTGTGGGTGTAATTTCCAACGCTTTTTCCTTTACTTTAAAAGCTTATAGTCAAACTCCACCACCAATAGTTAACAATACTGAAATCAACAGCTATGCTAAAGCTGTGCTAGCAATGGAGCCAGCGCGTCAAAATGCCTTTGAAGAAATTAAAAAACTTATTGGCAATGGAGAAATTCCCCAGATTGTTTGTAACGATTCTAACAGCATAAATGGTCTTCCAAAGAAGGCTCAAGATATCGCAGTGAATTACTGTAACTACGCTCAGAAAGTTGTCGAAGAGAAGGGCTTGAGATTTGAGCAGTTCAACAAAATCACTATAGAGCTACAAAATAACGATGTCTTAAAACGGCAGGTTTACAATACCTTATTACGCCTGCAAAAAAGCCCTGATTCTCCATAGTTAGAAGTTGCATAAAATTAGAAAGGAACACTTAAAACTAACTAAGCCTGCATGAAAGTAAAGGCTATTATTGCTTTTACACAAAAGGCTGCGAATATTAATTCATGAAACACTTGTTTGTGAATATTAAGTTAATTGCTAATCAGCTATTGCATTTTACAAATGAATTTTTATATGCAGATATTGACCTTTGAATAAAATTGGTATTTTGTATAAATTTTGATATTAGTAACAAAGGGAATGGGACATGGAGTAAAATTTAATTCCTATTCCCCATACCCCATTTTCTCTAAGTCCGTCCAGCAAGTCTGGCAACTACTGTAGCTAACTCAGCTGCCTCAATAGGTTTAGGTAAATGTAGCTGATAACCTTCTTGTATAGCTCGCATCCGATCCTCTGCCCTGGTATAAGCTGTTAACGCTGCGGCGGGAATATTTCCCCCTAGTTCTGGTGGTTGTGATCGCAGTTTGCGGATCAAAGAATAACCATCCTCATCGGGCATACCAATGTCGCTAACTAAAACATCTGGTTTCCACTGTGTAATTAGCTGTAATGCTTTTGCAACTGATTCTACAGCCTGAACTTCGGCTTGGTACTGTTCGAGGATTGTGGTGATAAAGTCACGGGTATCGGCTTGGTCATCTACAACTAGCACGCGTACACCAAGAAGGGAGAGAGGGATGGAGGGAGAGAGGGGTAAAGGGGCAATGGGGTAGAGG
>NZ_CAXTNE010000143.1:0-19769 GCF_964245445.1 uncultured Nostoc sp.
CCCCCTGCCTCCTGCCGCGTCGGCGCAGCCGCTACCGTTGTCGAGCAGTTTGGGGAACCTCCTGCTACTTTTTTCATGCGATTCGATGGCGGTGGCGCTGTCAAATAGTGATTGAGAGCAGCTTTTAACCAGGCATTATCTAACGCGGCGGCTGTTGCTGTGTCTGTTCCCCAGCGCCAGCCCATAAAGGTGGAACGCTCAGTTGTCACTACTGCGGCTGGATTATCTTTGGAATTCCAAACAGCAGGAGATTCACTGCCCATATCATTAGGAATCACAACACCGCCGCGCACTTTTCCAAAAAGTTCAGTTTGATTTGCCCATTCTGAAATATTGGTTTTTATGGGTTTGATCTGTTCTGTCTCACTGAGGCTGAATCCCCAATAACCTCCCAGAAGCGATCGCAATAATTGGCGTACTCCCGGCGCTGACAGACTACCTACAGGGCCACTGGCAATCAAACGCCCTCCCTTACTCATCCATTCTTCGAGAGCGATCGCTTGAGTTGGCGTTAACGTCTCGACATTTGGCAGAAATAATACTTGGCGATCGCCCCAATCTGCTCCACTCCTTACATCAGCTAGGGGAATTACACAATATTTCACCCCTATTGTCTGTAAGCGGTCAGTTATCCCTCTCCATTGATTTGCATTTTCTTGGCTATGCACTACGCTCAATACAGGTTCTTCAGTCGCCGCCATTACTGGCAAAATACTAAAACTATTTAAAATTAAAAAGTTAAAACTTAAAATGAAGAATCCGGCTTTTTTTATTTGTGAATTTGCCTTTTTATGATATCTTTCCTGATTCTTCACTACTGACTCCTCAGCGAATTAGTTATTAGGAATTACTTCTTATTTATCATCTAGCATAACCATAAATTACCTCCGAAAAATAACTGATCTTTGACAACTAAACTTGAGCAACATTGAAAATACATGTTTTGATTAAATCTTCAACTCCTGCTACAGGAAAAATTTTTGTATTTAGTTTGCCAGCTAATTCCTCAATACTCATATCATCTAAAAACACTAGTTCCCCATTTTTTAACATGACATTCGGTAGCAAAATCGCGTCACCTAAATCTTGACCTTTTAGATTTAAAAGCAAATCATGACCAGTTAATAATCCGGTTACACTGATATTTTGTCCCCAATAATCACTACATAAAGCACGCATATTAACTTTTAAACCTTCAACAGAATTTAAGCGTTTCAAAAGGGGTTGAAATGCTTTTTCTACGGCGTTGCCTACTATCCAAGTGAACTTTCTTTGAGGATATACTTTTGGCGGTAGTAATTCTGCTGCAACGGTGGCAAATTGCTTGATAAATAATTGAATCGAACCAACTCCGTTATCAATTTGAGGATATTCTTCATATTCAGATTCGCTGGGTAATTTCTCACCTGCAATTAAAAACCACTCATCGGCTAACCAAACAACGCTAGAACCGAGTTTTTGGCGAAATTGCCGCGAGAGCATTCGCACTTGGGAAATCACTTCTTTTGCTTTTTCCCTAGTTACGGGTATAAGTTCGTCTTCTGGAGGCCGAAACCGTGTCAACCCAACTGGCACAACTGCCACCGATGCCACAGCAGGTACTTCACCAGTATGAAAGGACGCTAAATCTCTGAGAGTTTGTTCCAGATGTTTGCCATCATTTATACCAGGACAAACAACTACTTGAGCATGAATTTGTAGTCGCCTTTCTTGAAACCACTTGAGTTGTTGTAAGATTTGTCCTGCACGCGGATTTTTCAGCAGTTTAATTCTTACTTCAGCCTCGGTAGCATGAACAGAAACATATAACGGAGACAAGCGCATTTGCTCAATCCGTTGCCATTCTCTTTCTGGCAAATTAGTTAGGGTAAGATAAGAACCGTACAAGAAGCTCAGACGGTAATCGTCATCTTTTAAATACAAGCTGGTGCGCTTACCTGGTGGCTGTTGGTCAATAAAGCAAAATGGACAGCGATTGTTGCACTGAATTAAGCCATCAAATAGGGCAGTTTCAAATTCTAACCCTAAGTCTTGATCGTAATCTTTTTCGATTTCCAGGCTATGAGTTTTGCCAGCAGCGTCTAAAACTTCTAGTTCCAAAACTTCATCAGCACACAAAAACTGATAATCAATTAAATCGCGGGGACATGTACCATTGATAGCAACGATCGCATCCCCGGCCTCAAAGCCAATCTCTGCGGCTATTGAGTCTGGAAGAACCTTGGTAATTCGGGCAGGATTAATGGTACTCATTGGTATAGGGCATTGAGCATGGGGCATTGGAATGGGGCATTAGTCATCTGCTTTAAACTAATGACTAATGACCAATGACTAACGACTATTATGAATTATCCTTTCCATCCTGCTGCGATCGCAGCTAAAATAGCACTGCCGAATGCTAATCTATACCAAACGAAAACTAAAGTGTTTTTGGTTGCTAAGTATTTGATCAAGAATGCAATTGATAGGTAAGAAAAAATCAAGGTTGAAATAATCCCTACAATCAACAGTCCAACAATATTATCTGGCAACTCGTGGGCTTGAAATAATTTGAAGATTTTCAAACTTTTATACAGCGTTGCAATGGTAAGAGTTGGAAACCCTAACAAAAATGAGAATTTCGCCGCTGTATCACGTTGTAATCCTAAAAATAAACCAGTTGTCAACGTTGAGCCAGAACGAGAAACACCCGGAATCAAAGCAAGTGTTTGTCCTAATCCCACTAAAATACCATCCCGAATCTGCAATGAATCAAAATCTCGCTTGCGAGTGCCAATCTTCTCTGCCAAAGCTAGTAGAAGTGCCATAATGATTGACATGATGGCAATAATTAATGCACTTTCTGGTATAACGTCTTTAAAAAGAAAACCGAAAAATAAGGCAGGTATTGTTCCTACTACAATACCGAGAAAAATTTTCAATTCTTCGCGTTGCCAGTCTTGATATATTAGTGCTTCGATTCCACCTTTGACAATACTATAAATCAGCGACCAAAAATAGCCCACAATTGCTATGACGCTGCCAAATTGAATTGCATCGACAAAATCTTTAGAACCTAGTTCTTTCCAGCCAAATATTTTTGTCACAATCAGAAGATGTGCAGTGCTGCTGATTGGCAAAAACTCTGTAATCCCCTGAACAATACCCAAAATAAAAGCTTGAATAAACTCCATCAATTAATACCTTTTCCTGTTCTAGACATCATTACTTAGCTAAAGATGATGTTACTTTATATACTCTTTACTGCACCCAATATTGTAGAAAATTCCACTTTACTAAATCAATAACACCATCCAAGACGCTGACCATGTTCTTACACCCAACTCAATAAGTCAACGAAATTTTGGTAATTCATGAAACTTTAATATTTAGTGGACTGATGCCATTGACTTTTTACCCGTTACATTTACCTTTCACGTCTTTGTAGTTCTTTGTAAATACGAATTACAGAGGAGTTCTGTAAATCAGGCAATTTGAGTGAATCAGTCTGGTATAGAATGTTTTGTTTGGTTTGCGCCAGCGCTCCCCAAAATTTCAGTATAATTACAATACTCCCAAGCAATGCCCAGGGGGGGGATTTTAAAATATGATATATTAAATAAAATAAAGTTTAGTAACAAATATTAAAAACTTTGATTAATAATACACTGTCCTCCTACACTGCTTCTACCCCTTCTATTGATACAGAGTTAGATTTAACTGTTACTGGGCACAAGGGTATTAGGGAATTGGAATCTACATTTTCCTTTTCTTCCTCTCTTCCCTTATCTATTTCTGCCCGACAAACTTGGTTAGTGTTTGCGGCGGCGGTGTTTTTGGTAACAGTACCAGTATTTGTAGAAGCGCCAATAGTGCGATCGCTACCAAGTCTAAGTTTAGCGCTGACAGCATTTTGGGTGTGGCTAAGTTTTACTTTAATGTCACGTCCTGCAACTTATGTATGGGGAGATTTACTCTTAGGGTTTAGCTCGAGTTGGTTTGCAGGAGCAATTTACTGGGGCTGGTTACGTTGGGAACCTGCATGGCATCTACCAGTAGAGTCTATAGGATTACCCTTTGCTTGCTGGTGTTTGGCGAAGAATTGGGGCAAAGTGGGTAACTGGTTTTATTTAGGTTCTTTACTAGGTACAGTCTTAACCGATGTATATTTCTATATAGCAAACTTGATGCCCTATTGGCGGCAAATTATGATAGTAGATGCAGATGTAGCACCGCAAATATTACAAAATGCTCTAATACAAGTACAAACACCTTGGGGACAAAGTTGGGCCATAGTTCTGGCCTTAGTCCTGTTGACAGTCGGGGTTTTGCCTTTAGTCCGAAAGCAAAGACACTGGTATGCCTTTAGTGGAGCAGTTTTAAGCACGATTTTGGTGGACAGCCTATTTTTGTTAGCTGCGATCGCAGCCTAAAAAATATTAAAAAATTGTGTAATATCAAAACCGAAACTTTTTCCAGCCCAGTCTACGGTACATCAAGAATGATACTGTAGATGATTGATAGGTTAAGAAATATTACATAAAAGTCCATCACTATCAACTCATCTTGCTAGGGCTTTTGGTATTAGGTATCGAACTATTTCATTTATGGTTGGGAGCTAGAATCAGCCACCCCGAAAAGATTTCGTCTAATTGGGAATGCTCAGGATCATGGATTGAACCGTATTGCAGCTATGCAAGTACTGTTACCACGATAAAAATTTTTTACAAAAGTACAGTCAAACCCAGTAACGGCAAATATTGTGGATATTAATACGCTGTATATTAGTTTCTGATGACTGCTGTGTTGATTAAGCTATCAGGTCTTGTCCTTTGTCCTTTGTCCTTTGTTCTTGACGCTCTGACTAATGACTAATGACTCATGACTCATGACTGGTGTTAGCTTAAAACTTTTATTTCTGTTTGATGGAAAGAGGTAGAAAATCGTGAAAGGATTGGCGCGTTTATTAACAGTGTTTAGCTTGTTACTTAGTTGCTGGGGATGGCTGGGAACAACTCAGATAGCCCAAGCTGCTAGTTTCAACAGTTTTGCATTTCCTCAAGTCCCAATTCTGGCAATTGAGCGGCAGAATCGGGCAGATGCGAAGCTAGGAACGGAATTTGGTAAAAAAATTGATTTGAATAATACCAACGTCCGAGCTTTTCAACAGTATCCAGGGCTTTATCCCACCTTGGCTAAGAAAATCATCACAAATGCTCCCTACAAAAATGTAGAGGATGTATTGGATCTTCCAGGATTGAGCGATCGCCAGAAACAAACCCTGCAAGCCAACTTTGATAAGTTCACCGTGACAGAACTAGAACCTGCCTTTAACGAGGGAGACGATCGCTTTAACAACGGCATTTACAGATAACTGCACGTTGCAGTTAATGTAGCAAATAGCAGCCCACTCCTGATTCTAAAGAGTGGGACATGATATGAATTAGGAGTTAGGAGCTATGAGTTATGACTTTTTAACTTCTCACTTCTAACTCCTCACTTCTAACTCCTCACTTTTAACTCCCCCATTACCTTGTCTCAGATAGATATTCCTAGCCAATTTGATGTCTTAGTAGTCGGCGCTGGTGCTGCTGGACTATATACAGCGCTGTGTTTACCAGATTCCTTGCGAGTCGGCTTGATTACCAAAGAAACTATTGCTTTATCCGCTAGTGATTGGGCGCAAGGCGGTATTGCCGCAGCAGTTGCCCCGGAAGATTCTCCCACGCTGCACATTGAAGATACGATCCGGGCAGGTGCAGGTTTGTGCGATCGCACTGCTGTAGAATTTCTCGCCCAACTTGCGCCTAACTGCATTCAATCTCTAGTTGACTTGGGAGTTGCTTTTGACCGTCATGGTCAAGCCTTGGCTTTAACTTTAGAAGCTGCCCATTCTCGCAACCGCGTTCTCCACGCCGCAGACACCACAGGGAGGGAAGTTACAACCACCCTCGCGGCGCAAGTATTACGTCGTCAGAATATTCAAATAATTCAGCAAGCTTTGGCTTTGAGTTTGTGGATTGAACCCGAAAGCGATGTCTACGACGGGCTACGCCAACGCTGTCAAGGAATAAGCCTGTTTTTTCAAGGAAAAATTACATGGGTAAAGGCCGGTGCTGTGGTATTGGCAACTGGAGGTGGCGGTCAGGTATTTGCCCAAACCACTAACCCGGCGGTGAGTACGGGCGATGGAGTAGCGATCGCATATCGGGCTGGGGCCATCCTCCGCGATTTGGAATTTGTGCAATTTCACCCCACAGCCCTCACTAAACCTGGTGCCGATCACTTTCTCATTAGCGAAGCTGTACGCGGCGAGGGCGCACACCTTATCGATAATGAAGGGCGGCGTTTTGCCTTTGATTACCACCCTGCGGGTGAACTCGCGCCCAGAGATGTGGTCAGTAGAGCAATTTTCAGCCATTTACAACGTACTGCTGTTGATTTGGCGATTGCCCATGTGTGGTTGGATATGCGCCCCATACCTGCCGACAAGATTCGTCATCGCTTTCCCAACATCATCAAAGTTTGTCAGCATTGGGGCATTGATGTCTTCCATGAACCAATTCCAGTGGCCCCTGCTGCCCATTACTGGATGGGTGGGATTGTCGCGGATCTGATGAATCGCACAAATATTCCCGGTTTGTACGCGGTGGGTGAAACCGCTAGTACCGGGGTGCATGGGGCAAATCGCCTTGCCAGTAATTCCTTGCTGGAATGTATTGTGTTTGGGGCCCAGATGGGCCAAATTGAGTTAGAAGATATTGGGCTGCCGTCAGAAACACCAGTATTACCATTACAGAAATTTAGTGCTGATGCTAGTCAGTGGCATATCCAGCAAGCACAGCTAGAAGCACTCAGGGAGAAGTTACCACGTCTAGTGTGGGAAAGTGCTGGTATTTGTCGGGAGAAATCAAAGTTAGAAACTGCGATCGCTACTATTGAATCTTGGCAGCAAGATTTCGCTATCCTGCCTTTAAGTCAATTCTTGCTTACTTTACGTCCCGCAGAACCAGCTAGTTTTGACATCCCAGATGTTGAACGGCAATTGAGACTTTGGGCAGAAACCCGCAATTTATTAGATGTAGCTGATTTAATTCTTAAAAGTGCTGCTTTTAGAACCGAAAGCCGAGGTGGACACTACCGTTTAGATTATCCTCAGCCAGACCCGAATTGGCAAGTTCACGCACTTGTACAAACACATCATTGGTGGAAATCTTCACTATTATCTTAATTGAAGTTTGCTCAACAGCCTTCTAGCAAAGACTTTTAATCCCGTTTCCTGTAGCCGCAGCCCTTGGAGAAGTGACGCTCTTACGTTGTTATCACTAGCTGGTAAAAGGATAAATTGCAGTCCACTTGAGTGGACAGTAGCTCTTAGCCTATAACTTAATGACAACGCCTTCACGCATGGGGTCAATCTAAAATTGCTATTAGCGGGTGCCGCTACCATGCTGACTGTCGGGACCACCATAATTCGGTGGGATATATGTGTCTTTTAAATTTTCAGAATTGACTTTGCGGGCAATTAAGGTGTTACTGCTAGTAGCGCCAACAGGATTAGCACTTGCAGTACTGAACATACCTGTAAAGGCAGCAATTTTCGGTATTAGGATGTAAGCACCTATACACAATATCATAAACTTTTTAATTCGGGAGTTAGTCTTCATGGCTTTCAGTAAATTTACTAGTTTTTAAATTAAAAAATCTTTTTTATTTCTTACCGTATATCTACTAGCTTTTGTGAAAAAATAACTTTATTAAATTCACTCAATTATTCTTGGCGGTATACAAGTAACTATAAGCAATGCTTGTAAATTAAGCCTTATTTGCTGTTATTAAATAGTTTATCTACTTAAGTGATATTCTTAAATATGTCATTTTCACATCAGTCCAAAGTTAGATATATCGATAAATTGCTGTAAGCTTTTTGTCTAAAATAGGTTATATTAATAATATTTTAATATTTATAAGTATAAACACTTTGTTTATTGTCTGAGAGTTCAAAATAATCTTCAGTAATAATTAGTGTGTTATATATTTAAAATTTAATTTTAGCAAAGATATATAAAGCTAGAATAACGCACGCAATTACTGTAATATAAGGATTTTCAAAACTATGAACTATGAAATACCGTAATAAACTAACTAAGTACAGTATATTTTATTTGCGTATAAATACTGATAAATTAATTAATTGGCTAGTTATCTGTAATAATTAATCCCTTTCTCACCTATATTCTTAGGTTGAGTCTTCAGGTAAAAAACCTTACCAAGCCTTTATCTTGGCGAAAAAACCATTCCATTTTGCAGAATATACACCATACTTTTTCAAGATAGTCCTTTGGACGTATCTTTGCTTGTCACTCCTAATTTCAAGGTAAAAATTGTGACTAAAACAAAAAAAAGCTAGAGACTTGACTATTGACTAATTAAGCAAATTCGTAGCGATTTTTACCTTGGTGCTTGGCACGATACATTGCTGCATCCGCTTGTTTCATTAAAGTTTCACTATCTTGACTGTTGTATGGATAAACACTAATACCAATACTGGCAGAGACTCGGATTGCATAGCCGTCCAAGACAACTGGCTTGCTAATACTAGTTAAAATTTTGGCGGCGATTTTAGCAGCTATTTGAACATTAGGAATTGCCCGTAAAATCACAGTAAATTCATCGCCACCCAAACGAGAAACTGTGTCACTAGCGCGTAAAGAGTTGCTGAGTCTTCCTGCGATAGTCATTAGCAAGCGATCGCCCGCCTCGTGACCCAGATTATCATTGATTTGCTTAAAGCCATCTAAATCAATAAACAGCAGCCCCAGCAACAACTTGTTGTGTTGCGCCCAATGTAACGATTCGCAAAGTTGTTCGGCAAAAAATTTGCGATTGGATAGACCTGTGAGCGGGTCGTGATAAGCTAAGTGACGCAAGTGGTCTTCTTTGAGTTTTAGTTCTTTGTTAGAGCACAATAGTTTAGCAGCAGTAAGTTTTAGCTGTTCTTCCATGAGCTTGCGCTGAGTAATATCTCGGATGACTCCAACTAAAAATAAATTGCCAGCTGAGTCTTTATGGAGCGATCGCTTAGTGGCAATTTGATGAGTCTGACCATCTGCATTGGTAAATTCTTCTTCATGTTCCTGGGGTTTTTCAGTCCTGAACACAAGATCATCCTGTTGTCGAAACACATCGGCTTCATGTTTAGGGAAAAAGTCATAGTCTGACTTTTCAATTAACAACTTATTCGGATAACCGATAAATCGACAATACGCTTCATTTAAAACAATCCACTGATGTTGTTCATTTTTCACAAAAATTGGATCGGGAATCGTGTTGATTACGTGATGCAAAAATTCTTTAGAACGTTTCCCCTCTTCCTGGATATGGGCAATATGACTAGTCATCCAAATAGCTGAACTGCCAAAGCTTAACAGTGAGGGAATTAGCGGTATCCACCAACCATATAAGAAAGCAAGGTACGCACTTAGGGTCAATACCAAGCAAGAAACTAGGATGCTAAGGAGGCTCTTAGTTGCGTCTCTTATCCGCCATATCGTGACAGTTCCCAGATAAGACCAGATAAAAATCCACAAGTTTTCCAATAAGTCAGGCCAGACCTTGAGTAATGGTCGTCCTTGTAGAGCAGCTGAGATTAACTCACTAATAAAATAAGCTTGCAGTTGAATACCAGATACAGGCTTTGGCGTACCCATTAGACTGCTGGAGTAGGGAATGAATACAAAATCGTTGAGGCTGGGTGCAGTGGAGCCAATAAGTATAATCCGATCTTTGATTAAGTTTTTTTTAACTTTATCTGCCAGTACATCTCTCATCGATACCTGGCGAAAACTACAAAATTCTCCAGATGAACTTTGACATTTGGGTTTGGGAAAATTAGTTAAAAGTTGGTAGCCTCTATCATCAGCTCCCACATAAGCACCATCATTAACCTGAAAACGAGTAAATACTGCCTTACCCAATTGCAAATACTCAGGGTTGTTTTTTGCTTTGGTGGGAGTAATATTTTCTGACTTTAAATACAATAAAGCCAACTTCAGAGCAAAACTTTCGTGTACCTGATTATTAACGTGCCAATACAACAAACTGCGACGTACTTTACCATCAAGATCGTACAGCACATTGTTAAAGCCCACTTGATCCTGATTTAGCCCCAGTGGAGGTGAAACATTAACGTTTTTGCCATTTGCCAGGAACTGAATACCAATCAAGTTGGGCATTGACTTATAAGCATTACGAAGTTCTTGATTACCAGGCTCTACTGGCAAATCTCGGTAGATATCTAAGCCAATAGCACGCGGTTTGTGGACGTTCAATTTTTTTAACAACTGGGTAATATTCGCATCTGGAATCGGCCACGAACCTACTTCCTTTATATCGGCTTCATCAATCACTACAATCGTAATACGCTGTTCTGGCGGTTCATTTAGACGTAAGCAAAAAAATTGATCCAAACCTGCCAACTCCAAAAATTGTAATAATCCGAAGGAGTGCAAAAGCAGGACGCAAACTGCAACGCTGGCGGCAGTAATCAATTCTCTTTGTCCTCGACCAAGCAATTGTTTCAGTTTAAAGATTAACTTCACAAAATGCTTGCCTAGCTGCTGATTCATTCCCATTACACTACTGGGGAGAAATATTCTTTATTTCCTATAGCTATTAACTATTGGATTAACATAGTTCAAGAAAGAGCTAAATAGAGTTTCTAAGAGTTTTTCAATTCAGTAAGGTTCTTTAAGATATCGTGACACTTGTGACGTATTAACACATATTGAGGTCAATTATTTGGCCAAAGAGCAACTGGGACTTTTGTAGCTAGCAGCACAAATTAAGTATAAATATTATTGAAGGTGAGTTCAGTTGTGGGGTGGGCAGCGTTCGACTGAGACTCGCGCCAAAATCTTGCCCGCCTTTGGTTACTGGGCGGGCGAGATGCCCACTCCACAATAAATAATTGAATATTTTTTTATTTGAAGTCCCTAAGCTATTTCTAGCTTAAGTTGACACCAATAGATATTGGACAACACCTATTATCTATTACCAAAAACAAAAAAGCCAACTGGAAACAGACTTTGCTGTATTCATCCAGTTGACTAGGTGTGAACTACACACTAGCACTAGGTCAATTACTTGAAATACTTAAAGTTACGAGGACCCGTGTAACCAGAAACTTTCGCTAATTCCTCTAAGTTTTGGACTCCACTATAACTTTTGCCATTGATGATCCAAGTGGGAAAGCCTTCAATTTTTGCGGCTTTACACAGTTCTGGTTGAGCTTTGAGTCCACCAGGATCGCATTCTACCTTAACATCCTTGTTGATTACTTCCTCAGCTTCTTTACCAAAAAGCAGCTTTTGTTCATGGCAGTGAGGACACCAGTAAGCAGTGTATTCCTTTGCGCCTACCTTTGCCAGATGGCGTGCTAAGGCTATTTCTGCCTCACCAGAAGTAGTGGTAACTTCCCAACCGAACGCTGGGTTAGAGTCTGTCTTGGGAGCAAAGGTAATTTTTGCGGGTTGTCCTGGAGTTACAGATACAGGTGTAACATCTGATTGATTCACGCCAGCATAAATGCCTAAAGTGGCAATCAGCGTTATCATCCCTACAATCAGGGCGGTAAAGAAGATTTGTCCAATATCCTCCCAAGTCCGACCGATAATCGTCAGTACCAAAAGACTAAGGGAGAACAAAGCTGAACCGATACAGTAAGGACAAATAGCTTTGATTTGAGATGCTAGTACGTACATTAAGTAACCGCTAAAAACAGACATTGCGATCGCACCTGCTAGCAGCAGCAACCACGTCCAATTTTCCACTTGCTTGCGGTTATTCTTTTCCCCTGAGTTGAATGCCAAGGGAGCCAAAGCAAATATCATCATGCTGGTGTATGCCAAAAACCCAAACAAAGCTAATGGCTGACCAAAAACTGTTGCCCAAGGGCTAGAAAGTACATCATTGCAGCCCTTGACACCAGCCTGTGCCACACAAGCTGCACTGCCTCCTGTTAACTTTTCTATGGCGAGATAACCTGTTATCAGAGCACCACATCCAGCGATCGCGGCAATCAATGGACGTGACCATTTATGAATCCAAGGAGTAGAACGACGGCGAATCATAAATATTGGGGAATGGGGAATGTTAAAAGTTAGGAGTTAAGAGTGAGCAGTGAGGAGTTAAGAATGAGGAATTAGGAACAATTAATTTAAAACTCATAACTCATAACTCCTAACTCCTAACTTTCTTTCCCCACTCCCCACTTCTTAAGAATGTAACTTCACTTGTTCTGGTGATTTCTTTTCACTTTTGGAGTTCCAATTGCGACGCGCAGCTTCGACAAATTGACTAACGCGAATTGGGTCAATTGGTTGCTCTATACGTCCGTGGCGTTTTAGGGAACTGGAAACTATGACACCATCTGCTGCCTGCATTAATGTATCAATATTTTCCCAATTTGCCCCACTACCGATGAACACTGGCGTGCCAGCTGCTGCACCACAAGCTAGTTCTAAATCTTCTAAGTTAGGTGGGCTACCAGTAGCCCAACCAGATAAAATTACTCCGTCAGCTAAACCCCTTTCAATGGTGTCTTTCACGGCGACTGTGAGATTTGGAGAACTCAAAGGACGGGCGTGTTTCACCAACACATCGGCCAGGATTTTAACATCACAGCCTAACTCCCGTCGATAGCGGAGTAGTTGATGGGCTTCTCCCTCAATTAATCCTTGATCGGTTGCCATCACCCCTGTGAGAACGTTGACGCGGATGAATTGCGCCTGTATACAGCTAGCGATCGCCATTGCACTTTTAGCGTCGTTTCGCAAAACATTTAAGCCTATAGGCAAAGTCACCAAATTTTGTATCCGTTGCACCACAATGGTCATGGCACTCACAACCACCGGATCGACTTGGTTTTTGGTAAACGGCGCGTCGAAAAAATTCTCCACAATCAACCCGTCAACCCCTCCACTTGCCAGGGCGGCAGCTTCTTGTTCGGCACGGTCAATCACCGCTTTTAGGCTACCTCCCCAACGAGGTGAGGTTGGCAGTGGTAGCAGGTGAACCACGCCAATAATCGGTGAGCGAGTTTTAAATAATTGATATAAGTCCACGTCTTTAATCCGCCTCGCGGAGTCCAGAGTCTAGAATTTTTTGACTATTGACTGTATGACCCTTGACTCTTGACTTTTCATTAACTAGTCAAATGTGTTTTATGATAGTCGGTTTACTGCCTCCTTCCTAAGATGGAAATTGGCCTCCAACCTCCCATAAGATATGTTAAGATAAAACTTGGCTACAAGAGGAGTTTGCCACTCACTAGACGCAAGGCAGCTTTCCGTGGTTTAGGCGTCTTGTCCGCGCCCAGTCGTAGGACTTGCCAATCGCCAACCTAGCATTACTGCTTTATAAGCGTAGTCGCTTTCGTCGATTTCCCGGAGGGTAGCGACTTCTCACAACAAGCCCTTTGGGCGGCTTCCCGATGGGTAGATTAACAACGCACACGCTGTGGTAATGTAAAATACCAATAGGCGAATTGTTAAAAAAGATTACAAGTGTCAAATGTACCCAAAGACACTTCAGTTTGCCCTGGGGAACAGATTGATAGGAATATCATAACATGACCTCTATTTTTAATTTATTGATAGAGTTATGACACGAGCAGTTATTGACAGTGGGGATTTGCCACTGCACTGTTTTCATGAGGATGCTAATAGCAAAAAAGCTGAATTTTGCGCCAGAATGTTTGACTAAAAGATAAAGAAGAAAAAAATGAAGATTTTTTCAAAATATGGGTGACAAGCCAACAATTGCCATTTCTCACCTGGGCTGCGAGAAAAACCGAATTGATACAGAACACATGCTGGGAATGCTCGTAGAAGCAGGCTACGGTGTAGATACAAATGAAGAGTTAGCCGATTACGTTATTGTTAATACTTGTAGTTTTATTGAAGCAGCCCGGCAAGAATCTGTCAGAACTTTGGTAGAACTGGCAGAGGCAAATAAAAAAATCGTGATCACTGGCTGTATGGCGCAACATTTCCAAGAACAACTTTTGGAAGAGTTGCCGGAAGCAGTAGCGGTGGTTGGTACAGGTGATTATCACAAAATTGTAAATGTAATTGAGCGTGTAGAACAAGGCGAACGGGTTAAACAGGTTAGTATCGAACCAACCTACATTGCCGATGAAACTACACCGCGCTATCGCACTACAACCGAGGGCGTAGCTTACCTGCGGGTTGCAGAAGGATGTGATTATCGTTGTGCATTTTGTATCATTCCTCATCTTCGAGGGAACCAGCGATCGCGTACTATTAAATCTATAGTCACCGAAGCCAAGCAGTTAGTAAGTCAAGGGGTAAAGGAAATTATTCTAATTTCCCAAATCACCACTAATTACGGTCTAGATATTTACGGTAAGCCAAAATTAGCCGAATTACTTCGCGCTTTGGGGAAAGTAGATATACCGTGGATTAGAATGCACTACGCTTATCCTACGGGACTGACCCCAGATGTGATAGCGGCGATCCAAGAAACACCAAACGTCTTGCCTTATCTGGATTTGCCCTTGCAACATTCTCATCCAGATATTCTCCGCGCCATGAACCGTCCTTGGCAAGGACGGGTAAATGATGGGATTATAGATCGCATCAAAACGGCGCTACCAACAGCCGTACTGCGGACAACATTTATTGTTGGTTTCCCAGGAGAAACAAGTGAGCATTTTGAGCATCTACTAGAGTTCGTTCAGCGGCATGAATTCGATCATGTTGGTGTATTCACCTTTTCCTCTGAGGAAGGAACCCCAGCTTATAAGCTAGTAAATCAGTTGCCTCAAGAGGTGATGGACGATCGCCGATACCAACTGATGGAACTCCAGCAACCGATTTCTCAAAAGAAAAATCAACAGGAAGTAGGCAAAATCGTCGATGTCCTGATTGAGCAAGAAAATCCTGAAAGTGGTGAATTAATCGGTCGTTCAGGTAGATTTTCCCCAGAGGTTGATGGTCTGGTGTATGTCAAAGGCCAGGCAAAGTTAGGAACCATTGTGCCAATAGCGATTCACCACGCTGATACATACGACCTCTATGGTCAAGTAGTCAATAACTAAATTGTCATTTGTTCTTTGTCCTTTGTTAAATGACCCTTACAGATTCATCCTTATATTAAGGTCAATGCTGCATTAATAGCAGTTTTCATGAGGGTTTACCTGAAACGCTGGCGGACTTAGCATAACCTCTCCAAGAATTGAGGCTTCACTACCGCCCTTGGCTCACTAATAGCGAATAACTAATGACTAATGACTAATGACTAATGACTAATCCAAAATCCTTACATAAAATTTAGGACGAATTAATGACTCTTTCATTTCAAGAATTAGGCATTTCCCAAGAACGTGTCGAACAACTAGAAAAAATCGGTTTTACCGAACCGACTAACATTCAAGTGCAAGCAATTCCCCAATTGCTAGCCGGTCGTGATGTAGTAGGTCAATCTCAAACAGGAACAGGCAAAACGGCAGCATTTTCACTGCCAATTTTAGAGCGGCTGGATATTAATCAAAAAGCCGTGCAAGCCATAGTTTTAACACCAACTCGTGAATTAGCAATGCAAGTTCACGATGCAATCGGGCAATTCATCGGTAATGAAGGATTGCGGGTGTTAGCAATCTACGGTGGTCAATCAATTGACCGCCAAATGTTACAACTCAAACGTGGCGTTCACATGGTTGTGGGCACTCCAGGACGGGTGATAGATTTGCTTGATCGCGGCTGTTTAAAGCTGGATCAAGTGAAGTGGTTTGTGTTGGATGAAGCTGATGAAATGTTGAGCATGGGCTTTATTGATGATGTGGTGAAAATCCTCTCTCAAGCGCCCGTAGATCGCCAAACAGCTTTATTCTCGGCAACAATGCCACCATCAATTCGGATGTTGGTAAACAAGTTCTTGCGATCGCCTGCAACTGTCACCGTTGAACAGCCAAAAGCTGCTCCCAATAAGATTAATCAAGTAGCTTACTTGATCCCCCGCCACTGGACAAAAGCCAAAGCTTTACAGCCAATTCTGGAAATGGAAGATCCAGAAACAGCTTTAATCTTTGTCCGCACCAGACGCACAGCCGCAGAACTCACCAGTCAGTTACAAGGGGCTGGTCACAGTGTCGATGAATACCACGGTGACTTGTCGCAACAAGCCCGGGAACGGTTATTAAGCCGATTCCGTAACCGTCAAGTTCGCTGGGTGGTAGCAACTGATATTGCAGCACGAGGGCTAGATGTAGATCAACTCTCCCATGTGATCAACTACGACTTACCCGATAGCGTAGAAACTTACGTCCATCGCATTGGTCGTACTGGTCGTGCTGGTAAAGAAGGAACAGCAATTTCTTTAGTACAACCATTTGAGCGCCGCAAGCAGCAGACATTTGAACGTCATAACCGCCAAAGTTGGCAATTGCTATCAATTCCCACACGCGCCCAGATTGAAGCACGACACATTCTGAAGTTGCAAGAACAAGTGCGAGAAGCTTTGACAGGTGAGCGTTTAGCTTCATTCTTGCCAATTGTTAGCGAACTGATTGAAGAATACGATGCTCAAGCGATCGCCGCAGCTGCACTGCAAATCGCTTATGACCAAACTCGTCCCGCTTGGTTGAGTTCAGACGTGGAAATTCCCCAAGAGGAATCCTCCGCTCCCAAACCCAGACTCGGTAAGCGTCGTGAATCTTCCAGCGATCGCCCCCGTGCTGCGTGGAAATCAGATAACAGCAATGGTGAAGAAGAAAGACATTCTTCTCCCAAACCAAAACTGCGCACAAGTACTCGTGAATCTTCTGCATCCCCTAGTAAAAAGCTAGGTTCACCTACAGCAAAGGAATCAGCTTCTTAGTCAAGAGTTAATTAATTTTGGATTTTAGATTTTTCCTTTAATCCAAAATCCAAATCTAAAAATTAGCAAAGTTGAGAGTTAAGAGTCAAGAGTTAAGATTTTGACTTTAGACTCTTGACTTTTTTGCTTTTTTATACGGTTCAAAAATACTAGAGCCAAGGACGACTAACTTGTTCTAATTTTCCAATTTCATCGTCACTCAATCTCCAGCCCAAAGCACCAGCATTCTGTCGTACCTGTTCGGCTGTCTTCACCCCAGCAATGGGAATGACGTTCCCCTGAGCAATTAACCAGTTGAGAGCAACTTGGGCAGGAGTGCGATCATATTTTTCTCCGAAGTTGCGTAGCAAGGATATAACTGGGGCAATTTTTTGCAGACCTTCTTTGTTAAATCGCGGGTCTATTTTCCTTGCACCAGTGGGGATTTCAGTACTATCAATACTGTACTTGCCTGTAAGTAATCCCTGTGCTAGAGGACTATAAGCCAAAATAGTCACACCCAACTCACGGGCAGTTGCTATAATACCTTTGCTTTCAACTTGACGAGTGAGTAAAGAATAGCGCACTTGGTTTACAGCTAAAGGCACTCCCCGGTCCGCCAATATTTGATGCGCGTCCCGCATTTGCTCTGCTGAGTAATTGCTCACACCGACTGTAGCAATTCTGCCCCGCTTCACTTCATCCGCTAGAGCATTCATCAAAGTTTCTTGGCTTAAAAAGAAGGCAAAAGGCCAATGCACTTGGTACAAGGCGATTCGATCAAGTTGTAGGCGTTTGAGACTCTCTGTTAAAGCATCAGAGACGGACTGGCCTGTAAATCGCCACGGTACAGGGCCAAATTTTGTGGCTATTTGCACAGGTTGTTGTGTCTGTTGCAGAAATTGCCCCAAAAATTTCTCGCTCTTTCCCATTCCGTAGATTTCGGCAGTATCAAAGAAGGTAACACCAGCCTCTAAGGCTGCTGTAAAGGCTTCTTGTAACTGTTCTGGGCCATAGGTACTGCCATAATTCCAAAACAGTTTATCACCCCAAGCCCAAGTGCCTATGCACAAGGGTGTAATAGATGGGCCATTTTGCCCCAATGTGATGGTTTCCACGGTTGCAAAATTTAGTTTATTTACATTTCTTTACCTTTATAGTGTATCGTTACAGCTAAGGTTGGGTGTGGGAAAGTTAATGCAGTATTTTCAGAGTGCGATCGCCACCATTTGGCCGCAATTCTTGTTGTGCGTAGGCCTAGCCCGTCGTAGACATCGCAGTTTGCATAAAGATTTACAAATTACAGCTGACAATATATCTATTCTCAGAATTAAGGGAGGCTAAGAACCTCCCTTTTATAATAGTTGAGTGTATTTACTTGTATTTATGAATTAGATGATTTATCCTGCTTGGCTTTTTTGATTAATTCCATGTAGACATTAATCTCACTGATTTCTACGTCATGCTCAACTCTGGTTACTTTCCATTTCTCCTTTTTTAAGTAAACTTCCTCTCCTACTCTGGGAGTAAATTGGAGATCGTAAAATTTTTTTAGAAAATCTTTTTGATTTTCTTCCCATAATATTACTTTGGCTGGTTCTTTGCTCATTGCTTATACCTTTTTGGTTACTAGATGAAAGTAAGTAGTTTGATGACATACATACGGCAAGTTTATCTTACTAATTAAATTGAATAGCGTAGTTAAAACCACATTTTAATATTGATATTTTTATGTGGCTTGGTTACGTCCAATAAAGTTACAGCGCAATACCGTAACTTTAGAAGTATTACTCTTAGGTTTAATTTAAAATCTTTTTTATGCTGTTTTTGCTTATATCAGATTAGATTGAGATATTGCATTTTTTACTACTAATCCAACGCTAATAAGTGACCTTTCCTGTAAATAAGCTGTTCCACTTTTAACTTGCATAATTAATGCAGATAAGATACCCACTTTAGATTGTAAAGCATAGCACTTGGTGCTATATAATAAGACATGCAATTAAAACACACATATTTTGCTCACTTCAAGCATTTGTTCGTTTATAAAAAATGCGTTCTGAAAACAGAATTTCCAATTGGTATGAATTGCAAAGAAACTTATTCACTTTAGTGGTGCGCGAGCAGGGTAAGCGCATCTCAAACCCTATTGACATGGTAGTTTTGGGGTTCACCCAAAGCACAAATCAGTTCCAAATTACTACACTGAGCTAAGGGGTGGGATTGACATTTTCATTTTTATGTGGTTAAAAAACATGAAAAGCTATTTGACCCATGTTTTTTCAATCATTTACGACAATTTGTCCTATTTTCAATGAAAAATTGATATTTAGATAGAGTTTTAAGCTTTTTGTCTGTATAAAGAGCTACAAAATTAGATGCGCTTACCCTGCACGATCTGCACCTATAGTCAGAGTTTCTGGAAGCACTACTTTTAGATCACTAATGCTGGAGCGCGATCACTATTTTTTAGCTAGTTCCTGCTCAATGTTGTAATAACTATTTGTTCAAGCTTTTTGACTTTTATTCTGATCATGATAATTTAACCGAATTTTACGGGAATACTTATAAATGGAAACCTAAATATTTTTGGGAGAGCATTATAGTTTGGACTTTCAAAATCTGCTTCAACTTCTGAATATGAAATAGGCATATCTTAATCTGTCATATTTTGGTGCGATCGCTCTGGAAACCATGAAAAGGCGATTGAGGATTTTAATCAAGCTTTCCTCATTTTGCAAAAATATGACAAAACACATAGAATGTCTATTTTATGTGTTTTGTTGTATGGCAAGCTGGACAGCTTCTATATCAACATTGAGATGTTGAGCAATCTGCTCCAAACCTATCCCTGTTTTTAGGGAACTCCAAAAAATAAATTATCCAATTTCTGGACTTCACTAGGACTTTTC
>NZ_CAXTNE010000144.1:0-19662 GCF_964245445.1 uncultured Nostoc sp.
CAATCGCTCTTGGTCGCTTCGCTCCGGGATTGGGTATTGGGGATTGGGTACTGGGAAGATTTTTCCCCAATCCCCAGTCCCCAGTCACCAAATCCGCTAATACCTGCATTTGCCCCCAACTCATCTCAGTTTCCGGGTCAAAAGGTTCGTAGGGAGAAGCCTCGGAGGTGGGATAAAAATGTACTGTTTGCCATCCCATTGCCTCCAGTTGTGCGTAAACGCGTCCAGCTTCTTCCAGAGTGGCACAAACCACAAACAAATCCTTGCCAGTAGCTTGCGCCAATGCCGAAGCCACCAAACCCTTGGGTAGTCGAGGAACGCCATTTAACCGCAATTCGTGTTGTCGGTTTAGCTTAGAAATAAATTCAGTGGTGAGCGGCGATCGCGCTAAGGCACGCACAATAGAAGAAAATGACATAAGTACTACTAGCGGTGGGAGTCTTTGTGGATCAGAAAATCTTGAGGCAGTTTATCTCAACTATTTTAAAAGTGTTAACAGCCTTCTTATTCTTTCGATGGAAGAATAATGCCTGGCGACGAATAAACTTAAGAACTATAACTATTACTTTGTGTACAGTAAAAGCATTTATAGAAGCACCTTTAATACTAGATACTAGGTACTGAGCTACGTTCGCTCTGATAAGCGGCAATTTTAAACATGTCCTCCATAAATTTTGAAATTTTAATCATTTTGGTGCTAATTATTGCCAACGGCGTGTTTTCTATGTCTGAGATGGCGATTGTCTCGGCACGGAAAGTTAGGCTACAACAGCTTGCCAATCAAGGAGATGCCAAGGCAAAGGCAGCATTGAAACTAGCTGAATCTCCAAATCATTTTCTGTCAACCGTCCAAGTAGGTATTTCCCTGATTGGTATCCTGACTGGTGCTTTTGGAGGGGCAACAATTGCCAACCGACTGGCAATCTATGTAAAACTTGTGCCCTTGTTAGCACCTTATAGTGAACCGCTATCTTTCGGAATAGTGGTTTTGCTCATTACCTATTTGTCACTGATTGTTGGCGAATTGGTACCGAAGCGTTTGGCATTAAACAACCCAGAAAGGATTGCATCGATTGTAGCGATTCCTATGCAAGCCTTGGCGGCGATCGCTTCTCCTGTAGTCTTTCTCTTAAGCGCTTCTACCGATTTGATCCTGCGATTATTGGGAATTACAGCTTCTACCGAGCCGCAAGTCACCGAAGAAGAAATTAAAATCTTAATCGAGCAAGGCACTGAGGCAGGAACCTTTGAGGAAGCCGAACAGGATATGGTGGAGCGAGTTTTTCGTTTAGGCGATCGCCCTGTCAGCTACTTAATGACACCCCGTCCAGATATTGTCTGGCTAGACTTGGATGATACTGCCGAAGAAAATCGCCAAAAAATGGTTGATAGTGCCTATTCTCGGTATCCAGTTTGTCAGGGAGGACTTGACAATGTGCTGGGTGTTATGCCAGTTACCGACTTATTAGCCAGGAGTTTCCGAGGAGAATCGCTAGATTTAACAGTAGGATTGCGGCAGCCCGTATTTGTGCCAGAAAGCACCCGTGGTTTAAAAGTTTTGGAATTATTTAAGCAAACGATCACTCACATGGCGTTAGTAGTCGATGAATATGGCGTGATTCAAGGATTAGTCACTCTCAACGACATCATGAGCGAAATCGTGGGTGATGTTCCTTCAACAGATGGACAAGATCAACCACAAGCCGTGCAACGCGAGGACGGTTCCTGGCTTTTGGATGGGATGTTGCCTGTAGAGGAGTTTTTGGAACTTTTCGGTATGGAAGAGTGGAAATCCGAGGAAAGCGGCAGTTATCAAACCTTAGGTGGTTTTGTGATCACCCATTTAGGCCGTATTCCTGCCGCAGCAGATTATTTTGAGTGGCAAAGTATGCGAATTGAAGTCATGGATATGGATGGTAACCGCGTTGATAAGGTGCTAGTCGTACCAAAGGGGAGTAAATCACCGGATACGGCAAAATCTGAATAGCACCGCATGGCGGAAGTCAAAAGGAGTCGGTGCGTTGGGGAGCCAGCGCGGTCTTCTCCCAAGGGGAGACGCCAAGGGCGATGGGGGTTTCCCCCATGAGCGACTGGCGTCCGGCTTTGCCGACTTGAAGCAACTGGCTCTCAAAAGTCAAAAGTCAAAAAGCTTATTGAGCATTGGGGATTGGGGATTGGGCATTGATAATTATTGTTTACTATTTACTATGCACCATACCCAATGCTTTATTTATGCAATTTGTCAAGTCTTCGATAGACGTTGGACGGCCTCACCTGTTAACATTTGATGGGCTTGTGCCAAAAGTTGGGAGATTTTATCGGCGTGGGGATTGCGGGCGAGACATTGCCGCAAGTCTAATTCGTCTAGGCGATCAGCTTTGTTGCCAGGAAACCAATGGCTGCCATTACCAAGCAGGTTGTAACGCATTTTGGCATACTCTACCAGATCGTAGGCGGTCGCTAAATTTCGCAGCCACAAAATCACCCGAATATTTACCTCACCAGGGGTTTGGTCAAAGGTTGGTAGATTTGTTTCCCAGGATTTTACCCAATCTTCTCCCAAAATAGCGATCGCTTCTTCTTCCAACCTTGCTAAAATTGGCGGCAAAATTTCTGATGCCCGATCTACTAATTCTAAAGTCTTCAGGTGTTCATCAAAATCTTGTGGTTTTGCTGCTCCCAAACTCAAGGTATGTACGTCTTGATGACTCAGACAAAACAAATCATTAAACACCATTGGACTCAAAGGGGCGCAAAGATTTACTAATTTTTGCGGTGGTTTATATAACAAACCTCCTTTATCAGATGGGCTAATAATAAACACCCCTATATCCTGGCGTTTAGCTGCTTCAATTGCTGCCCAATTCCATTGATTAATATAATACCAGTGCAGATTCACGTAATCAAATAGATTGGTATTAATTGTCTGCACAATCATATCTGTTGATCCGTGTGTGGAAAAGCCAATAAATCTAACTTTTCCCTCTGCTTGCAACTGCTGCGCTACTTCCAAACAGCCACCGGGACGGATGCTGTCATCAAACGACTCAGCATGATTGATGCCATGCAACCCTAAAAGGTCAACATAATCTAGCTGGAGATTTTGCAATGATTGTTCAAATGTCTCGCGAAATTCTTTCGCATCTGCCTTTGGACTGATTTTGGTCTGGACAATCAACTTTTCGCGGGGAAACTTGGGCAATATTCTCCCTAATTGCATTTCGGAAGTGCCATAACCACGAGCAGTTTCAATATGATTAATCCCAACCTCAACTGCCCTTCTAATAGTCGCTTCCAAATTCGCCTGGTTATCAGCAGGAATTTCACTATTGGGAACATCTTCCCATTTGAACTGATATCTCATGCCACCGCAGGAAAACACTGGCATCTGTAATTCTGTGCGTCCAAATCGTCTATATAGCATCAGTAGATTGTGAATTGCTTGCCAACTTAAAATCTAAAAACAAGAGCTATTCAAGTCTACAGTGCCACAAGAATTAAGGATTTCCAAAAAATAATTATCCAGTCGGGTGCCTTACGCTGCGCTATCAAGCCCCGTACCCTCTTGGTTTCTTTGAATCAAAAATCAAAAATTGGTTGACTTTTCTTGCAAAGGTAGAAGGTTGTCAAAGAAGAGGTAAATAAATTTAGGGCTGCTGAAACCGTTGTGACAGGGTAATTTGAATCTCTTTCCCCCTGCTCTCCTGCGTATAAAAGTTAGCTTAATTCTTTAGAGACTGCGCTTGGATTAAGCAATTTCTCAATGTTTTAGCTAACACCTGTACATGCGGCTCATTAAGTAGGCCAAGGTGAGATCCGGGAACATAATGGATATCTAATCCTCCAGCAACAACTTCGCCCCAGCCGAATTGAGGATCGTATTGTGTGCCTATAGCTTCGTCCCGATTTTGATCCTCTGTTCGCAAGAGGATAACTCGGCCAGGGTAAACCGGGAAAATATATTCACTAACGGCTTGAGTGTTAGCATCTATAATCTTTAAGTGTTTGTCACTTATAGGTATATCTAATGCCACTTCCAAGTAACGGTTATATGTATTTTGGAGCAGAGACTTACGCCAATAACTCCATCTCACAACCCTTTGCCAAAGGTAGGCTGGCCCTTGTTGAACAATATTATTTAAATGCAAGAAAAATCGCTTGAGAAATGATGCCCGCCAGCTATAACCTGGACGACAACTATCAAGCACAACTAGAATACCAACTTGTTCGCCTTGCTCTTGGAGTTGCCTAGCCATCTCGAAAGCAACCACACCCCCAAAAGAATAACCTCCCAGATAATAAGGGCCATTGGGCTGAAGGGTCTGGATTTCTTGAATGTAGTGAGTTGCCATATCTTCAACCCGTGTATGGAAAGGATGTTTTCCATCTAGCCCTTGTGGTTGTAGTCCGTAGAATGGTTGGTCTGGCCCCAGATGCTGTGCCAATTCACGGAAACACAAGACTTCTCCACCCAGTCCGTGAATACAGAAAAAAGGTGGCTTGGAACCATTGGGTTGAATTTCTACCAAGGATGACCAAGTTGTTGTTGATTCGTCCAAGGTATTTACTAAAGTCTTGTTTGCTGCTAAATCTTCTTGGCAGATTATTTTGGCTAAAGCCTCTATAGTTCCTGACTGGAAAAGAATGGCAAGAGGCAGATTTTTATTAAATGTCTTCTCAATTTGCCAAAACAGTTTTACCGCTAATATCGAGTGTCCTCCTAGCTCAAAGAAGTTATCCTTGACGCCAATGGGCTGGACACCTAAAGTTTGTTCCCAAATCTCTGTTAGCTCGCGTTCCACTTCATTGCGGGGAGCAACAAAGGTGGCTTCCAATTCTTGCCTTGATAAGTCGGGTGCAGGTAAGGCCCGGCGGTCTACCTTGCCGTTGGGGGTTAAAGGCATGGTGTCCAGCAAGACGAAAGCTGAGGGGAGCATGTATTGTGGAAGCTTTGTCAAAAGGAAGCTCCGTATGTCACTAATTTTAGATGCCCAGTCTTGATTCGGGATAATGTAAGCTACTAAACGTTGATCGCCAGGAACATCTTCACGGGCAATTACTACGGTTTGGAGTACATGCGGGTGTTGGGCTAATACCGTCTCAATTTCTTCTAACTCAATGCGTATCCCACGGATTTTAACTTGATGATCTCGGCGACCGAGAATTGCTAGAGAGCCATCTGGACGATAGCATCCGCGATCGCCTGTATAATAAATCCAATCTTGTTCGTCATTCCGAAAGAGGTTTTTGACAAACCGAGAGCGGTTTTCTTGTTGAGCATTTATGTAACCCAAAGTGCAAAATGGCGTTCTTATAACTATCTCGCCTGGTTCACCAATGCCACACAGTTGGTTATTTGGTGTTAAAACTAGTGCTTGGGTTTCAGGAAGCGGCAATCCTACTGGCTGTATCCCTGGTGTACACTCCACAGGTATTCTGTAATAACACTTCGCCAAAGTTGTCTCTGTCGGCCCATAGAGATTGACAATTTCACCTGATTCTGGAAAAGCATCGCGCCACCGATATACAAGTGTCTCTTTGAGAGGTTCTCCAGCAAAGAACAACCAGCGTAAGTTACGTAGATAGACTTCTGACGGCACATTAGCTAACCATGATTGCGCCAGCGATGGAACTGTATGTAGCACAGAAATTTGCTCATGTTCCAAGTAATTCAGAATTTTAGTTGGTTCTAGGTTATGCCCTTCCTCTGGCAAACACAGGGTTGCACCACTAGTCAAAGGTAAAAAGATGTCTCTGAGAACTACATCAAAGGAAAGACCTGTCAATTGGGCTACTCGGTCTTGCTGACCAATTTCAAATGTCTGCCTCTGCCAGTTGAGAAAATGCGCCATCCCTTTATGGCATCCCAGCACTCCTTTGGGTATACCAGTGGTGCCAGAAGTAAAGAAAATATAAGCTGGATCATCGGCAGTGATTTCAGGCAAGTTTATTGCTTTACTACTGTCTTGCGGGGAATTTATCGCTTCTCCTGTGTCTGGGTTTACACAGATGATAGTTAAAGATTTGTATATTTCTTTATCTTCTGGGAACTGACTATCAATATATAATATGTACTTAGCTTTAGCTTCCTTTAGCATGAGCAGGTGGCGTTGGCGTAGCCCACCGTAGGTATCGCTAGGAAGTTTTGGATCGAGAGTCAGTAGAACACCGCCACTCAAAAGTACAGCGTTCATACTCGCAATCAGTGCAAAGCTTCGTGTCCCGAATACGGCTACAACATCTCCCCGTTGGACTCCGTGATCCAACATCACCCCCGCTAAAGCTTGAGCGCTTTTGCCCAATTCCCCATAATTCCAAGTGCGAGATCCTTGACGGAGTGCCGAATGTTCTGGGGTGCGATTTACCCAAGAGGTAAACATTGTTGTTACCAATTCGTACTCAGGTTCTGGCAAAACCGCCCTTGGTTCTGGTAGCAAAGTTCTGGCTCCTGGTGTCACAAGAGAATACAAACTAATCTGGCATTCCGTTGCAGCAATAATTTGATTCAACAAATGATGAAATTGATGCAGCATTTCCATCATCCGCTCTGAAGAAAACAGATCAGTGTTGTAAACTAAATCAAGTTGGATTCCCTGATTTTTTTCTGTCACATACAAAGTTAAGTCGAACTTAGAAGCTGTTTCTAACATCGAAACTGGTTCTATAGCCACCCCAGGTAGTTCCAGTTGGATATCCTTTAAGTTGAGCATATTAAACCACACTTGAAACAGTGGGTTACGGCTAGTATCTCGCTCTGGTTGCAGTTCTTCTACCAATTTCTCGAAAGGCATATCTTGATGGGCATAAGCACCTAATGCCATCTGGCGAACTCGATTTAGCACTGAACGAAAACTAGGATTACCGGAAAAATCAGTCCGTAAAACGACGGTATTAATAAAAAATCCGATCAACCCTTCAATTTCAGAACGGTTACGTCCAGCAATGGGAGAACCGATGAGAATATCTTCTTGCCCACTGTAACGGTGCAGGATTGTCCCAAAGGCCGCCAGCAAAGTCATAAATAGGGTGACACCTTCCTGACGCGAGAGTTCAATGAGCGATGCACTCAGAGTCTGCGGTAGCACGAGGGATTGAGCCGCCCCCTGGTAAGTTTGCACTGGTGGCCGTGGTCGGTCGGTAGGCAATTCCAGTACAGTATTAGCACCTGCTAACTGGGTTTTCCAGTAGTTTATTTGACTGGAAAGGACTTCACCAGATAGCCATTGATGCTGCCAGACAGCAAAATCGGCATACTGAATGGGTAATTTTGCCAGGGGAGAAGGCTTATCGCTCAATAAGGCTTCATAAAGGGATGCTAACTGCTGCCAGAGAATACCCATTGACCAGCCATCGGAAGCGATGTGGTGCATCACTAACAGAAGTATCTGCTCCTGTTCGTCTATCTGGAGCAAGCAAGCTCGCAACATTAAGTCAGATTCTAAGTTAAAGGGGCGTTGCGACTCTTGATTTAGTAGAGATTGTACCTGCTCCTGTGTTACTTTAATTATTTTGAGTTCAACAGGCCGAGGCTTGCCAATAACTTGTATGGGGCTACCATCCGGTGATGTAATAAAGTTTGTTCGCAGTGCTTCGTGATGAATGACGATCGCATTTAGTGCCTGTTGCAATATACTCGCGTTGAACTCGCCCGTTAAGCGCAGTGCATTGGAGATGATATAAGCTGGGCTGTTAGGTTCCAACTGCTCCAAAAACCACACTCGCTGCTGGGCAAAAGATAAAGGGACTGACTCGCGGTTGGCGATGCAAGGAATTGTATGGTTTTGAGGATCATTTTCTTGAATCTGGGTTTGAGCGAACGCTTCAGCTAAACTAGCGATCGTTGGATTCTCAAATAGGATTTGCAACGGCATTTCTATCTGAAAGGCTTGGCGAACCCTAGACATGACTTGAGTCGCCAGCAGTGAATGGCCTCCCAATTCAAAAAAATTGTCGTAAATGCCTACTTGTTCCAAACGCAAAACTTTTACCCAGATGCTAGCTAAGACTTCTTCTGTAGCATTTTGGGGTGGGACAAAGTTAGTTGACAGAGCAAGATCAGATGTATGCGGTGCAGGTAAAGCGCGGCGGTCTATTTTGCCGTTGGGATTTAATGGCAGGTTGTCTAAAAATACAAAAGAGGCGGGTACCATATATTCAGGCAACCGACCTTGCAAAAAGCGACGCAATTCAACCTGACCAGGAATTTGCTCTGGATTAGCAACAATATATGCTACGAGTTGCTTGTCACCAGGAATATCCTCTCTAGCTATGACTAGAGTCTGTGTCAGTGCCGGATGTTGTCTTAATATCGCTTCAATTTCTCCCAATTCAATTCGGAAGCCACGAATTTTTACTTGGTAGTCAATACGACCAAGGAACTCGATATTACCATCTGGTAGAAAACGTGCCAAATCCCCAGTTTTGTAAAGACGTGCTCCAACTTCATAGCTAAAAGGGTTGAAAATGAACTTCTCTGTGGTTAATTCTGGACGGTTAAGATAGCCTCGCGCTAGACCAATACCGCCAATGTGCAGTTCACCTGATTCACCAACAGCCACAGGCTGCAAATTTTCATCAAGGATGTAAATCTCTGCATTAGTAATGGGACGACCAATGGGAGCAATGGTATAATTATTGCCGCGCTGACAAGTCCAGAAAGTGGCATCAATGGAAGCTTCTGTCGGGCCATAGCAATTATGGAAAACATTATCCAAATTCAGTTGGGCAAAGAAGCGTTCTATTAGTTCGCTGGGTAAAGCTTCACCACCGCAGGTAATATGCTTAAGAAATCGGCAATTCTCAATTCCCTTCTCTTCCAGTAAGACACGCAGTATAGAAGGTACTAAGGCCAAAACAGTGATTTGCTGGTCAATAATCACCTTCACAAGGTAAGCAGTATCTTGCTGTCCACCAGGGCGAGCCAAGATCAATTGCCCCCCAAAGCACAATGGCCAGAATATTTGCCACACTGAGGGGTCGAAGCTAAAAGAAATAGTCAGTAAAACTTTATCTGCTTGAGTTAATCTAAAGTTTGTTTGCCGCCAGTATAGTTGATTGCAGATACCACGATGGGGGATCATTACACCTTTGGGCTGTCCTGTAGAACCAGATGTGTAGATTACATAGATCAAGTTATCAGCCGTCGTTTGATTTACAGGATTTTCTTGATTGTTTTGGATGTTACCTTGCCAGTTTGAGTCTAGACAAACCACTTGTGCCTGATGCGGTGGTAGGTTCTTAACCAATTTTTCTTGGGTCAACAATACTGGTGTCTGGGTATCTGATAAGATGAAGGCTAAACGCTCTGGAGGATATGCCGGATCTAAAGGCACATAAGCGCCTCCAGCTTTGAGAATAGCCAGTATTCCTACGATCATCTCCAAGGAGCGCTCCACACAAATTCCCACAAGTACTTCAGGTCCAACTCCCAAAGTACGTAGGTAGTGCGCTAGTTGATTCGCCCGCTTATTTAACTGTTGACAAGTAAGTTGTATATCTTCAAACACTACAGCAATTGCTTGAGGCGATCGCTCTACCTGCATCTCAAACATCTGATGGATGCACAGATTGTGATCAACTATTTGAGTGTTATTACATGCCTCTAGAACTTGAGTGCCGATGATGTGAGTTAAGGTATTTAACGGAATATTTTGCTTATACTCTGGAGTCTGGCTATTTCTCTGCATTTTTTATATATCAACTCCATCAACAAATGCGATTATTTTAATTTATTATTTATTGTAAATGTTTTTATACAAAATTATCTGTGAGTCTGCACATTAATAAATGCCCTCAGGATAGAAGCCTAGCCAGGCTTAAGGGCAGTCCGGTGCGCGAAATGCTTCTGATTTGCAGTACCCAGGCTAATTATATGCATCTTCAAACATAATTAATACTTAAAAACATAGCTAATCAATTTTTATTAAACATAATAATTGCCAAAATTTTACCAAATGTTTTATTCCTAATTAAAACTTTAAAACCCATTTAAATTAAAAAAAATTGCTTGATTACATTATTGAGGTCAAGTTAGGGACAAGCATTTAATTTCAAGATTTTTGTTTACTTTACAAATGCTTTTTTGTATAACTGCTCTATATGGTTCAAAGACAATGACTGAAAAGACTTTATCTTTTTATACTAAAATTTGCTAAAAGAAAAAACAATTATTACCTAATCTTCATTGTGTTTATTCAAATGTAAAAATACTGTAAAGCCAAAGAATTGATTCTCTGTCAGTAGGTAAAAATGTTTATAATGCAGATATGACAAGACTCAACAGATATCAACCACTGTTGATATTACTTTATGACCAATTCTCTAAAGATGCCCATGAAACTTACTCAAGCTCAACCATCACAGGGAGTTATGTAAATTTTTGTAACGATAATCAAATTTTTGATGCATTTTGTTATATCTTATGTGGTGTAAGTTTTGTTAATCAGTAATTATGCGTAAAGAAACAGACAACTTCTAAGCAAAGCTGAATTAGTCTAGCTAAACATGCTACAGTAATTTCCGAAGGCATATCATTGCCTAATAGAAGTGAAAATCTGCAATGGACTGTAGTAACTCAGTTCAACTCTTACGCACCTTAAAAATCCTTTCTAATCTTTTTATCTGAGCTCCTTGATTACCTGACCTACTTGATTATTTACGTCAGGGATTTTATTCTGCTATTAAGTTAACACTCACCAAAAAATCTTTGTTTTGGCATCTAAAGCTCAAAATTTCCAGGCTAAACTGGATTTTATCCTGCAATAAAAGCTAGGTATCTGGGTAGTAATTGCGCTCAACCGACCCTGGAAGATACTTTTGATCAAGAATTTAAATTTAAAGTTAGTGCAAAGAAAAATGGTTAATTAGTAAGCTATAAAGTCCAGGTTTCTTTGAAAGAAAAATATGAGATTTCCCACAGCGTTAATATAAGCTTCCATCGAATTTTAACTACACCAAGTCTTTATAACTATGAGTAATCAAAGCATTACAACAAGTAAATTCAATGAAGTGCCTTTAGATTTACGTGCATCTTCATTTGCCAGGGTACGCAAGGGTTCGTGGTGGTTGAGATTAACAACATTGTTTTTAGTAGACTATACTCTTTTATCCTTGGCTTGGATTATAGCTGGATATCAATCTTCTTATGGGCATTTGACTTCGTATATACAGAGTTATTATTTGCCTATTCTAATAACTATTGCTATTCAAATAGGTTCATTAGCTATCGAGGGTATTTATCGAGAAGGTCAAAAACGCTATGACTATTTCAATATTATAAAATCGTTAACTTTTGCTCATGGATTAATTCTCTTAGTTTGTCTTTTATATCAGCCAGTCATTGATATTACACGCCCAAGATTAATATTGTTATCTTGGTTGCTAAGTATATTGTTTATTTGTACTGGTAGATATGCTATAAATATTACGCTTGAATATCTGCGTAAACAGAAAAAAATAGTTCGTTCTTCTGTCTTCATTATTTGCGATTCTCAAGACCATGAACTGATAGCTAGCTTTATAAAAAAAGAAAAGCATTATATTGTATCTGGAACTGCTAAAGCTAATTCATTAGATAGATCTCAACGTCAAAAAACATTGAATCAACTTAATGAATTAGGTGTAACAGAAGTTTTTATATCTTGGGATGCTCTCAAAAATAGAATGTTTTTATGCTGGTTATTTCAAGCATCTGGCATCCAAGTACATATTTTGCCGATGGAATTAAAACCAATTTATAAAAACATAGAATTTAATAAAATAGGGGGAATGCCTTGTCTGAGTTTGGATTGTCCAATAATTACAGGGAAAGATTTTTGGATAAAGCGCAGTTGTGATTTTTGCTTTGCGACTTTATTTGTAATGTTATCATTCCCTATTTATATAGCTATAGCTATAGCTATCAAACTGGACTCTCCTGGCACAGTATTTTACAAACAAACCCGTATAGGTTTACATGGGCAACAGTTTAAAGTATGGAAATTCAGAACTATGAGGTCTGATGCAGAAAAATTCCAAAAAGAATTAGAAGCATTAAATGAAACGAAAGATGGGATTATCTTTAAAATTAAAGATGATCCTCGCATTACCCGTGTTGGAAAATTCCTTCGACGTTATAGCTTAGACGAATTACCCCAACTTTTTAACGTTATCCTTGGAGAAATGAGTATAGTAGGTCCTCGACCTTTACCTATTAGAGATGTAGATAAGTTTTCTGAACATCATTTTATTCGCCATGAAGTTTTACCTGGTATTACAGGTCTTTGGCAAGTCTCAGGTCGCTCGGACATTTTAGACTTTGAACAAGTGATAAATCTTGATCTTAACTACATCGAAAATTGGTCGCTTCGGTTAGACTTTGAAATTCTCCTCAAAACAGTTATGGTAGTTTTGAAAAAAGAAGGTGCTTACTAAGATTATAAAACAAAATTATAGTGGACTGCAATAATTATAGTATTTACATATTGATATAATTATTGCAGTTTTCGGTGGAGCTTCTGTTTCTGAGGCATTAAATTCAGATTGTCTAGTTTGCTGAGTAACTACCTACTTAAAGACGATAAAAGGTTTTGCGTTTACTACTCAAGCTTCTAAACGATATATCCCAAAAAATGAGGTTATGAGGTATATAGGTATTGGCAATTCAAAATGAGCGAATTAAGGTGAATTAATAATTTAAGAATGGTAGAAAAGTACAAATTCATAAGTAATTCCCTCTCAATGATAGTCAATCGGTTAGCGCAAAGCATAACAGCTTTTGTATTAACCGCTGCTATTGCTCGTAATCTAGGAGCTGAAGCTATAGGCCAGTATCTACTAGCCTATAGCTACTACTTTATTTTTGTGGGCATTGCTTCACAGGGACTAAAGATATTATTTACAAGAGAACTAGCCCGTGAACCACAAAAAACATCAGTTTATTTGATGAGTGGTACCTGCTTGCAGTTAATATTTAGTCTGCTCAGTTATGGGGCATTGGTGATTGTAGTATTTTTACTTCCCTATAGTTCCAAAACCTCGACTCTTTGCTACATAATGGGCTTAACGATAATTCCCTTTGCACTTTCCAACGTAACAGAGGCAATTTTTCAAGCTAAAGAAAAGATGCATTTGATTGCCATTGCTACAGTCCCAGTATATGTACTACGTCTAATAATAATGATTTGGGCGATGCACCTAAAGTACGGAATTGAAAGTCTGGGAGGGATACTATTTTGTTCGGAAACATTAATTCTCTTAATTGAATGGATTTTCATCACACACTTCGTCAAAATAGAATGGCAAATTGATAAAGATTTTGTATGGAATACAATTAAAAGTGTAAAAACATTTTTTGCTATTGAAGCAATAGCTGTAGTAAGTAGTAGAATTGAAATCTTGATTCTTTCATTGTTAGGTAATGAGTTTTTAGTAGGTCTTTTCGGTGCAATAGTACAACTGCTACAACCATTTTTAATTATTGCCAACAGTGTAACTGTAGCAATGTTTCCGAGACTCTCAAAAGTAGTAGATCAAGGACGAGACAAGCAGAAACAGATCACGGAAAATATTATTGAAATTTTATTAATCATGGCATTACCCTTATTTATGGGAATGTTATTTTTTGGTAAAGATATACTAATTTTTATCTATGATTCTAGCTTTGCTCAAGCAAATCTAGCCCTTCGTTTAATTGCTATATCACTTTTTTTTCTGCCCTTTACCCGCTCACTCTCCTATCTACTTGTAGCCAATGGTTTCGAGATAGTTAACCTGCGTGAAGTGGTTATTACCACTACATTAGGAAGCTTGGGAGGTGTGGCATTAGTTTCGCAATATCAGTTACTAGGTGCAGCTTTAATGGCATTATTAATGACTATTCTTGGTTTTAGCCAGTTTATTTATTTCACCTATACTCGCCTTTTTTCATTAGATTTATGGCAAATTATGCGCCGACCGTTAATTATAAGCATTATGATGCTACCTATATTCGTGTTATTGCAAAAAATTAGCTTGGACTTTATATTTACTCTACTTATTGCAACTTGTGCCTATGTTTTATTTGTGATTTTTCTATGGATTAGTGCGTTTGGCGGGTTTCGTTTTTTGTGGATAAAACTTTTAAGATAGCAGTAGTTGTTTAAAATAAAATTCCACCAATCAGGCATCCAGATTTGTTGAATAAATAATTTAAGTGATAATATAATCTTAATTATGATTAAACTTGCGTTATTACATTTTGGCTTTGAAGACTACACCATCGAATTAGCAAACAGTCTGGTTAAATATGTTGATTTAACGCTAATTCATCCGGAGAATGTCTGTATCAATGTTCTTGATTCCAGTATCCGCGTCATTAGCTTTAAAAAACCACGGATTCGCGACCCGCGTAACCTAGTGTCTATGGGCACTATGATGCGTATCATCAAAGACATACAGCCAGATGTTTTACATGTGCAAGAAACTAACGATCCTTGGTACGATTGGACTTTGTTACTCAACAAGATGCCACCATTGGTGACAACTATCCACGATATATTCCGTCACCCAGGGGATAGTATGGCTGTATTCGGTTCAGAGTATACCAGGCGTATTGCCTTCTACCGTTCCCAACAATTGATTGTCCATACTCATCAACTAAAAAAAATTCTAATTGAACAATTTAGTTTACCTCAAGAGCGAGTTAATGTTATACCGCATGGGGAACTTGGTAGTTTGTATCAGCGCCGAGGTAATCACTTGAGTCAGCCTCGTGATCCAAATACATTGCTATTTTTTGGACGCATCTGGCCCTATAAAGGATTGAAATATTTGCTTGAAGCTATGCCTTTAATTGCTGAACGTGTACCTGAAATTAAGCTGATTATTGCTGGACGGGGAGAAAACATAAAACAATATTTCCCTAATGGCTATGATGAGAAACGCTACGAGATTATCAATGACTTTATACCCCTTGAAGAAGTAAGTAATCTATTTCAACGCAGCACAGTTACAGTTCTGCCATACATAGAAGCTTCTCAGAGTGGTGTAGCAGCCTTATCTTATGGAATGGGAACATTAGTTGTAGCCTCTGAGGTAGGGGGATTGAATGAGATAGTTCAGCATAAAAAAGATGGGTTGTTAGTTCCTCCTTGTGATGTTCGATCCCTAGCTGATGCCATAATTTGTTTATTAAGTGATCGCGACTTGCAACAACGTATGCAAAGTGCGGCACTAGCTCGTTGTCAGCAAGATTTAAATTGGTCAAATATTGCGGCTCAAACTGTGGAAGTTTATCAAAAAACCATAAAAATGAGACATTAAAAGCGCTGACTCATTACATGGCATTTAACAAACATAATAATTAGAAATTTAAGAAACAAAGTATTTGCCAAAATCAACTGATACTAGCAACCAATAAGGACTGGCTTGCTTAATATATTTTCTATATGTATACATGATAATACATATTATAAAAAATGAGAAAATTTTTAATATCTGCTGAACAAATACTTACATTCGCTTGCTTGATGATCTACTCAGGAACTCCACTAGATGCTTTTCTAACGGATGGCTATACTGTAAAACAGGGTGATAGAATTATATTTCGACTCCTTTATACTTTTACATATATATTTAGTCTTTTCTTGATTACTCTACGCTGGAAGAAGGTTGCTTACGTTTTTAGCAGAGATAAGTTTATTTGGATATTGATTGGAGTTTGTGCACTTTCTAGTTTTTGGTCTTTAGATCCAGACACTACTCTACGTCGTGCTATTGCTCTAGCAGGAACAAGTATTTTTGGACTTTATTTAGCTTCGCGCTACACCGCTAATCAGCAACTGAAGTTGTGTGCATACATGCTTGGCATTTCAGCAGTAATGTGTTTTGTATTTGTTATATTGATTCCAAAATATGGTTTTTCAGGCGGTATTGATGGAAATACTTGGCGAGGAATATTCCCAACCAAAAATGTTCTTGGCAAGAGATTTGTACTTAGTGGAGCAGTATTTTTCTCCCTTGCCATGACTACTCAAAAAAATCGCTTGGTTTTATGGTTTGGCTATATTACTTCTGGATTACTTGTAATATTATCAAAATCAACAACATCTCTAGGTAATTTTATAATCATTACAGGTACTTTTATTATATGTTATCGAATTTTAAACTTAAAGTATAAAGTAATGATACCTATTGTAACTTTTATGTTAACATTTGGTATAGCTTTGTACACCTGGTTTATCTCACATGCTGATACAATTCTAGGCTCAGTAGGTAAGGATACAACACTCACTGGACGTGCAGAATTGTGGCCTGCTGTGTTGCAGATGATTGCCAAAAAACCGTGGCTGGGATATGGCTATGGAGCATTCTGGGGAGATAAGGGTGAGTCTTCTATTATTATACAAACCGTAGAATGGAATGCTCCTAATGCTCACAATGGTTTTTTGGATCTCTGGCTAGCGTTGGGTCTATTAGGAGTTTTGATTTTTCTAATTGGGTTAGTAATTAATTTTTTAAGAGGAATATATTTAATCCGATGGAATCAAACATCTGAAAATTTATGGCTTTTAGTTTATCTTACCTATATTATTCTTTCAAATTTAACTGAAACTACATTATTAGAGCAAAATAGCCTGGAATGGATACTTTATGTATCAGCAATATTATCAAGCAAACTTTCTACACGCTCAAATTTGTAACAAGAAAATCAATAAGCTTACTGGAACTCAATAAAAAGCTAGGGAGCGTTTTAAATCTGGTAAAATCAATCAAACCTTAAGTTATGATTCTTTCGCTGATATATTAATCAAACGATAGACCAAGTATTCAAAAATTACATAATGTGTCGAACTAATAATCTTAAGATTATCACATTAAGTTTTAGGTTACTCCTACAAAGTGGTATTTTTGGTTATGACAAACTGTCATGGCTGAACCAGAGAGAATTGATTATCTTCTGATATAGAAGCCGAGGGACAACGCAGAATGGAGAAGCTCCTTGAGTGGCAATATCAAGCTCCGAAACTGTTAGAGGCTGATGATAAAATTTTGCCAAGCTAGTAGTTACTTTAAATTTCGGAAGGAACTAAATTTGTAACTTAATATAGTCTATACTATTGTCATATTGTCAAATCGCATCAGTTTTGTCAGTTGCAGTGGTTTGTGCATTCTCTAAGTAAGGCAATTTTTAGTTTTTTGCTTAAAACCTGTACTTTTGAAGATTTATGTCAGAAAAATCTATGGAATCTAGAGAATCTATCGATTTAGATGTTAGTCGTTACTTATTGATATTAAAACGATGGTGGCTACCTGCAACTGCGATATTTGCAGCTACAGTTATGCTCAGTGCTATAGCTACACAATTTATGAAGCCATCCTATGAAGCCGAAGGAAAACTGTTATTTAGAATTCCTTCTTTTAAAGTAGTAGGCTCCAATCTTTTGCCTACTAACACTGAAGGAGGAGATGCAGGAGATTTAAAATCCCTGCTAGCAACTCAAAATCCTATAAACACTCAAATAGAAGTTATTTCTTCACCTACTCTATTGCAGCGAACAATAGACAAACTAGGGCTTAAAGACAAAGAAGGTAAACCTATAGAGGTAGACCAATTACGGAAAGCCGTGATCATGAAGGTTATTAACGGCACAGATGTACTGCGAATTAGCTATACCAGCCATGATCCCGAACAATCAGCGGCAGTAGTCAACACAATCATGAATCTTTATTTAGAAAATGATATTTTAACAAATCGCTCTGAGGCAGCAGCAACTCGCCAATTTATGGCCAAGCAGCTTCCTAAAACTCAAGAGGCTGTTAATAATGCAGAAGTAGCGCTACGTATATTTAAACAGAAGCATCAGATAGCAGATTTATCAGAGGAGACAAGGTCAGCTGTTGCAACTATTGGAAATCTAGACAATGAGATGAATACTGTTAAGGCTCAACTGGATGAGGTAAACGCCCAAACCAATGAACTGCGGCAGAAAGTAGAACTAAATTCTCAGGAAGCGATCGCTGTGAGTGCCCTCAGTCAGTCACCCGCAGTACAGGGAGTTCTTACACAACTTCAAGATACTGACCGACAGCTAGCGATAGAGCGTAGCCGTTTTTTAGATGACAATCCCGTAATTATTAACTTAGAAGCAAAGAAAGCTAGCTTAAAATCGCTCCTGCAACAGCAAATTGGTCAGACTGTTGGTAATCAAACACAAATTCCGCAGAGACTATTGCAGATTGGAGACCTTAGACAAAACTTGATTCAAAGTTTTCTGCAGTCAGAAGTACAGCGCTTTGGTTTAGCTAAAAGACTCTCATCTCTGTCTAATTCCCGTTTTGCCTATGAGCAGCGAGTGAAAATCATACCCCAGTTAGCACAAAATCAGCGGGAGTTAGAACGGAAAGTTGAAGTTGCAGAATCCACATATCAAACTCTCTTGAAAAAGGTACAAGAATTACAGTTAGTTGAGAATACAAATACAGCCAGTTCGCGGATTATTGCTCCGGCTTCAGTGCCAAACAAGCCAGTAATAGGCAAAAAAATTATCGTTTTATTGCTAGGAGTGATGTTCGGTTTATTTTTGGCTACTACAACTGTTCTCTTCCTAAGCATGAGAGATAGATCATTAAAAACGCTTAAGGAAGTCAGAGATGTATTTAGATATACGTTGCTGGGAATTATTCCTTTATCTGTTAAAAAGGTTCGCTTTCGTGATTCAAATGTAGAACCAAAAATTGCTGTTAGAGATACGCCTTACTCTTTAACTAGCGAAATGTACCGCATGATTCAAGCCAACCTGAAATTCCTGAGTTCAGATAAAGTGCTCAGAACTATTGTGGTAACCAGCGCAGTTCCTAAAGAAGGCAAGTCTACAGTTTCAGCTAATTTGGCAGCAGCAATCGCTCAACTAGGGCGTAAAGTTTTATTAATTGATGCAGATATGCGAATTCCTTCTCAGCATCATCTTTGGCAGCTAACCAATGCAGTTGGTTTAAGTGAGGTTCTTGTAGGTCAGGCTGAATTTGACGTTACTGTATCTAGGGTAATGGATAATCTTGATGTTTTAACTGCTGGGGTTAGACCTCCCAACCCACTGGCTTTGCTTGACTCTAAACGGATGGCATCATTAATTGAAAATTTTTCATCTCAACATAACTATGATTTTGTAATTATTGATGCTCCTCCCCTCCTTTTAGCAGCCGATGCTTTGACTTTAAGCCAAATGACTGACGGGATTTTGTTAGTAGCTCGACCTGGGGTAATTGATTCTAACAGTGCTAACGCTGCTCAAGAGATGTTAGAAAGATCTAATTACAACGTACTAGGCTTAGTCGTGAATGGAATCATTGATAAAAATGAATCTAGTAGTTATTTATATCACGATCACGAATATTTTAAACCAACAAAGTTGGCAAAGGAATTTCAGAAACTTGCAAAAAAATAAAACTTTCAAAGGTTAGGAACTACTCCAATACATATTAATAAACCATGATCCTAATTCATGTGGCTGAAGAGGCAGGGCAGTAAGGAGCATTTCTTGCTGGGAGAAAAATATTGAAAAAGAGGCAAGGGAGTAGGGAGCAGGGGAGAAGGAACAGAAAGGGGGATTCGACCCCACCTGAACAAGAACCACTGAACAGAAGTGGGGGACTCAGACCCATGTTCCCACCTTCATTCCACCGCAGGAGTCAGGGGTCATTTCC
>NZ_CAXTNE010000145.1:0-19522 GCF_964245445.1 uncultured Nostoc sp.
TCTTTATACTAACAAAAAGCCTTCTCATCACAATGAGGAGGCTTTTGTTTTTCCTTGGGCGTGTCATCAGTTGATGTAAAGAAAGATAAAGTAGAAATGACCAAGCTAGAAGGATTTGCTCGCCATGACTTGCCGTCGTTATGCTCTAAGGGATGACCAGTGGAAAAGGCTCAAAGCACCTCACACCTGGACAAGCCTATGATCTAGATGGTGCAGATGTGTTGTTCCTTCAAGACTTAAGGGGAAAAGTCAGAACGTTAAAAGGTTTATTTTGACGCATTCATTGACCTCGCTACCATTCACATCTGGATTAACAAAATATTATTAGTGGGATAGGTTTATAGAAAATTAGTTGTCAGCGTGCCAGCCGATAGAATTTTGCCCAGTGCGATTAGTAGGTTACGAGAAAATCAAAACTTAGAAGAAGCTCAACTCTTACGCTTCATTCTTCTTGGCAGAAGAGAGCCGACTGCCATGCCTAAATAAATCAACAGTAGGGAGGTTGAGGGAGCAAGTTGCACTTTCTATTTTTAGTAAAGATGCAGTGCTAGTCAGCGCAAAAACATCGTCGCAAAAAAATCTAGATTATGGAAAATCAAACGTGAGAAAGTAAATTAGTTTATAGCGATCGCAACAATTGAACTCATCTATTTCCACCCAATCGGGCGCAGATGCTATCAGTTGACCAAACTTGTCCGGGTGAGATACGAATATTGTTGATTACACCTTCTCTTTAGCTGGTGTTGCGATACCGCGTTTAACTAGACCCGCTTCAAGTTCCTTAATGAATTTCAAGTCTTCCTCCAATAGAGGCTGACTTTCGCTAGAAGAAAAGTCATTACTTATAGAGGGATTTTTCTCAAGAAAAGCAAATGCTTGCCGAAATTGACGCGGATTTGCCAAAATTAGCGAGTCAAAGTGACAGGGAATAATCTGCTGAAAATCCCAACTTGCAACTGTATCAGCCCAGTTGAGGACTTGTCTTGGTGCTTGGGGAAGAATAAGGATTTGCAGAATCGGTGCGACAAATGGTCGCCCCTGACCTCGTAGAGCATCGAATGCCTGCTTCCAGGGTTCTTGCCAGCGAAAAGGAAATAAACCAAAGTACGTTTTTAGGGTTCGCTGTGGTGCTTTGAGAGCATCACGAAACATCTGTCCGATTGGAGTAACTTCCAGCACACTAGGACGCAAGTAAAGCGCAAACAATGAAATGCGTTGCCATCCTTTGCGGCGGTTGTCTTCATTGTCCTTGATCGTCTCCAAGGCATTTTCCCTTGCATGAAACAGTAAAGGATAAGGATCTAATTGAACGATTTCCGGCGGGTTTTCTGGTACAGAAAGTATAGAATCAGTTACAAGCAGAGTGTGCGATCGCTTGTGAAACACTGCAACTTCTGCAAAAGATCCTCGTCCTAAATTGATGTCCAATATTGCATAGTCAAACTCCAGAGCAAAGGGAGCAAGGCTTGAATCCTCTGGGAGTTCTTGAGTTCGTTTTTGGGGGAAGCCTAGCCAACTAAGCGGCAGGTTGAACGGGAAACTCCACTGATGCGGGGCAACAAAGACTTGTGCTTGAGGAAAACGTCTAGAAAAGGGACCAACGAAAACTTTATGCTCTAGACCAGAACTGGTTGGCAGTAAGATGTACTTAACTTCACCATGCTTTGTAACCAACTCATTAACCAAGCGGACACACTCAGTTGTTGGAGCAACGGGTGCATAGACCAGAAGTCCTCCGGCAGCAAGTTTGACGACAGTCATGCGAATCGGCACGATGGTGTAGAGAATGCCGTGAAGCTGATCGAATGTCCAAATAGTGTCCTCAACTATTTCCTTACGAAGTGTCCGCCGCCTGCCGTAAGGGTAGACTGGTACAGCAGCCCAGAATGGCCATGACCAATCTTTTGGGTGGGTTAAAGGAAACATCTTTTGCTCAAGTAGTCCTGCCCTTGATTTAGCTTCTTGTGATTTCATCGTCGTTCTATTCACTTAATTTCTAATAATACATGATGCTGCGATTTGCAAAGAATCTAGAATTGCAGATTTCTTTAGAAGTTATATTACAAACAGTTTTCGGTTTGTCTGAAGGTGAACGCTATCAAAAACTCAAGCGATTACTGATATTAATAACAGATGTGTTTCAATCTTCCTTGACTTCTGCCTTCCTCTTTTTCTTATTCCTGCAAAAAGATTTAGGTGCTTGGAGTCTTGGGGAAAAATTCTACGTCTGAGGCAGCAAATTGATCAATTACTCTATCCAGAAATTGCAGAGCGTCGGCTACAAAACGATCCTAACCGCATCAATATCCTTTCCTTACTTATGTCAGCCAAGGATGAACAAGGTGAATCGATGAGCGATTAACAGTCGCGCGATGAAATGATGACATTGCTGCTAGCTGGAGATGAAACTACAGCATCAGCAATGGCTTGGGGTTTGTATTGGATTCATCGTTTACCAGAAGTACGTGAAAAAATGCTCCAAGAATTAAATCTTCTTGGTGATTCTTCTAACCCTATGAGCATCGTGCAATTATCTTATCTGACTACGGTCTGTAATGAAATTTTACGAATTTATCCTGTAGCTATGCTTACTTTCCCTAGAGTAATCCAAGAATTAACTGAACTATTGGGACATCATTTAGAGCCTGGGACAGTAATGATTGGCTGCATTTATCTTTTACATCAACGAGAAGATTTATACCCAGAGCACCAGCAATTTCACCTTCAACGCTTTTTGAATCGCCAATTTTCTTTCTCCCTATGAATTTATGCCATTTGATCCTAGTGTTCGTCGCTGTGTGGGTGATGCTTTGGCTCCCTTTGAAATGAAGCTTGTTTTAGCAATTATTATGTCACACTATAAACTAGCGTTGGTTGAGAATCAACCAGAAAAGCTACAGCGCAGAAGTATTACACTGGCTCTTAAGCATGGAGTCAAGATGAGATTTGACGACAATTAGGACGTGTGCCGATTCCGAAAATTCAACGATACTTTATATCACTACCAGCCAATCGCACACCACCGATTTACACCCACTAGCAAAATTCACAGCCATCTGTCACTGACGCAAATATCGATTCCAAAACGATTCACCATCACCAACGCCGACAGTCTCGCCAACTGTGGAAATTAGCTGTTGGTAGAACTGACCAACATTTTCTAAACCTTATCTACAATCTATAGATGATGTTTTTTGTCAATACGTAAGTCGTAATAGCTATCACTTAACCAAAATAACTTGCATTCTCCTAATCGAGTAAGAGGATGCTAAAAATAGCACCTCACAAGCCGTACTGCTTGGTGAAAAAGAGCGCTAATTGGGATTAAACAACCACAAAATTCTTTTCGGTTACTGATAATCCAGCAGATATTTGTGCAAATTGTACCTGAGTAAACCCAGATGCACTACCGTCTTGGTCAAACTATAATGCACTTGTAGCGCTGTTGTAAATAAATCGCTCTTCGCTAGTGGTTGGAGATGTTCCGAGGGGAAACTGATTTTTCTAAAGTGAACCTATTTATAACCCGCGTCTGTCATGAATTTTATTACTAAGGATGGATGATTTTCAGTTCAACAAACTCGTATTTAATATTACAAATAGTGAAATACTATATTTGTAGGTAATTAATTTTCCTGGGCTACCAAGGAGTAATAATGGTTTTAAGTCAATATCAACGTGCTGTAGGCGTATTTACTCATCGTCGAGATGCAGAACAAGCACTACATGAGTTGAGAGATTCTGGCTTGGCAATGGAAAAAGTATCTGTAGTTGTACAGAATACAGACCGCACTCATGAGATTAGTGATGAAATAGGTGATAAATCCGACGAAGGCGCAACGGTAGGAGGGCTTTCAGGGGGCGCTGTCGGTGGGTTGACTGGTTTATTAGTAGGTCTAGGTACTTTAGCAATCCCTGGAGTTGGGCCAATAATGCTGGCTGGAGCAGCTGCAACCGCTTTGGTTACAACCCTTGTAGGGGCAAGCATTGGTGCAGCTACTGGGACTTTTGCTGGTGCATTAGTTGGTTGGGGAATGTCAGAAGAGCAAGCTAGAGCATATAACCAGCGAGTAGAGGTTGGACACTATTTAATAATCGTAGATTGTACATCTTTTGAAGTTGCTAAAGTAGAAGCAATTCTTCTGCGTTGGGGTATTGAAGAGTTTGGCATTTATGAGCATCTCAACAGTGAACATGGAACTACAAATTATCTGACCACCACAACTTCTGCTACTGCCATTTCTAATAAAAGTGGGATTTTAAGCAAATATGCTGTTAGTGACTTTAATAACATAGATAATGTTGAAGCTGCAATTAATGATATCTGTGCCGCAGGTTTCCCAGTAAACCAGATTTCCCTAATTTGCAAAGACTTTTCTCAATTTAAAGGATCAATAGGTGTTAATTTAAGTGAGCGCTTTGACGCTATGAGGCTAGGAATAGGAGATGAGTGGGCACGCTTTTACAACGAGCAAATTGAGCAAGGCAATTACATACTCATCGTTAATGGCACAGACAATGAGCTTGATTACGTTAGCTCTATTTTGGGTAATTGGGGCGTTCAAAAAATTAAAATTTATGACCCAATGTTAATTCGTTCCTAAAAGCGAGTACCGGAAAACTTAATAGTGAAACGCCCAAACCCCTGCTCTGGAAAGATTATTGTTCTTAGAGGATGTTTGAAAAGTATTTTTGGTAACATTTAAGCTCTCGGAAAGCTAAACCCCCGCGCCTTCTTCCCTACAAAAGAATGGGGGTTTCAAAGCCTCACGACCTTTGGGGGAGAGGAATGGAAGCGGGGTTTTGAGTATACTTTACAACTTTTCAAACAACCTCTTAGAGGGTGTTTATAAATAAAAAATAAAGAGCACCGCATTCATTTCCCAGGACACGTATTTTAAAAGAGACAGTCGTCGTATTTGAATCGGATGCCATGAGTCGAAAACCTTATCCCACAGACGTTTCCGATGTCGAGTGGGATTTGATAAAATCAATGATTCCAGCAGAACGTAAGCGAAAGCGTGGAAAAAAGCGTGAAGTAGATATGCGCGAAGTAGTAAATGCGATTTTTTACATATTGCGTGCAGGTTGCTCGTGGCGAATGATGCCTCACGATTTACCTGCATGGCAAACAGTATATTCATATTTCCGACGCTGGGAGCGTAAAGGGGTATGGCAAAAAATTCATACCGTACTGCGATGCCTACGGCGGCAAGCTACGCAACTGCGTAAAATTGAAGGACGAGACGTAGAACCATCTGCTGGAATTATAGACTCTCAAACGGTTAAAACAACTGAAAAAGGAGGGATTGATGGTTATGATGCCGGAAAAAAGATTAATGGTCGTAAACGCCATATTCTTGTCGATACGATGGGTTTACTTTTAATCGTTGTTGTACATGCTGCTTCAATTCAAGACCGTGACGGAGCAAAGCTTGTACTAAATAAAATTCGATATTCTTTCCCCAAATTACATTTAATTTGGGCGGATGCTGGATATGCAGGAAAACTAGTCGATTGGGTCAGATATTTTATTGGTTGTGTAATCGAGATCGTCAAACGCTCTGATGACGCTTCAGGTTTTAAAGTATTACCTCGACGTTGGGTTGTAGAGCGTACACTTGCATGGCTTGGTCGCTATCGTCGTCTAAGTAAAGATTACGAATATCATCCTCAAACAAGCGAAACCATGATATACGCCGCTATGACGCATCTAATGTTACGTCGATTAGCCCACAATCATCGTTGCTCAACTGCTTAAGATTTATTTTATAAACAACCTCTTAGAGCTTAGAGAAAATAAAGAACAAGAAAAAGCCGTTCTTCCGGGACTTGGATAAAATATCACTACTCAAAAAGAGCTTGATGCTTGCAATATCGTTAAGCGTATTATTCAAAGTGCTGGCTATGATCCAATACAGTTCAGTTAAGCATTTTTTCTTTTCTTTCTTCTCTTCTTTCTCTTCTCTACGAGAGGCTGCGCCAACGAGACGCTGCGCGAACGTGTCCTTTGCGTCCTACCCTGCGGGAAGCCGCTTTGCGTCTATGCAGTTCGTTAAAAAAATTCACTTTGACAAAAAGTAAAGCCTTAACTGAATCGTATTGCGTTCTAGGGCAACTCTTCCACTTTTTCTACCTTAGTAGAATGTTGTTGTGTAGAGAAGTATTTTGAAAGAATAATGTCTTGCACTAACAGATCAGTAATTTTTTTTATCTGTACTTGAGTGGATAGCTTTGTTCAAATCCCGCAGCAAGTTTTCTTCTGCATCTTGCTCTTGCTTGAGTTCTCGAATCATTTCTTGACTAGAACCAATCAGCAAGCCAGCAACTGCACCAACGATCGCGTATTTTTGCTCCAAATTTTGATACATTTGACTCGTGTAAGGGCAAGGAAGTAAACTAGCAGCAATAAAACCAATTCCTGCACCCACAAATGCTGTCACAAAGCCAGAGAAAGCGATCAATCTAGCATTCATTTGCTTTACTCCAATGCTTATAAATTTGCTAAATTATCAGGGGATACTTTACATTGTCTCAGCGTCTCCTAAAGTTGGAACTTAATCTTTACCTCTTGTAATAGAAGGCAGAGTGGGGGAGCAGGAGGAGCAGAGGAAGCAGGGGGAGCAGATATCTGATAGTCGTCTTGGATAGAGGAATTTAGTGATTTAATTTTTGGACTTCCCTAACTCCCAACTCCCTATTTCCTTTTTTACTTGCTTGAATCATTACGTCTGTTATCATCATCAGCGTTTTGCCTGACAATTACAGATGAATGTTGATGAGCGTTCGTGGAAGACGTTGCCGAAGGTATCGCTCTTGATTGTCCATCTTGGTTTCCATCTTGGTTTCCATTTGCGGATGGCGGTTGAGAACGATTAGCAGGTTTATTCTTCAAGAAACGCTCTTCCAAAGTCTTGATGATTACGTACAGGACTGGAACAATCAGCAAACTCAAAATCGTTGCTACGAGTAGCCCACCAAATAAGGCTGTTCCTAACGACCAGCGCGAGGCAGAACCGGCTCCGGTGGCGATTACCAGGGGGAAAAATCCCAGCAAGGAGGCGCTTGAAGTCATTACAATCGGTCGGAACCTTTCTTGCGCTGCGGTTACGGCTGCTTGTCGAATTGTCATACCTTCTTCAAGGGCTTGATTGGCAAACTCGACAATCAAAATGGCGTTCTTTGACGCTAATCCAATCAGCATCACTAACGCCACGTTTGCGTAGACATCATTAACCAAACCGCGCAAAGCTAATGCACTCAATGCACCTAACAACGCTAACGGTACAGTTAACAGAATAATCGCCGGATCAATATAACTTTCATACTGAGCAGCCAGGGTCAGAAACACCATAATGATCCCGAAGCCAAAAATCAAAATCCCCAAGTTACCTGCACTTAATTCTTCGCGGGCAGTTCCAATCCAATCACTGCCAACCCCCGGTGTTGCTGCTTCAGTCACCGCTTGTTGCATTGCCTGAATCGCCTGTCCACTACTGTAGCCCGATGCTTCTCTACCTTGTAAATCGATCGCGCGGAAGCCGTTGTAATGGGAGATCACAGATGGCCCTGTAGTAGGTGTGATTTTTGCAACCTCACTCAATGGCACCATTTGGTTATTTGCCGATCGCACATAAAGCCGCTGAATATCATCTGGCGATCGCCGATAGTTCGCATCTGCCTGAACATATACGCGGTAGCTACGCTGTCCCAAAGTAAAATCGTTAACATACTGGGAGCCAATTGCAGCCCCAAGTGTGGTGACAGCTTCTTGAAAATCGATGTTAAGTGCTTCTAAACGAGTGCGATCGAAGTCAATTTGAAACTGTGGTGTACTAGCTGTAAACTGGGTAAAAACACCGCCTTTGAGCGCTGGTTTTTGATTCGCTTGGGCGAGCACAGCTTGAGCATTAGCAAAAAAATCATTTATTGTCAATCTTCCATTAGTACGGTCTTCTAGCTGTAACTCAAATCCCCCTAAAGTACTAAAGCCTTGAATCGGCGGGGGACTAACTGCGGTGATAATAGCTTCTGGAATCCTTGCAAATGCCCCATTTATTCGGGTTAAGATTGCAGAGGCAGTTTGATCAGGTTGAGTGCGCTCCTCCCACGGCTTGAGTTTTGCAAAAAAGACACCGCGATTTGAACCACTACCTGCAAAGCCAAATCCCGAAGTGGCGAAAACGTTACTCACCTCTGGTTCTTTTTCGAGAATTTGTTCGAGTTTTGTAATTACTTGATCGGTATAGTTGAGGGCAACTCCATCTGGCCCTTGAATAATACCTAAGACAATTCCCTGGTCTTCACTCGGAACAAACCCGGTGGGAACATGGGTAAACATAAAATAAGTCGCAGCTAAACCAACCACAAATAATCCGATTACCGCATAACGAAGGCGAATCAGAAAATTCACGATCGCTAAATACTTTTCAATGATCCATTGTAAAATTTGATTGAAACGGCTAAAAAACCAACCAAGCGGGCCGCGTGCAGGCCGAGGCGGGCGGAGCAAAATTGCAGATATACTGGGACTAAAGGAAAGGGCATTAAACGTTGATATGGCGATTGAAAAAGCAATGATCAACGCGAACTGTTGATACATTTTTCCTGTCGAACCTGGGAAAAATGCCACCGGGATAAAAACTGCCATCAATACCAGCGATGTTGAAACTACCGCTCCGGTAAGTTCATCCATTGCCTCGACTGATGCTTGAAGTGGTCGCATTCCCTGTTCAACTTTGCGGGCGATCGCTTCAACAACGATAATGGCATCATCTACAACTAATCCTGTTGCCAAAATTAAGCCAAATAACGTCAAATTATTCAACGAGAATTTAAACACGTAAGCGAATGCTAACGCCCCAATCAGTGAAACGGGAATGGAAACCAGGGGAATAATTGTGGCTCGCCAGTTTTGCAGAAACAGAAAAATCACCAGTACCACAAGAGCGATCGCTTCAACTAGTGTTTTCAGCACTTCTTCGAGTGACGCTTGCACAAATCCAACGGTATCGTAGACAATCTCAGATTTTAAGCCTGGTGGAAAGTCTTTCATCAACTCATTCATCTGAGCCTGAACGTTTTTTGCCACATCCAGGGCGTTACTACCAGGTAATTGATAAATTGCTATCCCAATCGACGGCTTACCATTATTTCTGGCATTGCTGCTGTAAGTCTCCGAGCCGAGTTCTGCACGACCGACATCTTGGAGTTTAATTAAATTGCCATTACTTCCAGCTCGAATGACTAGATTTTCAAACTCTGACGCATTTTTAAATTGACCATTGACTCGCAACGGAATTTCATAACTTTGACCTGGAGGTATAGGCGATTGACCTAACGTTCCGGCTCCTGCGAGAATGTTTTGCGATCGCAATGCCGTGGAGACATCTGCCACAGTTAAGCCTCGACTTGCCAGTGCATTTGGATCAAGCCACAACCTCATTGCATACTGCTTTTCACCAAAAATTGTTAAATCCCCAACTCCCGGTGTTCTCAGCAGTTGATCTCGCAAATTTAGGTCAATATAGTTACTAATAAACAGCGCGTCATACTCATTATTTTCTGGATAAAGAGCATAGACTAACAAAATACTTGTAGAAGATGTTTGTGCTGTCACACCGAATTGTTGCACCGTTGTCGGTAAGCGAGGTGTAGCACGGGCAAGACGATTCTGGACGTTAACTTGGGCAATATTTTTATCTATTTGTGACCCAAAATATACTGAAATTTGGCTACTACCTGCTGAACTGTTTGAGGTCATGTACTGCATTCCCTCAACACCGTTAATCTGTCGCTCCAGCGTAGTTGTTACCGCAGTTTCGACAGTTTCCACATCCGCCCCAGTATAGGAAGCTGAGACTTGAACGCGAATCGGTGCAATATCTGGTAAGTAATTAAGTGGCAGCAACGGAATACACACGCCACCGACAATCAGAATGAGTAGAGTGCAAACGGTAGTTAATACTGGGCGTTTGATAAAGGTATTCGCGATCGAAAAAATCATAAATTATCCTGGATTTATGATACTGGTTGGATTGGTGCGCCTTCTCTAAGTTTGAGAATGCCAGAAGTTACAATCGTTTCGCCGGATTTAAGCCCATCGATAACTTGATAATTTGTGCCTTGAATATCTCCCAGGCGCACTAAACGCTGATGCACAACTTGCTGCTGTTGTCCATTTACGGTTTTGTTTTCGGTGACAAACACAAAACTTTGTCCACCAATGCGAGAAATTGCAACGGTGGGAATCAAGATACCTGGTTGTCGATTCCAAATCACACGAGCTTGAACGTATTGTCCATCGCGCAATCGCCCTTGGGAATTCCGAAAGCGGGCTTTGCTCAAAACTGACTGTTGGTTAGAACTTACATTTGGAGAAATGTAGCTAATCGCACCTGTACCAAGCACTTGCTGGGTGGTGGGATCGATTAACTCAACGGGTAAGTTCGTTCGTAATTGGCCTAATCGATTTGAGGGTATAGAAAGATTGAGATCCAGTGAATCGTTTTGTGTGAGTGTGGTAATTGTTTGTCCAATGTTGACATAATCTCCAACCTTGACCGGAAATTCACCGACTACGCCATTAATGGGTGCTACCACTTGCTTGAAACCGAGGTTGACTTGTGCCGCAGCCGTGCTTGCTTGAGCTTGGCGGATATTTGCCTGTGCTTGCCGGACGGCTGCCCCCGATGCTGTGACTTGTTTTTCGGCTGCTTGCAGGTCTGCGATCGCACTTTGTAAATTATTTCTAGCAACGTCTGACTCTTGTCTAGCTATGGCTCCTTGGCTAACTAACTGTTGGGTACGATTGGATTGTGTCCGTTGCAACTGAACATTTGCGGCTGCTTTGGTGCGTTGGGCTTCGGCTTGTTGTTGCTGTGCTTGGGCAGTTGCTAATGCTGCTTGGGCGGAACTTGCAGCTGCGATCGAACTGGCGACATTAGCCTGAGTCTGATCTAAACTCAGGGATGCGATCGGCGTACCCTGCTGCACTCGCTGACCACTCGATACGAGAATCGATTCGATTCGTCCCTGAGTTTGGGGCTGTAGTATGACTTTTTGCTGCGCCTCCAACGACCCGACAAACTGGGAACTTTCTTCGATTGTGCCTGCATCAATTTTCTGAAGTTTTACCGGCAATGGTGGCGGGCTTTGAGCATTTGCTGCTGGATCGTTTTTTTGACAACCACTGGTCAATGCTGTGAGCATTAGCGTGATAACGAATACTGGACTTGCGAATAAACAGTATAAGTATTTAAGTAAATAAGAACGTTTTAACATGAAATAAAATGCTGATCAGCTAATTTTATACACTGCATAACTTTTCCATCTCAAGTTAAGGGATTCAGAAAGCCTAAGAACTCCAGAATTGCCGCAGTAAATTTTCTAGGTATCTAGATATTTGGTTGATCATTCAGATGCGTCTTTCGTCTGAATTGCGGCTTTACCTCAAGCAAACTCATTTTTAAAAAATCTCTGGATTAATATTAGATGAGTCCAACGGATTAAAAAAATTACCAGAGGTAGAGATAATTAAGTTTGTAGGGTAGATATAGCGGGCAATGCTTGTTAGTAATGCAAACCTTCCTTTCCGAGGGGCGCTACTGTGTATGCACAAGTTTTTTAGAGTTACTGCGTAACGTAGAGTAAGTTAATGTTTTGCAGGTCAATGCAACAAAGGTGCAGGTCGATGCAACAAAGGTTCAGTTTAAGAGACTTATGTGTATACCGTAGCCGACGGGCGAGAGGGACAGATTTGAACTAAAGTTCAAGTCAGGGAGAGGTTCGTCGAACTGACGTTGAGTAAATGGGGTATCAATAAATTATCCTGTCATAAATGATATGCATAAAATAGCAATATCTTTTACTTCCTTTAGTTATATCTAAATTTATTTAATCTATTTTTTTAGAAAAAGTTATTCTAAAATTTGCAAACAAAACCATGACTTTAGTCATAGTTCAAGCGTACACAAGATAAAAAATAATTGTTAAATTTAGTAAAGATTCGCAGTAATTGCACAGTTAAAAGGTTCGATTTCTATCGGAGCTTGTGACTGAATTTTGTTCATTACTCTTTCAGCAACGTCATTTTTTTATGTGTAGATTAATTGGCTACCTTGGTAATTCCATCCTATTAGATGAGTTGCTGTATAAACAGGAGCATTCGCTTTACAAACAAAGTTACAGTCCTTTGGAATTAAAATCAGGAGTAGTTTGTGCAGACGGGGTGGGTGTAGGCTGGTATGACGAAGTGGGTAAACCCTTTATTTACCGAAATACGATCCCGATGTGGAACGATCCGAATCTGGAAGAGTTGAGCAACTATGTAGAATCTACTTGTACTGTCGGCTATGCGCGATTGGCTGGGATAGGTGAATCGCTCGACATTAGCAATTGTCAGCCATTTCGCAGTGGGAAACTGTTGTTTGTGCATAATGGCGAAATCTCAAACTTTCAACAGACTCTCTATAGACCAATCCGTGACAGCCTCTCTGATTCCACATACGGCCTGATTAAAGGCATGACTGACTCTGAACATATCTTCGCCTTGTTAGTGGAAATGTGGCAGTCATCTCCAGACAGCACTCTGTTCTCAGCCTTACATGCTACGGTTCAAAAATTGACTGAGTTAGCATCAAAATACGACACCAGCTTTAGTGCCAATATAATTGTCACCGATGGTCAAGCAATTGCAGCAATTCGCTACGCTTATCGTACACAAGCTCCTACTCTTTATTGGTCTTGTGATGCACTCAAGCACCCAGACGAAATTATTGTTGCCTCTGAGCGTTTATCTAATCAAAATTGGACTGCTTTTGGTGAGCAAAGTATGCTATTTTTTCAAGCTCAGTCATTACAGCCAACAATTAGTCTGTTGGATAAATTTGCTTAATTAAGGTTAGATAAACATTGCGGCAGGTTACTGTTATAAAATAACTCTTACCATTATTGGTAAGAGTTTAAAAATAAAATTGATATCAATTTATCAGTAGCGATCGCCTGCATCTAAGATGATTTGCTTATCACGGGAGGCATTCATACTAAATATTTGGGAGTGGGGTTCTTTTCTTATGGGTAATTTGGCAGTTAATTCTTAATCACTGATTTTTTTTGTATGCCCAAGTTGAATTAATAGCCAAGCTCCTCCAGAGGATATCAATAACAATGGTGTCAACCAATCACCCCAACGCACATATAAAGTCTGCGTTTGTCGCCGATAAATTGTTTCAGCATGAGTTTCGTAAGTATTATATCCAGATATCCACAAGGTTCTGCCGTGAGGATCTATAAAGCCTGAATATCCTGTATTAGTTGCTCGTGCTGACCATCTATCAGTTTCAATTGCCCGCATGATATCCTGTGCATGGTGCTGAAATGGCATCGATGCAGTGTAATGGGCATCGTTAGAAGAACTGAGGATAAATTGCCCACCCGCAGCAGCTTGACGGCGAAATTGCTCAGGAAAAGCAGATTCATAACATATACTAGCGATCGCCCGACCAAAAGGAGTATCAAATATTTGATTTGCCGAACCCGGAACTTGGTGTGCTTCCAAAGGCGACAAGCGTTGAACTATCCCACCTAAAATTCCTTCAAAGGGAATATATTCTCCCAAAGGTACTAGTTTGGACTTATCATAGCGGCTGACAATTTCACCCTTACTGTTGAAAGTAAACAAGCTAATTGTATAACTGTCTCCCCGTTCGCCAAAAGCCCCAATCCAAGCAACTACACCTTTTGCCTTCACGGCTGCGACTAAAGCAGTTTCCATCAAGTTACGCTGGAAAATAGGTAAGGCTCCTTCTGGGGTGAGGACTGCATCTACACCTTGGTCTGCTAAAGTTAGATATCCATTGGTATAGTTTTCTTGGGCGCGACGAAACCCTTCGGAACTTCGTAAAAGTCGGTTTGGGATATTACCCTGAACAATCCCCACTTTCAAGGCTGCTTCTGGTAATTGGGCGATGGGACGGCTATATAAGATAAAACCTATAAGGTGTAAGGTAATTAATAATCCTGTAGCGATAACCCAGTATTTATTAACGAACCGCAGAGGCGCAGAGAAGCCAGCGCGTTGGGGAGACACTGCGTTGCGCGGGTTCCCCGCGTTGAAGCAAGTGTCGTCAGGTTCCCCGACTTGTAGCAACTGGCGCGACACAGAGGAAATCTTGGCGTCTTGGCGGTTCGTCCATCCTTCAGCAATCAAGCCATTCACGGCAACGATCGCAGCTGTCACAGTATTAGGCCCAGAGAGTTGCCCCAAATGTAAAATTACAATATTGTGCGGACTTTGGGTGTAAGCAAGAGAACTCCACCACAAAGGGCCAGCACTCCATAGACTCTCTAAGCCACACCAGATGGCTGTACCAATCAGTATACGTAGCCACGGTTTTTGTCCGTTCAGGCGAACCATCACAGCCGCCCAAATACTAACGAATACCCCTCCCAAGAGGCTGATAAATCCCCAACAAAAAAGGGTGATTAACAAACTTGGCAACCAAGGAACGCCCAACCATGTCATCGGATGAATTCCGGTAATCCAAGATAGGGCGACACCGTGATAACCGATACCCCAGAAGAAAGCAGGGGGGGATTGGTTTTTGCGTTTGGCTGAAGTGACAACTAGCACCCATAAGGGGACTATGGCAATCCAAGCCAAAAACCATGCACCTACAGGGGCTACGGTTAGCCCCATTAAAATGCCGCTAGCTAAGGCAGTCAAGCAAGGGAGTGAAGAGATAAACCTCTCCCCCTGCCTCCCCTGCAACGCCAGCTCCCCCTGCTTTTTACTCTGCTTCTTCTGCATCGGCAGCATCAGGTGGAACTACTGCCACTCCGGTAATGGCGTCATCTTCGTCTAAACGCTGCACTCTGACTCCAGTTGCCGATCGCGATTGGATAGAAATCGCATTAACCGCTTGACGGATGATAATACCGCGATTTGTCACCATCATGATTTCATCATCATCATTGTTGACAATGCGTAGGGTTGCTAACTTGTCTTTGGTTTTGCGGTTTTTGAACTTGGTTGCCATTAAACCCTGACCAGCACGGTTTTGCAGGCGGAACTGGGCAACTGGTACGCGCTTACCATATCCTCCCATTGTAATTACCAACACCCAAGGGCCAACAATGCCACTGCTAGGCACTTCTGCGGACTCTTCATTAGTTTCGGTCATTTCGATATCTTCTGTTTCGATTGTTTCGATATCTTCAGTTTCGGCTTCTGTAACTATATCCAAAGTTTCAAGAATTGCTGCGGGGAGGATATCCATACCCACCAGTTCATCTTTATTTTTGAGTTTCATGGCTTTTACCCCACGAGTCGCCCTACTTAAAGGACGCAGTTGTTCGTGGTTGCACCGGAAGTTAATCGCCATCCCGTTACGAGAACCAATGATTACACTGTCCTCTACTCTAGCGCGTCGCACCCAGCGCAGTTGGTCGCCTTCTTCTAAGGAAATCGCAATCAAACCATTGGCGCGAATGTGACTAAACGCTGCCAATTCGGTTTTTTTGATATTGCCGCCCTTAGTGAGCATGACCAGATATTCTTCACTGCTAAACTCGTCAACCGGTACAATCGAGGTGATTTTTTCCTCTTTGGGAATCGGTAGCATCTGGACAATTGGTGTGCCGCGACTGGTACGCGAACTCGCTGGAATTTGATAAGCTCTCAGGCAATAAACAACACCACGCTCACTAAAGAATAAAATACTGTCGTGATCGCAGCAAGTCAAAAAATGCTCAATGGTATCATCATCTTTCACCTTGGCTGCGGCTTTGCCTCTGGTAGCACGGCTTTGCGCTTCAAAGGTGTTAACTGGCATCCGTTTGATGTAGCCTTGCTCTGTAACCAGAATTATTGCTTTTTCATTGGCAATTAAGTCACGGTCATCTAATTCCCCTTCCCCTGGTAAAATAACCGTGCGGCGGGGTGTGGCGAAACTAGTTTTTAGTTGCGCGACTTCGGTTTCAATGATTTCTAGCACTCTTTCCCGGCGTGCCAAAATATCTTGCAAATCGGTAATTTTCGCTTGTAATTCCTCGTGTTCCAAACGAATTTTGTCTGCTTCTAAAGCAGTCAAGCGCCGCAATTGCATTTGCAAAATCGCATCTGCTTGCACTTCCGAAAGTCCGTAAGTTGTGATTAATTCGCCTTTGGCTGTCGGCGCATCGGGAGCATGGCGAATCAAGACAATAATTGGATCTAAGTGGGACAGGGCAATTAATAATCCTTGCAGGAGATGGTCGCGTTCTTCGGCTTTCCGCAGTTCGTAACGGGTACGTCTGGCAATGGATTCGATACGGAAATCCAAGAAGACGGTTAAGAACTGCTTGAGGGTGAGTACTTGGGGTTCGCTATTCACCAACGCCAGCATATTTGCGCCGAAGTTGGCTTGCAGTGGCGTTTGCTTGTAGAGGTTGTTCAGCACAACGCGGGGATAAGCATCACGCTTGAGTTCTATGACAACTCGCATCCCGTCGCGATCGCTTTCATCCCGGATATCTGCAATGCCCTCTAGACGCTTCTCGTTCACCATTTCGGCGATTTTTTCAATCAGCGCCGCTTTATTGGTTTGATAGGGCAATTCGGTAATGATAATTGCTTCTCTATCTGGTCGTCCCCGTTGTTCAACGGTTTCAATGTTAGCGACACCACGCATGGTGATGGAACCACGCCCGGTGGTGTAAGCTTCTCGAATGGCAGATGTCCCCAAAATTTGCGCCCCAGTCGGAAAGTCTGGGCCGTGGACATACTGCATTAATTCGAGATCGGTGATTTCTGGATTGTGGATTACAGCCACTAAAGCATCAATCAATTCGCCCAAGTTGTGGGGGGGAATGTTGGTTGCCATACCCACGGCAATCCCAGAGGAACCGTTGAGCAACAACTGGGGAATCCGTGCCGGTAGCACTGTCGGTTCTTGCTGGGAACCGTCGAAGTTATCGGCGAAATCTACGGTTTCATACTCAATGTCGTGGAGTAGACCAGCGCTAGTTAAAGCTTGTAAGCGGCATTCTGTGTACCGCATGGCGGCTGGCGGATCGTTGTCTACCGAACCAAAGTTACCATGTCCGTTAACTAGGGGCGATCGCATGGAAAAATCCTGCGCCATCCGTACCAAGGCATCATATACTGCCGTGTCACCGTGGGGGTGATATTTACCCAACACTTCCCCTACCACACGGGCGCATTTCTTAAAAGGGCGATCGTGGAGCAGACCTAGCTCGTGCATTGCGTAGAGAATGCGACGATGCACAGGTTTTAGACCATCCCTGGCATCTGGCAACGCCCGACCCACTATCACGCTCATGGCGTATTCCAGATAAGACTGCGACATTTCGGTTCGCAAGTCTATCGGGATAATCCTCTCCTGTGAGGTTGTCATAACCTAAAAATCTCCAAAAATCGTAGATTTTAGCTTGTTTACTCAACAAAGCGCAAAATTATTCTAAATTGCTCTTGAATAATTGCCATATTTTGATATAATTCTAGCATGTATTGCTTTTTTTTGCCTGGGTAGCTAACTAAAATATCTAGTAAAAAAAGGTATAATAAATGACGGTAAAGAGGCTTTTAGTTAGTTAAAGAGAGCAATGAACTAAAAGCTTGCTTAGTGCAAATTTACTTAACTTGAAATATGACAGGGTAAATTTAAGAGAACAACTTAAAATTGGCTTTATAAGCTCTTACTTTTATAACCGTTATCTACCAAAAATTTTGAGGATATGATGACTTTCCAACAACTAAAAATAGGTGACTACTTTAGGATAACTGGCATGAGTTCCGATTGCGTATACAGAAAGGCTAACAGTTCACATTGCAGCCTAAATGCTTTATTACAGCCAATCCGAGCAGAAACAAAAGTTACACCGCTTACTGTTGCAGAGATTACTAACTATTTTGCGCTCAAGCAAGAGTTTCTTCAAAGTCTTAGGCAATAAAGGTTTTACGTTTTACTTTACACTCAGGTACACGTTGGTTTTTTTTTGATGAGGCGATGCCTATGGCGGCAAGCTACGCTTCCTGATTAAGTACAATTTCAAACGTTTGTGACAGTTCGTCAATCGAAAAGGAGTTTCATAGTTAGTATATCAGGATATTTTCACGTACAGGAGAGAAAATTTTGGCAGCAGTCCGAGTCCGCCAGCATGTTAATCCACTTGGTAAAAAGTATCAAACACCAGCAAGTCCCCAAGACTTGGAAAAAATTTATGCAAAGCCAAATCAACCACTACATTTAGATATTGGCTGCGCTAAAGGACAGTTTTTGGTAAATATGGCCAAAATAGAACCCAATTGGAATTTTCTCGGTTTGGAAATTCGAGAACCTTTGGTGTTAGAGGCGAATAAGTTACGTTCTAAGTTAGGTTTCACAAACCTGCACTACTTATTTTGCAATGTGAATAACTCACTGCACTCGCTTTTATCTTCCCTCCCTCCAGGAAGTTTACAGCGCGTTACAATTCAATTCCCCGATCCTTGGTTTAAAACCCGCCACGCTAAACGTCGTGTAGTGCAACCAGAACTAGTGGCAGAATTAGCCAGTTATCTTGCAGTTGGAGGAGTTGTATTTCTGCAATCAGATATGGAGTTTGTTGCTGTGGAAATGCGCGATCGCTTTGCTGCTCACCCAGCTTATCAGAAAGTTGGTACAGAAGAATGGTTAGCAGAAAATCCGCTACCAGTCCCCACAGAACGAGAAATAGGTACGCAAAAAAAGGGTGAGCCTGTTTATCGAGCTTTATTTAAAAGGGTGACAAATACAGATTAGCAAGGGCAAGTTCATCTGCGGTGGTTAACTGAGGCTGAATATCAGGATTTGGAATATCAGGGGTAAGATTAGTAATTTTCATAACTTTAACGTTCTGTAAATATCTTCAGACTTTGCATTCAGGTAAGGACGTTGCAAATCAATTTCTCTCAAAGAGAATTGTTGCAGAATCGATGTCATCCGACCTTCTGGGGAATTATCTTCTTGCTGCCAAGCTTCTAACAATCCATTGGCAATAATTTGACAGCGATTTGTACCAAAACTTTCTTTTTCGCCAAATTTTTGGTCTGGTTCTTCTGCGATCGCAATTCTTTGTCGCTGTCCTCCAGACAATAACCCACCTCCTTCACCAATCTGGCTTTCATAACCCATAGGTAACTTTTTAATAAACTCATCAGCACCCGCCAATCGCGCCGCCTCAATAATCTCAGCTAAAGTGGCTTCAGGATGTGCCAAGCTAATATTTTCCCGAATTGTTCCGCCAAACAAAAAGGTATCTTTGAATATTGGCTTAGAAAATTACAAGCCACTTCAAGATATGCATAGACGATGTATTGAGTTTATGCCAGCGTTAAAAGATGCCCAAATTGATTCTCACGAACCTGTTCGTGCGGGTTTACGTCCTTTCCGAAAGCAGAATATTCGTTTAGAGCGAGAATAAGACACTTGCATCATTCATAACTATGGACATGGGGGTGCAGGTGTAATATCATGTCCGGCTAAAGACTTATCATTAAAAC
>NZ_CAXTNE010000146.1:0-19512 GCF_964245445.1 uncultured Nostoc sp.
ATTTTTAGCGATCGCTGGTTTTTGATCCTACCTCACCAAATCGCGTTGCTCCCCCCCAGGAATGCCTTACATTGCTCCACCCAATCTTCACTTGTTAGTTAACGGTGACGGCACGCTTTCATTATCAGAATCGGAATCAGTAAATTTTTTACGTCCTTCGGCTGACCTATTATTTAAATCGGTTGCAGCCACTTACAAAAATAGAGCGATCGCCCTTGTGCTAACTGGAACGGGTAGCGACGGCGCGATGGGAGTAGAAGCAATTAAGAAAATGGGCGGTATCATCATTGTTCAAGACACAAAAACCGCCGAATTTTCTGGGATGCCTTCCGCCGCAATTCAAACTGGCAATGTAGATTTTATTCTTCCCCTCAATGAAATCTCAAGCGCCCTGGTAACTTTGGTCATGGGAGAATCTTACTAAGCTGAGGGGTTGAGGAAATATATTTTAAAATGCAACTTAGTGTCAACATAGTTTAAGTTATATCTTGCACCTGCTCACTTTCTTGCCAGAGAATAAATTCTCTGGCTAATAGCGTAAGTCTACTAATCGTGGACTCGAATCCTTCCTTATTCAGTCTTCAATAGATAGACTAATGAGGCTTAGAACTCCTTTAATGAGCCTTTGATACTCATTAATGAGGCTTAAAACTTCTTTGATGAGTCTTTGATACTCATTAATCAGGCTTGGAACTCCTTTAATGAGTCTTTTTTACTCGTGGACGCGTCTTTGATACTCGCAAACGCAGTTCAAAACTCCACTCCTTTGTCCCCAGCCCTCTGCCCCTACCCTATGACTTCCCCAGAAAGAGATCCCCAATTTGAAAATTTACTAGTTTATCTCAGACAAAGCCGGGGATTTGATTTTACAGGCTATAAACGCTCAACCTTGATGCGTCGCGTATGCAAGCGAATGCAGTCATTGACCGTAGAGAACTTTGGAGATTATCTAGACTACCTAGAAGTTGATCCAGAAGAATTCAATTATCTTTTCAACACCATTCTAATTAACGTCACCGCTTTTTTTCGAGATTCATCAGCTTGGGAATATCTAGCAGAGCAAGTGTTGCCTAATCTGATTAAAAATAAACAAAGTTCTGACCAAATCCGCATCTGGAGCGCTGGTTGTGCTTCTGGGGAAGAAGCTTATACCCTGGCAATGTTGATGGCTGAAATATTGGGAGCAGAGGAATTTCGCCAACGGGTGAAAATCTACGCCACAGATGTAGATGAAGAGGCTCTCAACCAGGCACGTCTTGCTGCGTATTCAGCAAAAGAAATCCAGGCTGTGCCAGATGAACTGCGGCAGAAATACTTTGAGATTGTTGGGAACCGCTATGTCTTCCGCCAAGACTTGCGCCGCTCAGTGATTTTTGGTCGCCACGACTTGCTTCAGGATGCGCCCATTTCGCGCTTAGACTTGCTGGTTAGTCGCAATGCCATGATGTATTTTAATTCTGAGACTCAAGGGCGAATTCTGGCCCGGTTTCATTTTGCACTAAATGATGCAGGCTATCTGTTTTTGGGGAAAGCGGAGATGCTATTGATGCATTCAAGTTTGTTTACGTCACTAGACTTAAAAAACCGGATATTTATTAAGGTACCGTCGGTGAATATCCGCAATCGCCTCTTAGTTATGGCAAATTCCGTAGATGACGAATCTAGTAACCGTTTGTCTCCACACCTCCGGTTACGAGATATGGGTTTTGACACAGCACCAATTGCCCAAGTAGTCATTGATAACAATGGAACTCTGGTACTGGTGAACGAGCAGGCGCGGAATTTGTTTGCCCTTTCCTCCAGAGATTTAGCTCGTCCCTTCCGGGATCTGGAACTTTCCTATCGACCAATTGAGTTGCGATCGCTAATTGAACGGGCTTATAATGAACGCCGCCCCATCACCCTGACAAATGTAGAGCGTTATTTGTCCAACACAGAAACCCAATATCTGGATGTGCAGATTACACCTTTGCAAGACACCGATACCAGTTTCTTAGGTGTAAGCATCGCTTTTCATGATGTCACCCGTTACATTAAACTCCAAGAGGCGCTGCAACGCTTCCGACAAGAATTAGAAACTATCAACGAAGAACTCCAATCTACCAATGAAGAATTAGAAACTACCAACGAAGAACTCCAATCCACCAATGAAGAATTAGAAACTACCAACGAAGAACTCCAATCCACCAACGAAGAATTGGAGACCATGAATGAAGAATTACAATCTACTAATAAAGAATTACAAACAATTAATAGCGAGTTGAGCGATCGCACTACAGAACTGAATCAGGCTAATGCTATCGTTATCTCTATTCTCAGAAATCTCCAAACTGGAATAGTAGTAATTGATAGCAGCTTTAACGTCTCAATTTGGAATTACATCGTAGAAGATTTATGGGGCTTACGAACTGATGAAGTTTTAGGAAAGTCTATCTTCAGCCTAGACATTGGCCTACCCGTCGAGCAGTTGCGATCGCCCATCCGCGACTCCCTATCGGGAAAAAAACAGTTTCAAGAAATGATCCTCGATGCTACCAATCGTCGGGGTAGGCAAATAAAATGTTACCTGGCGATCACTCCATTGCTTGGCATTGAAGTGCAGGGAGCAGTTTTGATGATGGCAGATGTAGAGAGTGTCAACACTATGATTTCTACTCAAAAAATGGAAGAACGACGGCAGCAGTAATAAAAAAAGTAGGGGGGAGGGAGAGAAAAGAACTTGATTTTCTTACGATAAACCCCGCAAAGCTTGTTTGGTGGACTACTAGTAGACTGTGGCGAAAATTTACCTACCGTTAACAATGGGATGCCCCTTGTTTGCCTGTATAGTTACTCTCGCTAATTAATTGCACACTGATTTTTGTTGGTTAATTGTAAAATTGGGCTTGATATTAAGTACAGTAACAGTTCGATTTACTGTATGAGAATCTAGACCAGACTTTAAAAGTTGATTTATCAATTTTTTATTGTTTGTAAATTAATATAGATTGTTGCAAATATGTTTTTGCAAATAATTGACATAAAAGAAAAGTAGTGAAAGCCGTACTAAGCAAGCAGGGTATTTTGGATTTGTGCGAGAAGTAGGCAATATATACGAAGGGCTATGACGCTCGAACGCGAACAGGGGCGATCGCAGAATAAGACTCGGTTTAGGTTCTCCAAAAGACGCGATCGCTTCAGTTAAAGATTATTTATTCATGTACGCTCTAGCTAACCGTGCTGACACTCCCCTGTACCGAGCATAGGCGTAGCCCATCGTAGACATCGCCACCTCGGTATGCTTAAACAAAAGAAACTTAATAAGGGCTTATTTGGTATTTTCGTTGTGCGATCGCTCTCCATCATCTTCTGGCAGCGATCGCACCCCACACACCACTAAACTAGAAAGTAAGATGCTCACAATAGCCTATGAACGCCACGACAACCACTTTCCCTTCTACACTCAAATTGAAAATTGACTTAACTGATGAGCAATTTTTCCAGATGTGTCAGAAAAACCGCGATTATCGATTTGAGCGTACAGCATCAGGGGAATTATTAATTATGCCACCTACAGGTAGTGATACTGGCAACCGTAATTTTGATATGGTTGTTGAGTTAGGAATTTGGAATAAACAGACTAAATTAGGCAAAGGTTTTGACTCTTCAAGTGGCTTTACCCTACCTAATGGTGCAGAACGTTCTCCTGATGTTTCTTGGGTAAAAATTGAGCGGTGGAATGCTTTAACCCCGGAACAACAAGAAAAATTTGCCCCAATTTGTCCTGATTTTGTAGTAGAGTTGCGTTCTCGTACTGATTCCTTAAAAGAATTGCAAGAGAAAATGCAGGAGTATATCGAAAATGGCGCTCAATTAGGCTGGTTAATCGACCGAAAAAACAAGCGAGTAGAAATTTATCGTCCAGGTAAAGATGTAGAGATATTAGACAATCCTGTTAGTTTATCAGGAGAAAATGTACTACCTGGATTTGTGTTGCATTTACAGCAGATTATGTAGCTTTATCGATTAGGATACACATGGCGCATTTCAAAGCGACTTTCTTCCCAAAGTGTTAGCAAAGCCTGTTTAGCAGCATTTAGTTGAGCTTGCGAAAAAGAGATTTTCCCATTTTCTATAATCCAAATAAATGTCCGAGTTATTAAATCTGCCTTTAAAGTATTCTCGTATTCACAATTATTTATTCTTGCTACTTGCTGATCTAAGCAATCTATAGCATGTTTAAAAGTCAAGTTTTTCCAGTCTGTGAAATTGTTATAAATTTCTTCTTGCCTATTCGTCCACTCAATTTTACGCAAATTTCCTATAATATAGTCGATGCCTGTTATGGACGAATCAGTATTACGCACCAGATTTGTATAGGCTTGATAATATGGTTTCAAGAGCGCAGCAGCAATATTTTCTACATATATATTTAGCCAAGATTGTATATCACGAAGATAAGGTACTAAATCTTTGATATTATCAATTTCTTTAATCAGCACACGCTCACTTGTGTAATTTGTGATTTTAGCTAGCAATTCAGCTTCCGATAGTTGAGACTTTACTGAGTAATAATTAATAACTTTTGGTATATATTTCTTTAATAACCACTGTTTGGCATATCTAGCTGTCCAGGTTCCCTGTATTCCAATATCTTGCTGCCATAAGGTTAATTTACCTGTCTCAATAGATTTTAAATTAACATCATTTAGCTCATAGATGATGTTAATTTGATTATTAGGCAATAAATCTAATCTTCTATCAAGTTTAGGTAATATAAATGCATGATCGCGAATTCCCCGACTTACTCGAATTGATATATCTTTTTTATGGAATAGATGCCATTCTGACTTGCCTTTAGTATAATCAAATTCATTAGCAAACTGCTGCATTAACTCCCATAACTCTTGTCTTACAGAAAAAAGGATAAAGCCTCGACTCTCTGTAAATTTTATAAATTCAAAATTCCATGTTTCTAAAGCATTTTCAACTTCAATTGTTAAATTTTTATATTCTTGGCAAACTCCATCAATACAAAAACATAAGTCTGCTGCTTCTAACTCTGATAAAATTAGAGTCGTTTTACCTAAATATACCTCAAAAGTATTTTTATTTAACTGTTTAAAAAACCGACGACATCCCCAATCTGGCTGAGTGTGCAATCCAGTCATTAGACCTAAAATATCTTGATGATTTAAGTAAATTTTTAAACCTCTTAAAATGAGACTGCTGAACTTTATTTCACAATTACCCTCTCCAAAAGCTTTGGGTAAATTACATGCGATCGCTACTTTTTTTCTCACAACAACCAAGCGGTAGCCTTCTTTCTTAGTGCAAGGCTCAAAATCATACTTTTCTAAAACATCCTGTAAATCTGGATGGTATCTAATTAATTTTTCTATTAAGTTATATTTAGTATTTTTTAAAATGTTTGCTGTAGTATCGATATTTTTCACACAATCAAAGTTTAGTTTATTATAAAATTTTGAAGCGATATCATTACTTTTAAGTTTATCTATATTTATATCAAATACCAATTCATTTTTATAGCAATATAGACATTCAAAAACCTTAATATTATATCCGTTAGTGATAATAAAAAATAGCGGATTAAATTGATTAATGTAAAATTTATATTTTTCGATATCATCATTTAATTTAGCTGTTTGAGGTTCTATTATTTTAATAAAAACAAGTGAAGTACCAGTATTTTGTTGCTGAATATCATTTTGAATATAATAAATATGACTATTTTCTGGACTTTTGCCGTACTTTTCTGATTTAGATGTTTTTAAAGAGTATTCATGATGACATTTTTCTGGATAACAGAGATAGTGAAACATTGGTAAAATAAACTTTTCTTTTACATCATCTTCATTTCGTAAAATCCGATGGTCAAAACCTTGTATCCATGTAATAAATTTTTTAATCGGCTCTGGAATAGTCATCAGATAATCTACCTGCTAGTATAAATTTGCTATGCCTTATTTTGTTTGTGTAATTAGCAATTTATCAAGTCAGGTTGAATACTATAGTTATTTTGAATACTATAATGAAACCAATCGTCTTGAATTTGATCTTAGAGCATCTCAATTTTGTAAAAATATGCTCAGTCCTAACGAATAGAATTCGGACTCCATCACCTGCGATGTGAAACCTGTCTTCTCTTGAGGGAGATGCTAGGCGAACAGTGCTGGCTTTACAATGTACTGGCTTGGCTATAGATTTCCGCATGGTATAAAGTACAGAAATAAATAATTAATACAGTAGGGGCGCACAGGTGTGCATTGGTGTCAACTTAAGCTAAAAGTAGCTTAAGTGAAAGCTTGACTGACCCGCCTGGAACTAAAGTTTTTTGGCTTTTAGCTATAGTCTACTGAAGTAGACTAAAGATTTTTGGCTATATTTAGTCATCTCTGAGATGACTTTCGCTAAAAGCCAAGGAACTTCAGTTCCTTGCGGGACATAGCTTTTAGGTTAAGTTGACACCTATGACAGCTGTGCGCCCCTACCGATGTACTGAACAAAGCACTAATTAAGTAAAGGCAAAAATTGGCGAATTAACCCAATTGTCACTGCTGGTAACTCTAACTGTGGCGTTAACCCCACATCTTCCAGCTGTTGAAAAAATCGGATCGCTTGGGGATTAATTTCGGCAAGGCGGCGACCAATTGAGGGGCCTGTAAATTCTGACCTTTGGCCCCAAATAATGGCAGTGGGAGTGGTCAGTTGTTGAATGTAAAGGGATAAATCAAAGCATAAATCGCCACGGACAAAAGAGAGTGCTGCATACTCAGCATTAGGCTGTTGGGCAGATTGTAAATAAGCATCTACAATTTCTTGGTACACTCGATTAGACTGAGCAAATTGCCGTTGCTCTAAGAAGCTGCGAATACCCCCACTAGTGGCTACTCCAGTACTGTAAAGTAAACGGTCAACAACGGGAACGCTGATTAACTGGGCAAAAAAACTACGGGAGTAGTCTTCGCCAAAGTCGGAAAGTCCGGCGGGGGTAGTGAGAATTAAAGACTTGAATAAATCAGGATGATCTGATGCTACTCGAATTGTAAAAGCTGCGGTTAAAGAAGAAGCGAGCGCTGTTACTGGCCCGGTACAAGTCTGCTCGAAAAACTCCCGAATCGTGGTTAAATAATCTTCAATCTTATAACTCCGTACCGGATGCTCAGACCTACCCCAACCAATTAAATCTGGCGCTATGACCCGATATTCGGCGGCAAAAGCCGGATATACTTTTGACCACTCATAAGCAGAAGATCCACCACCAAAGCCGTGTAGAAACACTAAAGTTTCCCGATCATCTTTTTCTGTAAAATTGTCCTGCCAAGGTGACTTAGCGGCTGTATAATATACCATCCTACCTAGTGAGGTATTTATAGAGCGTTGTTCAAATCCTGGTGGTTGAAACATAAGTACTTTTTGTTGACTGTAGTAATTAAGTATCGTGAGCAATAAAACAGATACGTAGCTGCGTGTACACGGAGAAAGCGTTTGATAATTTATCCGCGTCACAAGAGTAGGCGAGTAAGCTTATTTCTTCAGTGTATGGGATAAATTGCTACTCGCTGTCTTGACCATTAGTCAGTAATTATTAGTGCCAAGTCTACGAAAATCGTGAAAAAAGTACTAATGACTAATAACTAATGACTTCTTGACTAGATTTACCCACGGCTTCAAGCTGTAGGTTGAGTTAAGGCATCTTCTTTGGTCATCTCAGAATACTTACCTATTTAGTTCAAACTCCTCACTCATTGTTATTATCGGCGAACCAATCACTTTAGGACTTCTTCCTACCATCAGATTAAGTAGATATAAAATTACTGGACTACTTGTAAAGATTTGGTGATTTTTTTTCCTAATAAAAAGTGACTGAGCGTTGAGATTACTGTTTTATAAGGATTTTCATGGTAGCAAGCATCACAAAAACGTGAATAAAAGATAAGTTTTTATGCTAGTGTATCAAGAAACTCATAAATAATTCTGAGCGTCAATAAGATTCAAAATGCTTATTTTAACAAGCTATTAATTCTAGTTAGACATGTAGAAACATAGCTTTTGATGTATTACTAAATTTATTTATTATCTAGGTAATGGTAAGGCGGGATGTCATGGTACAGGCTACTCTTCAATTAAATAAACTACCAACGATTGAAGACGCTAAATTTGCGCTTGACTTTAATATACAAAGTGAAATTAAAGTTTCAGCTTTGGGGGAGCAGGTCGAGTCAGCTATTGATGCTGGCAGAGTGACCGTACCTACTTGTATTTGTTTAGACTTAGAAGACTTAAAGTGTTTTGAACCAGTAGAGCGCCAATATGAACGCTGGGGAGTAATTTTTCACAATTCTATAGCAATACAGCCATCAAATCCAGCATTTCCAGCCTATTCAGGGCTAACAGTCCTAATGGGAGCGCCCAAAAGCGGATTTTTAGAAGCTACTTTCTTGCGTCCGGTTAATTCAGTTAGCGCCTTTGTCACTAGTTCGCAACGGTTAGTGCTTTCCGCCTACGATCGCGATCGGCAACTCATCGCTCAAACTGCACTACCAAGTGCTAATCTTGCCAATTCAGACTCGCCAATTTCCCCCAATACCTTATTATCTATAACTGGGAATAACATATACAGCGTTACCTTCTGTGCTTTTGATGGGCAATTCACCCTTGATAACTTTCGTTTTTATCTTTAAAAACCCTTTATGCCCTTGCTCTGAACCATTTAAAATGGTATCTTGATTTCCGCCGTGCTGTACTAGTCTACTATGCTGCCCTTAAAAATCGGGCATCTTGTGGTTTGGGTCTTCACTCTTTCTTCAACCGTAGTAAAACTTATACAATAGTTAATTTCGTAATCAAGTAGGTAAACACTGTGGCACAGGCTTCGTCTTCTTGGCAGCAACTGATCAACCAGATCCCCGACTGGTGGAACTGGTCGCTTCCAAAGTTCAAGACAAAGGGAGCAACAAAGCAGCAAACATTTAAACGCTTCTCTGGGCCTGGAGGCTTTCTTGGGTTCTTGACAATCGTCGTCGCCATGCTGTTGTGGAACTGGATGCTGCTATTGGCTCTCTCAATCGGCGTTGGGATAATGGTATTGGTTTACTCAATGCAGGAGTGGGACTGGCAATTACACTGGTCTAAGATACGTAACTTCTTAAACAGTTCAAATCGTCGGTTAGCCTTAGCAGTCATAAGTGGTGGTTTTGCTACTGTCACTACTTACATGGCTGCTGCAATTTGGATTGACTCTCACAGTTCCTGGATTGCTGCTGGTGCTATTGTGCAAGGAGTGGGAACACTATTAACTTTAATTTTATTGGTATGGCAAATCGTCAACTTCTATGAAAATCGAGAAGAAGACCACCTCGATCAGTTGTTGGTAAATTTAACAGAAAAAGACCCGTTAAAGCGGATGATTGCCCTACGTCAACTAACTAAAGTCATCAGCCGTAAGCAAGTTGATTCTTCAGTGCAGCAAGATGTTGTCGAATGCTTGCAACTCCTACTCAGTCGAGAGGAGGAAGTTGCGATCAGAGAGGCAGCTTTTAAAAGTTTACAAGCCTGCGATCGCTTACAAGTTCTACCCTCTAAAACAGCAACAACTTTTACACCTGTATCAGCAAAAGTCAAGCACCACGTTTATTAGTTATTTGTCTTTTGTCATTAGTCCTTTGTCCTTTGAAATGACCAAGGACTAATGACTAATGACAAGTGACTATTTTCGAGCCAACTGTCCATTGCGAACTTGCATTACCGGATGATTGCATCGCCGTACCAATTGTTCATCATGGGTAGTAACAATTACTGTAGCCCCAAAGGAATTTAACTTCTGGAGAATCTGAATCACTTGCCAGGAATTATCTGGATCGAGATTTCCAGTCGGCTCATCCGCCAGCAGTAGGGGTGGTGTACCAACGATCGCACGAGCAATACTCACCCGTTGTTGCTCTCCCCCAGATAGTTGATCTGGAAAGCAGTCAGCTTTACTCAGTAAACCCACCAGCTTCAAGGTTGGTTCTAAGCGTCGTTGAATTTCTTTACGGGTATAGCCTTGAGCTTGCAGCACAAAAGTCACATTTTCCGCTACTGTTCGCTGGGTAATTAGTTTGTAGTCTTGAAACACAATGCCAATCCGTCGCCGCAATAATGACAAGCGATCGCCCCGTAAACCTGCTACATTACATCCATCAACAATTACTTCTCCCTGCGTCGGTAATTCCTGCCCATACAGCAGTTTCAAGAGCGTTGATTTACCAGAACCACTTGGCCCTGTAATAAACAGAAATTCTCCCTTTTTTACCTCAAGGTTTACATTCAACAAGGCGTGAGTGCCATTAGTATAAGTCTTGGTTACAGATTGCAATTGCACCTTGACAGTAGTAGTGCTACCGTGCTGTTGAGTTTTATTGTCCTCTCTATGAAGGGATTTGTCTTTCTTAACTTGAGTTGTTAATACTGGCATTGTTAAATTTTCCTCATCCCCACAACCAAATAGCTTACGGGTTTAAATTTGACATTCCTCTCAAAAATAAGGATTCCCAGGTTTCGCCTGGGAATTGAAAATTTAACAAAGAAAATTTAAATTTTTTGAAGACTTTAATACGAACTAAGTAATAGCACCCAGTACAGACGCGATTAATCGCGTCTCTGCACTCTCAACTAATTGCACCCCTTGCTGTTAAACGATAAACAAAAGCTTTCACAGCAAACGCTGGCAAAGCCAACATCCGCCGCCAACGCCAAGGTTCTTGATAAAGCCGATACAACCATTCCAAATTATTATTTCCTAACCAGGCTGGAGCGCGAGTTTTAGTTCCCGACCAAATATCAAAACTACCACCAACACCAATCCAAATTGTTTGAGGACACAAATGGCGGTTTTCGGCAATCCATAACTCTTGACGTGGCACTCCCAAACCGACAAAAATCACTTGTGGCTGCAATTGAACCAGAGTTTCTCGCAATTGTGCTTCTTCTTCTGGGGAATGGTAGCCTGAGTGAGTTCCTACTATACTCAAATCTGAAATTTGCTGCTGCCAAAAATCTGCCGCAGCTGAGGCCACTCCAGGCGCTCCTCCATAGAAAAAAACCTTTGCCCCTGTTTTCTGTTGCCCGATTTCTTGCAAAAGTTTTTCTGCTAGTTCAATCCCCGGAAAACGTTGGACTTTTTGCCATAACAGCCATCGCAAATACAGAACAACCCCGGCTCCATCTGGAATCACTAGTTCAGCATTTTTAATGACCTGAGCTAGGGTTTTATTCTGCTCTGCCTGCATAGTCATTTCTGCATTGAGCGTTACTACATGAATTCCTTTGCCTGCACGCAGGCATTCTAACAACCAGCCTGGATAGTTAGCCATCACATGAACTGGTATTCCCAATACTGAAAATGCTTGATTTTCATTAGACATAGCCTATTCTGGATTAACCTCATACCAGATTTCTTTGAATGTTAAGTTTATCAAATTTTTTATATTAGAACTTAGGCACGAGAGATTCCCATTGCCCTGCAACAATAGAAAGCATAACTAATTAGTCTTGGGCGCTTGTACTTGGGCTGAACCAGTCCAAATTTTATTGTTGAAGTGTAAATATTCACTAAGTATAAAACGCTCAATTCGCAACTCTGGTTCCGGGAACAGAAGCCCCCACTATACTGCTTACAGTTAGTGTGGGAGTATGTCACGAAACTCGACTTTCTGGTTAAGGTAGTGTAACGGTCTGAAGTTAGCTATGAGTAAAATTCGTATCGCTCTGATTGAAGATCATGACCTAACTCGTGTAGGTATTCGGACAGCACTACTGCAAAAAGATGATATTGAAGTTGTAGGTGAAGCTGCCAATGCTGCTGAGGGGCTAAAGATGTTAAAAATGGTACAACCAGATATTGCCATTGTCGATATTGGTTTACCAGATAAGGATGGCATTGAACTAACACGGGAGGTAAAATCTACTGCTAATGGGCAGCAGCTAATCACAAAGGTATTAATTTTGACGCTGCGGGATAACAAAGAAGCTGTATTGGCAGCTTTTGCGGCTGGTGCAGACTCTTACTGTATGAAAGATATCAAATTCGATAATTTGCTGGAAGCAGTACGAGTAACTTACAATGGCAACGCCTGGATTGATCCCGCGATCGCTCGGATTGTATTACAACAAGCGCAACAAAATCCGCAAAAGTTGGAATCAGCTTTTGTAGATTCTAAGACCATTGCCTCTAACCCTGATTATGTCGAGAATCTAGAAGGAATTCAACCTTACACCCTGACAGAAAGGGAATTGGAAGTGCTACAGTTGATTGTCGAAGGTTGTAGTAATGCAGTAATTGCTGAAAGGCTTTATATCACTGTTGGGACTGTTAAAACTCACGTTCGCAATATTTTGAATAAGCTATGTGCCGATGACCGTACCCAAGCAGCAGTCCGCGCCTTGCGTTCTGGGTTAGTAGGATAAGGTTAAATTGAGTGAACAGTTATCAAGTTTTAAAACACTGATAACTGATAGCTGTTGAAAATGATTAGTTATTAATTTTTTGTTGATTCTCAGGTGGGATAAAAATTATATTATCTCGCCATTCAAATATGTGAAAAATAAAGTCAAATATGGCGGATATTGGGGTGGACAAACTTAAGCTCATGGTGGTAGATGATGAGCCAGATAACTTAGATTTACTCTACCGCACTTTTAGGCGAGATTTTCAAGTATATAAAGCCAATCATGCCTTTGGCGCCCTGGAAATCTTGGATCAGTTTGGTGAAATGGCGGTGATTATTTCTGACCAAAGAATGCCAGAAATGAATGGCACCGAATTTTTTAGTCGCACCGTAGAGCGCTTTCCAGACACGATTCGGATTTTGTTAACTGGTTTTACTGATGTCGAAGATTTGGTGGATGCGATTAACTCCGGTCAGGTATTCAAGTACATTACCAAACCCTGGAATCCTGAACGGCTTAGAGCGTTAGTTGAGCAAGCCACTGATACATATCGTCTAGTTAAGAAGCGCACGCAAGAGTTGGGTCGGGCCCTACAGCGAGAATCTTTGTTTAATGCGGTAACAACGGCAATTCGGGAGTCTCTAGACTACGACAGTATGCTGCAAAAAATTGTAGCAACTATTGGACAAACATTTGAAGCTAGCAATTGCTTGCTCAGACCAGTAGAGAGCGATCGCCTCACACGAGACCAGTTCTCATACCGCGATCCTCAATCCGATGTATCAGATTGCTTCTTCGACCCCAGTGTTTTAATTGAAAAAGTGCTGGAAACCCGTCATTATCAACTTGCTCAAGATGTATATGAGGGTAATCCTTCTCACCACCTGGTAGTGCCACTTAGCTATCAGCAGCATTTATTGGCTGTGCTGGTTCTCCATCAATGGGGACGCGATCGCCCTTGGCAAGACGATGACATCCAACTGATTGCAGGTGTTGCCGAACAAGCAGCCTTAGCCCTATCTCAAGCAAAACTCTACCAGCGCCTCCAAGAAAAGCAACAGCAGATTCACAATGAGTTGGAGGTAGCCCGCCAAATTCAATACAACTTGCTACGCCAAACTTTACCTGACATTAAAGGTGTGAAGGTGCAAGCCTGCTGTTACCCAGCGCGGGAAGTAGGAGGCGATTTTTTTGAAGTGTTTGTCCATCCCAAAGGCGATTTGTGGTTGGCAGTGGGTGATGTCTCTGGCAAGGGTGTCCCAGCTGCTTTATTTATGGCTAGTATTATTTCAGTTTTGCGCCGGGAATTATCTCAAGAAGCACCAGCCGAGCCAAATGTGGTCATGCAGAACCTCAACCACGCTCTCAGTGAAGATTTGATTAGCAACAATTATTTCATCACTCTTGTGTTAGCCTGTTATACCCCTAGCACGAAGGAACTCGTCTACACTAATGCCGGTCATATTTATCCACTGTTATGGTCACGTCAAGGTGCTTTAACCGACAATCCCAATTACCTGAAAGTTCGCAGTGTTCCTTTGGGGATCTTGCCTAAGTGGCAGGCACAGTCTGGTCGCTTGGTTCTCGCTGCTGGAGACACATTGTTACTGGCCAGCGATGGAATTACAGAAGCTACGGTATCAAATAATCTCACTACTACAGCAAAAACCGAGCCTGGCGTTGACTCAGTTAACCGTTCTATGCTGAATCAAGATGGTCTTTGGCAACTCCTGCAACAAGAGCAACAACCGCTTTCTCTTAACCATTTACTAGCTCGCATCCAGGCAGACAACCACGTTCAAGAAGATGATCAAACTATACTTTCACTGGAGATTTTGTAAGTAATGAAAAGTGAGCTTCACGTACCAAGTGACTTGAGTTTTCTTAATATTGTCGAAACCTGGCTGCTGGGATGTTTGAAAATCCAGCTAGGAGACTCTGTAGACTGGTCACGCCAATCAAGCCGTTTGAGGCTGGCTTTAGTAGAAGCCTACTCAAATGCAGTCCGTCATGCCCACAAGGACAAACCAAATTTACCGATTTTACTCCGTTTGGAAGTGAAAAACCGGGATTTGGCCCTGGAAATTTGGGATTACGGCGAAGGCTTTGATATGTCTGACTACTATGCTCCAAACCCTATGGAAAAACAAGAAGGTGGTTATGGTTGGCTAATTATGAATCGTCTCATGGATAAAGTAGACTACCAGTTGCAGATTAATGGTGCCAACTGTCTAAAGTTAGAAGCTACCTTACCCGAATTAGTGAAATAGACAAAAGTTATTACTTTTCAAGAAATGTGTTAAGTGAATTTACTGTGATTAGATTTTGTTTGGGGTACGATCAAACATTGCCTAAGCTTTTATACTTATTTGCTATTTTTCACGACGTAAAGAAAGTAACTCTTGGGGAGAAGCTAAAAGTTTGATTCTAGTATATGAAATTTGTCTTTGTTGATTGAGGATAAATAACCACAAGACATTCACACTACACCACGAAGTTTGTGCTTTGCCTGTTACTTGAACTTGAATCGTAGCATTTTCTAAAGTCTCAGCTATTCCGGTGTTGGGATAAGCTTTAATGTTTTGGCATTCTTGTTTTAAGTAGGCTGCGATCGCATGTGTTCCCACAATATCAGATTCAAATGGTGGACGCATCACACCATCTTCCGCAAATAAGGCAGCAGTTGCCTCAAATTCTCCTGCATTTAAGGTTTCAAAATAACGCAGTACACTTGTTTCTGTAATTCCCTCAATCTGGAATTCTTTTTTCAACTGTTCAGCAGAGGTCACGTCGCTTCGCTCCGAATTCAAAATTTAAAATTCAAAATTAACAATCTCCATAAATTTATTTATGGGGTTGTATCCTTTTTTACGTTTTTCGTAAAAATATCTGTCTTATGCTACCTAAATATTAATTTCAATACAAAAATAGCTAAAAAGAAACCTGCTGTTGAGATAGATTGCCACATTTGTATAAATCTTCCTGACGATGGTAGAGATGTTGCAATATAGTGGTTCTCAATTGCATGGAAATACAGACCACTCGTAGGCGCACAGCATTACTGTGTCTATACCATGTTTTGAATCTAAAATAAAATTTATATAAATAAAATTTATATATAGGGTAAGCAACAAATGTTAATCAAAGGTATTGACTATGTAATGTAAAATTAAATCGCCTTAATTTAGGCAAAATCCAGATAAAAAAATGAATCAGTATTCCGTAACAAGCAGCAATATGGTGAAAGAGAAAGCCGGCGAGTTGGGCTTTCACAAGGTTGGAATTGCTGCTGTAGATAAGGTAGAAACCACAGAAGCGCAGAGGTTACAAGCATGGATTGAACTGGGTTATCACGCTGATATGGAATGGATGGCTAACCCAAAACGTCAGGATATTCGCTTAGTTATGCCAGAGGCGCGATCGCTAGTGTGTGTGGCGCTAAATTACTATACGCCACATCAACGTCCAGAAGGCGAGGAATATGCCAAAATTTCTCGTTATGGCTGGGGAAGGGATTATCACAAGGTAATGCATAAAAAACTTAAGCAGCTAGCGATTTGGTTAAAATCACTTGGTGAAGGTGTATTAGCTCGTTATTATGCAGACACTGGTCCGGTGCAAGATAAAGTGTTGGCACAACTTGCCGGAATTGGTTGGATTGCCAAAAATGGTAATGTGATTACACGGGAATATGGCTCTTGGGTATTTTTGGGAGAAGTGTTGACTAATTTGGAATTAGAGAGCGATCGCCCGCATACAGAACACTGTGGTAGCTGTACTCGTTGTCTTCAGGCTTGTCCTACGGGTGCAATTACTCAGCCTTTTGTTGTGGATGCTAATCGCTGCATTGCTTATCATACAATTGAAAATCGGGCAGAGCAATTGCCAGAGACAGTAATACCCAATTTGCAAGGCTGGGTTGCTGGTTGTGATATTTGCCAAGATGTTTGTCCTTGGAATCAACGTTTTGCCAACACAACTGATATTGAAGAGTTTCAGCCAAATCCTGCGAATATTGCTCCCCAACTGCTAGAATTAGCCCAAATCTCAGATCAGGAGTGGGATAAACGATTTCCAGCATCTGCCTTGCGGCGGATTAAGCCAGAAATGTTACGACGCAACGCCCTAGCTAATCTTGACGCATCCAGGCGAAATAATGACCCCGAAAGTAATTATTTTTGATTTTGATGGCACTATTGCTGATACAGTAGATGCCCTTGTAAGTATTGCCAATCGTCTAGCTGTAGACTTTGGTTATAGACACATAAGCCCAGAGCAATTATCCCTACTTAAAAACTTAACATCTAGGGAAATTATTAAGTACTCAGGAGTTTCTCTATTTAAGATACCTTTTTTAGTTAAAAAAGTTAAAGGAGAATTAAAAAACAAAATTCCAGAATTAAAGCCAATTCCGGGAATTAAAGAAGCATTAATCGAACTCCAAAATGAAGGATATAAGTTGGGAATTATCACTTCTAATTCTAAAGACAATGTGACGCAATTCCTGACAATCAATGATTTAAATCACCTATTTGATTTTATCTACTCAGGAATTACGATTTTTGGTAAAACAACCATAATCAATAATGTATTAAGGCAAAATCAACTCCAACCTCAAGAAGTTATTTATGTTGGAGATGAAACCAGAGATATCGAAGCATCAAAGAAAGCAAATATCCAAGTGATTGCAGTAACTTGGGGCTTTAATTCACCGGAAGTCCTAGCCAAGCAAAATCCAGATTATTTAATTCGACGACCTAGCGAACTACTAGATGTGATGAATGGTCGTTAATTAATAAATAGTCAAAAGTCGATAGTGGAAATTTTAACTATTGACAAATGACCAAAACACGCGAGTGGGCAATGTATACCAATGCCCACACTCTAAACTAGCAAGATATAAGGAAAACTTAATTTTTCCGTTCACCCTTTTCTAAAGCTTGTTTTACTAAATCATCACTGACATTAGTTACACCCTCATTTTCAGAATTCCCAACTTCCTTTGCTAACTCTAAAAAATCATCAGGATTGCCAGTTGACTGCGATTGAGTTCTTGTCTCTTGTGGTTTAGAGGTTTGATATTGAGGTGCAGTCGCTGCTTCGGCTGCTGCTGCACCTTCACCTGTGCGATCCACTTCACTAACGCTGAATTGTTGTGCAGCTGCATAATCAGCATCAAAATCCACCGTTGGCGCTCTTTCTTCACCACTAGCTATGCTTTCGGCAGCTAATTGTGCATCCTGGGTGGAAGCTTCATTTAAATTGGGCTTCACTTCTTCATCAGGCATAATTAAAACCTTATGTAAATTTTTTCTTGCTTGCTTTAAAGAGCATAGCAAAGTAATTAGTTCTTTCTTTGTTCCCTGGGGAGAGACTTTACCTCTATTAAAAGGTAGATTAAAGCAGCAATTTGCAATTAATATAACTCTTTCTATCGATAGTAGAATCTGATGCTCAAAGTTTGGTAAGCCTTAGTTTGGCCTGTAAAATTTCCTTGGAAACAAATTTATGACTGCAAGTTACGATAAAAATATTTCTCAAGCCCAGAGCAATGAAACTCAAAAATTGGTAGACGCGTTTAACACCTTAGACACCGATGCAAAATTAGCCTGGTTCTATTTGGTTTATAAAAAAATGGGTGACTCTGTGACTCCAGCCGCTCCAGCTGCTGCTGAACCAGAACTATCACCAATTCTATCAGAAGACTATTTTAAATTGTCAGATGAGGAGCAACTGGCAATTATGCGGGATATAGTCAACCGTAAGGATACAGAGCATTCCCGTGCTTATGGGGCGATAAAAGAAAACAACCAGCTGTTAGTTTGGTATGCTTGGGCGGTAGCTATGGGGGATACGGTGGTTGATTTGCCAAGCACTTACCAGCCAACTAAAGAAATTAATGATTTGCTTTCGCAAATTGAAGGATTAGAATTTGAAGAGCAAATGTCGGTGTTCCGGACAATATCTGGTGAATTGGGTTACACCGATGTCAAGCCGATCGCAACGCAAGCAGAAACGGGCAAAACCTCAAGTCTGTAATCATATCAAAACCGCATTTCTCAGCCCCAACGACTAGAAGTCGCGGCTACACAAACTTTCGTTTGCGTACTCCTTCACTACAGGAAGCTAGAAGGGGTACGAATAACCCGCAGGGTAGGCGGACTTTAATAAGTTATGACATAGCAAGGTTACTCAAGTCAGATGGTGTGAGGTTGGAATGTACTACTTGACCATCACGGAACCAAACGATGCGCTGGGTTTGACGAGCAACTTCTGGTTCATGAGTTACCATGACAACAGTAATTCCACTAGCATTGAGTTGGCTAAAAATATCTAACACTTCTTGGGTTGTGCGCGAATCAAGTGCGCCTGTGGGTTCATCGGCTAGGAGTACCACGGGATGATTAACGATCGCACGCGCGATCGCTACTCGTTGTTGTTGTCCACCAGATAGTTGAGTTGGTTTGTTGTTGAGGCGATTTGCTAAACCTACTCGCGTCAATGCAACTGTAGCGCGATCGCTTCTTTCTTTTGGGTTCACACTAGCATACACCATTGGCAACATCACGTTTTCTAGGGCTGTTAGCTGGGGCAATAGATGGAATTGTTGAAACACAAACCCCAGTTTTTTATTACGGATGTGTGCTAATGAGCGATCGTCCATTTGAGCTACATCGAGGTTATCTAAATAATAATGTCCGTCTGTAGGACGGTCGAGACAACCGATAATATTCATGGCTGTGGATTTACCAGAACCAGAAGGCCCCATGATTGCACAATATTCGCCCTGTTCCACGATTAGGTTGACATCATTGAGCGCTCGTACTTCTGTTTCACCACTACCATAAATTTTAAAAATGTTTTCTAGTCGAATGATTGCTGGTTTGGGTACAGCATTAGGAACCAGAGAATCGTTAATTGTAATAGTGTTTGCCATAAAAAGATAGGTAATCTGGGACTGGGAAGAGGGTAGCTTACCAGCTGTAACTATAGTAACCACCGTTGCTCTGAATATATGCTTTTCAAAATCACGCCTAATGTGAATTAAAGAGGTTGAGACTGGAAGGTGAGAACATTGATACC
>NZ_CAXTNE010000147.1:0-2927 GCF_964245445.1 uncultured Nostoc sp.
GAGGTATCAAACTGTACCTGCATAAATCAATTCATCCCTTTATTCAGCAACGCCGTAATTTCTTTATCTTCGGCTTCGACAAATAACAATACCCGTAATGTTGCGTCTGAGTTCCGCAAAGCACTGACAAAGGCATCTCTAATTTCTTCTTGAAACAGTGCTTTTCCCAGAAATTTACCGTATTCTAGAGGCTGTCCTAGCAAGCTAGTCAGTTTTTGAAAGTCTTCTGGTGTGAGTTCGAGATTTCCTTCCGAGCGCGATGATAGCAGTTCACCGGGTCTGCTATGTTCAACTACTATCGGCCAGTGATTTCCTAATTTGCGCTGGATGTTAATCTCGAATGTGTTCATGGTTGGTTTTTTAGTCGGTTGATGAAAAGCGATCGCATCCAAGTCATTACGCTATTACTAACCTCTTATGTAGCAAATATTACTATATCCATAATTTTAGTTATCGATAGCTAACTCTCGACGTATAACTACAAGTGTTGAATACAACCCAGAAATATTATCTAAATACTTATCTAGTTGTTAGGCTTGTAATTTACATATACTTAGCTATGCTTACGCACTTCAATACAAATTAACCTTAAGAAAACTGTAAGTCTTCAGTGATAAAACGTAGTTGTTACGGAAATAATTCCAATACGGTTCGGTTAAGTTTTGTGATATCACTTCACGGGGAAAAGGGCATCACCGTGCCAAAACGGGAAAATTGTACGCTAAGGCTGAAACTTATATCAGATAAGCATTTCAGCGATACTTATTTTCTTTAACCCGCAAAGGACGCAACTGGTCAAAACTGGTCGCCTGTTTCAAATTCCAGACATAATCACCAGTGAGATTGATATGCTCCCAACCCAACGGTGACAAATGTTGTAAATATTCTTCAGGAATATTCATTCCTTGTTGTTTCAAATAGTCTACGGCTTTTTCTAAGTACACCGTATTCCACAGAACGATAGCCGCAATTACCAAATTCAACCCACTGGCCCGATAAAACTGGTCTTCATAAGAGCGATGCCTACGGCGGGCTGCGCCTACGCGCAATTCTCCCAGGCGATTAAAAAACACCGCCCTTTTCAGGGTATGTTTCGCCTCACCCTTGTTTAGTCCCGCCGTCGCCCTTCGCCGCAGTTCTGGACTCTGCAACCATTCCAGGATAAATAAAGTCCGCTCAATCCTTCCCAACTCTCGCAAAGCTAGAGCTAAACGATTCTGCCGAGGATAAGAAGCTAATTTCCTCAACATCAAAGAAGCAGTCACCGTCCCCGTCCGAATTGAACTAGCAAGGCGTAGAATCTCATCCCAAGATTCCTGAATCAATTTCACATTAATCTTGTCACCTAGCAGGGGTGCTAAAACCGAATCAGGGGAACTCGGTTCAAAAGTATATAATTTCTTATCAGGTAAATCTCGCATTCGGGGTGCAAATCTAAATCCCAACAAATGGCACATTGCAAACACATGCTCTGTATAACCGCTTGTATCTGTATAATGCTCCTGAATCTGTAAATCACTCTCGTGATATCATCGTCTCTCCAATCGATTCTCCCTTTTATTGCCGAAAGCATTGCTGATGTAGCGGGAGTTAACTCAAGACATTCATGAAAGAACATCATTTTGCTCATAATGAGGAAACTTGCCGCCCCATAGCTAACCGAGAATTTCCAACTCTGCGACTCTATGATAATTTCAATGTTCAGTTATCTGGCAAGGATTTGGCATAGTTAAAACTGCTTTGGAATGAGTACGGAGCCAAAAATTACCCTATTAGTTCCTACTTAGTTACTCCTGGTTTACTCAAAGCAGGAATGTTGAGAAAAAATGTATGCTTAACCCCAAGAGAATATGAATTTAGTGATTTGGGTAAAATTCCTATTGGAGCGCTGGAGTTAACGCTATTCAACGATGTGCAGTCACTGCTATTACTTAAAAAGCTGCAATTTTAGACAATAGCAATATTATCTAAAATAAGGATATTTGGATAATTACACACACTAAAACGTAATTTTAGCCCAAAGCTTGTTGTATTTACTGAGTGGACAATAATTAAACTGACACATTAACTAAAAAACAGTAAATCAAAAAGTTTTTCCTCAAACAGCGATCGCTTTGACCATAAAGTTAAGAATGTTTTAGAAAATCTTTCTAAACCCATTAATTCCTTGAAAGTTAGCGTATCTGAAGCATCACGGGGATGGCTTTTAGGTGTGAGTGCCATCGCCCACATCATGCTTGTGAAGCGTCGGCGTTAATTAATTACTCACAGTTCTCGATTACACAACGGAATCATCTCAGTAGATAAAAATAAGGCAAGGGTACGCCGTAGAAGTGCGTGAATGATTGCAAAAGAATGACCTTTCTTATTTTAAGCGGAAAAGTCCTTGAGCATGACCAGGCTTGCGAAAGCAAGGGCTGATTTTGGATACATCTTGAATCTGCGGTTTTACGGAATTTAGTACAATATTTCTTCAGAAGCGAGTAAAGAATGGGCTGTACCAGAATTTCGATTGCTACCAGCTACTGTTATATGATTTACCATTGGATGCAGTTGTGAATCTGGCTTCTACCGTGCAATACAAAACTGCTCTAGACGAAAGCTGGAGCAGTTTTTGATAGAAGTAAATTATATAGGGGACAATTAATGTTGTCCTCGGTTTATGCATAGTAGCTACCGTTATATAATACTATTTAACTCAAGTTTCGTGCTTTACACAAAAAACGAATAATCTTGAAGTTGGCATTATAAAGCTTAAAAGTCAGCATTTGCCACAAGTTAAAAGTAAGTGAAATTTGTCAATACGTCTTTGAGTAGAAATAAATCAGCCTAAGAATAATAATCGTGTCGTGGGGGGAGAGGGGGGGCCACCAGGCCGCATGCCCCCCCCCCGTATTTTTTTTTAAATATTGACAACTTTTAAAGAA
>NZ_CAXTNE010000147.1:2937-19491 GCF_964245445.1 uncultured Nostoc sp.
AAAAAAAAAAAAAAATGTTTTGTTGGTGACCTCCCACACAAAACCGCCCCTCTTCCCCCACCCCTTTATTTGATTATCATTATCGACAAGTCTTCAGGCAATATTTGCCAATCTAAAAAATCATGTCAAACTCAGTTAAGACAAGTAAGGGATTGTTAAACGACAACGAAAACCGAATGTTAAGTTAATCGTTGCAGCTTTTCCTGAAAAACAGCGAAGCACTGACCAATTTTTCTTCCAAGCTTCTTCTAAAAGCCCCTTGACAACTGCCAAAGAGCCTTAACTTGTGACAAATGAGGTGACTCAAGCTAGCTGGAAACAGGCTCAAAAATTCAAGTCAATTATTAGTAATTCAAATTTACTACAATTTCATCAGCTACTTCAAAGATTTGAAATTTTTCTCCCTCGCATATCACAAGTGATTGAACAAACTCAAAGACGAATTTTCAATTCGGAGAAAGTACCTGCTCCCGAAAAAATTGTCAGTATATTTGAATCTTATATAGATATAATATTTCGAGGTAAAATCAATGTAGATGTCGAGTTTGGACATAAAGTTTTGTTAGATGAAATTGACGGTGGAATTGTCAGCAATTATCAAATTTTAAAGGGTAATCCTCACGATACTCAACAATTAGTCCCAAGTCTTGACCAACATATAGAAAATTTTGGTTTATCGCCAAAAATAGTGACTACAGACAGAGGTGTTTACTCTCAAACAAACGAAAATTATGCTCAATTATTAGGAGTCAAAGAAGTCATCTTACCCAAGGGTGGTTATCGAAGTAAAGAACGAATCAAGCATGAAAGAAAAAGAAATTTTAAAAAATCTCGTCGTTGGCATAATGGAGTAGAAGGACGTATCAGTTTTTTGAAACGATGTTTTGGCTTACAACGTTGTTTATATAGAGGAAAGTTAGGATTTTGTCGTTGGATTGGCTGGGGAGTTATTGCTCATAATTTAACTATTATTAGTCGAAAAACTCTCAAAAAGGAAATAAATTATCACATTTTTATTTGAACTTATTATCAATAAAACTTGAGTTTAATCAAATCTTACACTATCAGAAATAGTCGGTAAAATACTTGAAATGAGCTTTGCTCTCATAATATATGGCAGATGTAACTATTTATTCATTAACAAAGTTTTATATCTGATTTGTTCAGCAGTTTCGCACTCCTGACTAGTCTAAACTCCAGGAGTAAGATTAGCCTTCTTTTATCACTTTCGCCAAAGTATAATTAAGGGCGATCGCTTACTTCACAAATAACAATTACCTCGAAGGTTCTGAACACGGGGGTTGAGCCCAATAATCTGCGTAGCGTCTACTGGTACTTCAACTAAAATAGACTGAGGGTTAGAGTTGTAACAGGCATCCATAATTTCGGACAAATTGCTCAAGTCAGGTTTTACCCGATAGCCATCCCAACCGTGGGCTTTTGCAGCTGCGACAAAATCAATACTTGGCAGATGAGAATGGTAACGTTTGCTATCAAGTCCTGGAATAATCGACGGCGCACCTTGTTCAATTATTCCGTAGGAGCTGTTATTAATGATGAATAAACGTAAGCCAAGCTGACTTGCATCAGCGATTGCACCTCCATACAAGCGCCAACAGCCATCACCAGAAAAGACAAAGGTATGCACCCCCGGATTAGCAAGCTTTGCGCCACAACCAAGTCCAAAAGCACCACCCATCGCCGAGCCATGATACATTGAGTAAAACTTAATATTCGGGTTGCGGCGTTGCATAAGATACGGCCGGTCTTTGTAGGTCATGCAAATATCATCAAAACCAATGCTATTGGGTTGCCAGTAATGCTCCAATTGTTCGTAGAAGGATACTAAGTCCACAGTACCTGGATGTACTGTACGAGAAATGGTGCGAGTGTTGAGGCTTTGGCGATCAAGCATTGAGGAATCTTGATACTCGACTTTTGGCAGTCGGTTTAACACTTCCTGAAGGACGAGAGCAATATCACCACGCACTTTTCGGTACTCAAAAGCCACGCGATGCTGAAAATTTCCGTTTTGATGACCATAAGGACTCTTGAAAGTAGTCAAATGCCATACATATCCCGCCCGTATTTGTTCGCAATTAAGAACATATTCATAAGGGTCAAACCCGATCGCAATCACCACATCATCCGCATTTATACTTTTCCAAAGCTCTAGCGCCCGGTCGTTACCACCAAACATAATATGACCGTATCCATAGGGATTCGTTTCACTAACAGCATTGGCACCATTGACAGACCATACAATCGGCGATGACAACCGAGACGATAGCTCGTCGATAAGGCTGCTGCAAAGCTCATATCTTGCTGCTTCTTCACCAACATACAAAATGATTCGCTTGGATGGTGGAATTTGAGCGAGTTGGCTGACCAATGCATCAATATCCGAGCAATTGATTTCGGTTTTTGGCAGCACAGCAGAGAAGGATAGTAAATTAATATCTACATCTTGCGAAAGGATGTCTGGATGAAATGCGATGACTACTGGTCGTGACTCGCTCAAAATCTTTTGAACCATCCATAATTTTTCTTCAATGGCACTCAAGCGATCAATAATCACGCAACCATCACCCAACTCTGCTTGCAATTGAGGAATCAAGTTCATTCCATATTCGGAAACATCCTGTAAAGGTGCTTTACCATGCACTTGAGTTGAGTTTAAAGCTACGAGATATACTGCTGGTATATTATGCAGTTTCGCCTCAGTTAAACCACACAAACCTAGTTTTGTTGCCGCTCCGGTTGTCAAAATTGTTGCCGCAGGGATACCTGTTGCCAAATAATGACCAAGGGGAACGAAACCAGCAATATATTCGTTTATCGTCAACATTCGTGACATTTCGTCACAAAGCTGGTCAAGATGATTAACTGGCAATAGATGTTGTGCAACCTTAATTACGCCACCACCGTTGACACCAGCATAATGCTTGATTCCCCATCGTCGAAGAATTTCGATTAAAGCAAAATTGCAAGATACTAATTTGCTAGAACTATTCTTTAAAGGTGATTTTGTTGTAAGTAACATAGCTGAACTTTGTACTGCTAAATTTCAAGTGATAAGTAAAAATAACTTTGTCAGGTTTTCAAATAAGGTGACTTAGCACGCGAAAATGCCACTAATTACGATTTAGATAGTCAGCATTTTATTAGTTGATAATCCTGATAGTAAAAGTTTATTTCAATCTCTACAAATTACTATTTAAATAGTAAACTACTAAATTAGAATAATTATAAAATAGCTCTGAATTATTTAACTAAAAACATGAAATACCCTTAAAGTTACAAACATATTTATTATTTCTTTAACGTGTATTTACGGATAAAGTAATTATGGCATTGAGCCGACATACCTTACTCTCCCAAATACCAACATTTGGGTGAAAGTTTGTATTTGAGAGAGTACTTCCACAACTCATTTAGAACTGCTCTATATACAAGTAAGCATTCACGACCGATTTCTGATTGCTGTAAGAATTGAAGTGATTGGACTTCGAGGGAGAAATTGACTTATATTACTTAGACGAAACTGGATTAAAGAAATGAGCAAACTTCATGCTGTTTGTGGAACAATAAATTTTCTTGTCAATTTTATTTTTGAAACAAAATTTTTAAAATTTCGGCTTGAGGTAAATCAGGAAAATTACTTAAAAACAGTTTTTCTTACTTTCCGTAAATCCCGTAATGTTTTAGAAATGAAGGTAAAGTAAAATTTAAGCATTTGAAAGAAGTAAAGAGTGCCATGTCAATTAGAGTGCAGCCCAGCCAGCTAATAAAAATATCTCTTTTTACTCTTACTCATTTGTATTTACATAGTGTTGTTTAGTTCCACTCCCGTTATCATATTTAGCTATTCGCAGATAAAAAGTATTACTTTTGTCTGAAAACTGCTTAGATTGGGGGTTTTAGATTATCCAATAATCAAGTATCTCCCAACTTGGAGATAATCGCTAAAATCTTTTCCAAAGCAAGCATTTCAATTTTTTCTTCAGAGAATGACACCCATACGCTTATTAAATTTAGAAGGGATTTTTCCGCAATGCACAGTCCAGTAGGTATTCGCTCACTCTCAGTAAGTTTTCCCAGTATAATTCGCACAAATAATTATTATAAAGAAAATTATCCTAAGTTGATTGCTCAAGCTGAGCAAAAAAGCTTGGCAAGGTTGTTTTCGCCTGCTAAATCCACTCCGAGTAACGAGTTTGAATTGGAGATGATGCCATATTTGTCAGATCCATTTCGCGGTACTGTTGAGCGACGAGTACTTGCTCCAGACGAGTCTTCGCTAACGCTAGAATATCGTGCAGCAAAGGATGCCTTAGAAGCAGCAAAGCTTGCCCCCAATGATGTAGACCTCTTAATCGTCTCCTCGTTCTTACCGGAACAAATCGGGTTTGGAAATGCCGCCTTCCTTGCTCGTCAACTGGGACTGGGGCTGCAAAGTGGTGCATGGAATCTCGATGCAACTTGTGCCAGTACCCCAGTTGCGCTGCAAACTGCCTGTGCTTTAGTACAAGCCGGAGCGTATCGCAATGTGCTGGTAGTTATTTCGTGTACCTATTCTCGCTTTTTCGATGAGGATGATACTCTCTCATGGTTTTTTAGCGACGGTGCTGGAGCTTTCGTGGTCAGTCCACTACAACTCAATCAGGGCATCTTAGGCACAAAGACAGTTAATACCAGCGTGCTATGCGACCAATTCTTTTTTAAAGCTACAGAGGATGAGCAGGGCAATACCCTACTCCGGATGCAGGTGACTAAAGGCACCAATAAGGTAATTAGTGAAACAGCTACAGAGCTTCTTACTATATGTTGTGAAGGTGCTGTCAATGCTGCTGGTGTAACTTTAGATGAAATCGACTTTTTCATTTTCAATACACCCACCGCTTGGTTTGCAAACTTTTGTATACGTGTACTGGGCATTAACCCAGAGCAGACCATAGATGTTTACCCTCTCTATGCCAACATTGGGCCAGCACTGACTGTAGCAAATTTATATCATGCTGCACAGATGGGTAAGATTCGCGAAAATGATTTAGTGCTGGTTTATGGTTTTGGTGCAGCAAGTAGCGCCTCTGCAAGTGTGATGCGCTGGGGTGATGTGACACTAGGTCTTACTTCACTTAATGAACCTAAATTAACAACTTAGTTATATGACATTATGCTAACTCCCAGAAGGAATGGTATTCCTTTTAAAAGTGGCGGTTTCATCTGAAGATTGAGCTTAATTTTTTATCTAGCACATTCTCCGTAAGGGGTTCCTTTTAAGTTATAAGAATATGAAGATAAGTACTTTCAATAGACCGAAAACTTCCGCGTTCGCTTGATTTTTATGTCATGTTTAAACTAAATTATTATTAAAAATAAAGGTTTTGAATTATAGAAAGATTGCGTCAGTTTCGGTAATTTTTTTAACACTGTTTCACTTTCATCTGGATAACAAGTGTATAAATTATTCATGCATAGATGCAGGGATAAAAGGGCTTGCCGTCGGCAAGCCCTTTTATCTCTTAACGAGAATAATTATCATTATTTTATCCTATCTCTTATTTTTTTGGGAATAATTTGTTCTTTGGAAACCCCTAAAAGGGAATAATATTTTTACGCTCAATCACCAATCGCTCAGAAGATAGATATGGCTAGACTCTCGGGTTATCAATTTCTTGAACAAATCTATTCTGGCACTAAAACTCTGGTATACCGGGGTATTAAAGAATCAGATAATAAACCAGTTGTAATTAAACTATTACGACACAAATATCCCAGCTTCAACGAACTTGTACAGTTTCGTAATCAATATACCATTGCTAAAAATATCGACCTTCCTGGTGTAATCAAAACTTATAGCTTGGAACCTTACGAGAACAGTTATGCACTGGTGATGGAAGATTTTGGGGGAATTTCCCTCAAAGATTGGCAAGTGGAGAAAAGCCCTAATTTTCTCAATGAGTTTTTTCATATAACTAAACAAATTGTTACAATTCTCGAAGGACTGTATCGCAACTGGGTAATTCATAAAGATATCAAACCCGCCAATATTTTAATTAACCCAATTACAAAACAAATAAAACTCATTGACTTTAGTATCGCTTCTCTACTTCCGAGAGAAACACAAATCCTCAAGTGTCCTAACGTCTTAGAAGGAACCCTTGCTTATATCCCTCCCGAACAAACGGGACGCATGAACAGGGGTATTGACTGGCGTAGTGATTTTTACTCTTTAGGTATCACTCTGTTTGAACTGCTTACCGGACAATTACCCTTTACAAGTGATGACCTAATGGAATTGGTGTACTGTCATTTAGCAAAACAACCTCCTTCGGTTCACAGTATAAATCCTGATATTCCTTCCATTCTTTCTGACATTATCGCCAAGCTAATGGCGAAAAATGCAGAAGACCGTTATCAAAGTGCTTTGGGGTTGAAGTATGACTTAGAAGCCTGCTGGCAGACATATAAAAAAACCGGAAAATTTGCATCTTTTGAGTTAGGAACTAGAGATATCTCTGACCGTTTTGCCATTCCTGAAAAACTCTATGGTCGTGAAACCGAAGTTGAAACTCTTCTGGCTGCCTTTGACCGCGTAGCAGGAGGAAATCGTGAAATGATGTTGGTAGCGGGTTTCTCTGGGATTGGTAAAACCGCTGTTGTCAATGAAGTTCATAAACCTATTGTGCAGCAGCGAGGTTATTTTATCAAAGGCAAATATGACCAATTTCAACGCAATATTCCTTTTTTCGCATTTGTGCAGGCTTTCCGCGATTTAATGGAACAATTATTAAGTGAAAGCAATACTCAACTCCAGGCATGGAAAAGCAAAATTTTAGCAGTATTGGGAGAACAAGGTCAGGTAATTATTGAGGTAATTCCTGAACTTGAAAGAATTATTGATAAACAGCCTCCTGTTGCTGAACTTTCTGGCAGTGCAATCACGAATCGCTTTAATTTACTATTTCAAAAATTTTTGCAAGTTTTTACAGCAAAAGAACATCCTTTAGTAATTTTCCTCGATGACTTACAATGGGCAGATTCAGCATCTTTGAAGTTAATACAATTGCTGATGTGTGAAAGTGAGACACAACATTTATTACTAATGGGTGCCTATCGAGATAATGAAGTATTTCCTGTCCATCCACTGATGTTGACATTAGAGGAAATTTCTAAAGAGAAGGCAGAAGTTAATGCAGTCACACTTAAACCATTATCTGAAAATCACTTAACCCAACTAGTTGCTGATACCCTAAATTGTTCTCCATATAATGCCTTGGCGCTAACAAAACTAATTTATAAAAAAACTAAGGGGAATCCTTTCTTTAGTAATCAACTTTTCAAGTCATTCTATGAAGATGGATTAATTGTTTTTAACTTTGACAAACGTTATTGGCAGTGTAAAGTTTATAAAATAAAAGAATTAACGCTTTGCAATGATGTAGTAAACTTCATGGCAATTCAGTTACAAAAACTTCCAATTCCTACCCAAGAAGTTATTAAAATAGCAGCTTGTATCGGCAACCAATTTGATTTAGCTACTCTTGCTATTGTCAATAAAAAATCTCAAGCCGAAACTGCTGCTGAATTATGGAAAGCATTGCAAGAAGAACTTGTAATTCCCAAAAATGAAGTTTATAAGTTTTTTCAAGATGAGGCGGAACTGGGGACTAGGATGCTGGAAGAAAATGGACAATCTTCCCAATCCCCAATCTATAAATTTCTCCATGACCGCGTACAGCAAGCAGCTTATTTTCTCATCCCTGAAGACGAGAAAAAGTCTACACACTTAAGCATTGGTCAACTTTTATTAAATAATACACCCACAGATGAACAGGAAGAGAGAATTTTTGATATTGTTAATCAGTTGAATTATGGTGTGGAGTTAATTGACAGTCAGGAACAACTAAATGAACTAGCGCAGTTGAATTTAAATGCTGGACGCAAAGCAAGAACCTCTACTGCTTATACGGCTGCAAGTAAATATTTCAGTTTAGGAATCGGAATTCTTGCAGCAGATAGTTGGCAGAAGCAGTATTCTCTCACCTTGGCTTTACATGAGGAAGCTTGTGATGCAGCTTACCTCTGTGGTGACTTTGAAAAGATGGAGGAATTAGCAGAAAAAGTTATTAATTTAGGAGAAACCCTTCTAGATAAAGTCAGAGTTTATGAAATTAAAATTCAAGCTTGTATCGTACAAAATAAACTTATAGAAGGCTTAACAATAGCTTTTAATGTTCTCAAATTTATCGAGATTAAATTTCCAGAAGCACCAACTCAGTACGATATTGAACAAGCATTTCAAGCAACATCAAAACAATTAATTAAGAAACAAGTTGCAGATTTAATTAATCTGCCAGAAATGACCGACCTGAAGATTTTAGCAGCCATGCGTATCTTATCAAGTACGTTTTCTGCTGCCTATCTCGGTTGTCCCGCATTTGTGCCTTTAATTACCTTGAAGATGGTTGATTTATCGATTCAGCATGGTAATACAGGACTATCGGCAAATGGTTATTGTACTTATGGTTTTCTTTTATGCACTATAGTAAATAACATCGATGTCGGTTATGAATTTGCACAACTGTCTCTAAATGTATTGTCCAAAACCAATGCCACCTCACAGCAAGCTCAAACTTTACTTCTTTATAACAGCCTGGTCGGCCATTGGAAAAATCATGCACGAAACTTCTTAAGACCGTTGCAAGAAGTTTATCAAATCGGATTAGAAACTGGTGATTTAGAATTTGCCGCCTATGCATTACATAATTACTCTTTTGGTTGCTATTTAACCGGTAAAGAATTAACAGGACTTGAGCGCGAAATGGCAGTATATTGTGAAACACTCAAGCGCCTGAAACAAAAAACTGGACTCGGGTATGTCCAAATTTGGCAGCAGACAGTTTTGAATTTGACCAATCCAAATCAAGAACTATGTTGTTTAATTGGCGAAGTTTATGATGAACGAATCATGTTGTCGGTTCATGAAGCCATGAATGATATAACGGCAATAGGCATGGTATATTTCAATAAATTTACGCTCAATTATTTATTTGGTAATTTACCATTGGCGTTGGAATATTCACTAGAAGCCGAAAAATATCTGCCTGCCTTAATGGGTTTGTTAATTTACCCTGCTTTTTATTTTTATGATTCCCTGGTGAAGTTGGCAGTATATTCTGATGCGGCATCACTGGAGCAGAATCATATTTTAGAAAAGGTAAATTATAATCAGGATAAAATGCAACATTGGGCAAATCATGCCCCAATGAATTTTCTGCATAAATATTACCTTGTTGAGGCAGAACGGCATCGAATTTTGGGTGATAAAGTGATGGCGATGGACTATTACGACAAAGCCATTTCTCTTGCCAAGGTAAATGAATATATTCAGGAAGAAGCGCTCGCTAACGAACTCGCAGCCAGATTTTATCTCGAATGGGATAAACAAACTATTGCCCAAACCTACATAATTAATGCCTATTACTGCTATGCGCGATGGGGAGCATTAGCCAAGGTAAATGATCTAGAAAAACACTATCCCCAATTACTAGCTCTCATCCAACACCGGGAAAAATTTTACTTCAATTCTAAAGAAACTATCTTTTTTAAGAGTAGTACTGAGAAAAATACTATCAGCAGTATAAAACTTGCAGAATCATTAGATTTGAACAGTTTTATAAGAGCTTCTCAAGCCATCAGCAGTGAAATCCAACTTGATAAATTGCTCATCAATTTAATGCAAGTTGTAATTGAAAATGCTGGCGCATCTAAAGCTGTTCTCATTATGCCCAAGTATGGTAACTGGATAATTGAAGCTATTGGCTTTGCTGCAAACACAATCACAAAAGTATTGCAATCAATTCCAATTGAAGAAAGCCAAGATATTCCAGTTAATTTAATTAACTATGTCTCCCGTACTCAAGAGTACATCATTTTCAATGATGCGGTTGCAGACATGAATAATTTAAATGACCCTTATATTTTTGGACAACAACCGAAAAGCTTATTGTGTAACCCGATTCTCAATCAAGGGAAGTTGATTGCTATTTTATATTTAGAAAATAATCTGACTGTAGGAGCATTTACCGATGATAGACTACAAGTCCTCAACTTACTTTGCTCCCAAGCTGCAATTTCTTTAGAAAACGCCAACCTCTATCAACAAGCACAAGAATACGCCCAACAAGCTCAAGATTATGCCCAACAACTAGAAGGCTCGCTTGAAGACCTCAAAAACGCACAATTGCAACTAATACAGAATGAAAAAATGTCCGCCTTGGGAAATTTAGTAGCAGGTATAGCACATGAAATCAACAATCCAATTGGTTCTCTCGTTGGGAATTTACAACCTGCACGCGAGTACGTACAAGATTTGTTAAAACTAATTGACTTATATCAAGACTATTATCCTAACCCAGTAAGAGAAATTGTAGAAGAAATTCAAGCTATAGACTTGGAGTATGTGCGGTGCGACTTGTCTAAATTAATTTCTTCGATGCACCAAGCTACCGTTCGCATTTACGATTTGAGTATTAGTTTACGTACTTTCTCTAGGGCTGATACTCATAAAAAAATACCTTTCAATATCCATGAGGGTATTGACAGCACCCTAATGATTCTCAAACACCGTTTAAAAGCATCAGAGACTCGTCCTGCAATTGAAGTTGTCAAATACTATGATGATTTACCGCAAATTCAGTGTTTTCCTGGACCACTAAATCAAGTGTTTATGAACTTGCTTGCCAATGCCATTGATGCATTGGATGAATCAAATGCTGGACGCAGTTTTCATGAAATCGAGGCTAATCGTAATCTGATAACAGTAACCATTAAGATAAATGATAATAAAAAGCAGGTTATGATTAGCATTCAGGACAATGGAGTGGGGATGTCAGAAGAAGTTAGAGCTAAAATATTTGACCATTTATTTACTACCAAAGCTGTAGGTAAAGGAACTGGATTGGGACTGGCGATCGCTTATCAAATTGTAGTAGAAAAACACGGCGGAACAATTGAGGTAAATTCTACACCAGGGCAAGGGGCTGCTTTTGTAATATCCATCCCTGTTGAGTAGTTAGGGGAGAGGTCTTATCTTTAATAAGGGACTTCCAAGAAATAAAATATACAGGGCGTTGCATAATGGAGTATGAATTAGTGGGTACTTGAATATGAATTGTCCAAGTTGTGATTCCAGGCATATATGTAAGAAGGGAAAAAAAGTGGTAAACAGAATTACATACAGCAGATTGCGGGTAAATGAGGTACAATAATTGGTGCATTAATTACGACAATGAAAGCTTACTCCATCGACTTCCGGTCAAAAATTGTTGAAGCCTACGAGCAAAGGGACACTTCAATCAGAAAAGTAGCTCAAAGATTTGATGTCAGCAAGAGTTTTGTACAAAAACTGCTTGAGATAAAGAAAACTTAAGGTAATTTGGAACCAAAACAGCAGGGTGGAACCATGAAAAGCGAGTTGAATGGATACTCTACTCAGCTTGCTGATATGGTTGAAAAATATCCTGACGCAACCTTAACAGAATACTGCAAATATTGGGGACAAATGTATGGTCAATGGGTTAGTACTAGTACCATATGCCGTGAATTAAAAAAGCAACAGTTAACACTAAAAAAAGACTAAAATGCAGCCAAGCTGCGACAGAAAGAATCCAGAAATTGCGATACGAGTATTGGGAGAAAGTCAAAGAAATAGATCCAGAAAACCTTGTGTTTTTGGATGAAATGGGTGTCCTGCTTGGGCTAACAAGAACTAACGCTCGAAGTCCTCATGGAACCAGAGCTTATGATTTAAAACCGTTTTACCGATAGCGCAGCGTTAGCGAGTCATCGAGCGTCGGAGCAAAAATTACGGTTATTGGAGCAGTAAGCCTAAAAGAAGTTTTAGCAGTAATGACTTTAAATGGTTCTATGGACTCTAACGTATTTGAAGTTTTTATCAAAGAATGCTTACTTCCAAAACTATGGTCGGGTGCAGTTGTTGTTATGGATAATGTTCCAGCCCATAAAAAAGCTTCAATTGAAACCCTGATTCAATCAGTTGGCGCAAGTGTTTTGAATTTGTCTCCCTACTCTCCTGATTTTAATCCCATTGAACATTGGTGGTCACAACTAAAAGCTTTTTTACGTCAGTTTTCTCCTAAAACAACAAAAATGGTCGATACATTAATTGCGATCGCACTCGATTTGTTCAATCCTAGACATTTAAGAAACTGGTTTGCAAACTGCTGCTACTGTACCTCATAAACCTGCAATCTGCTGTATGTGTTAGCTGTAGTCGCCAGTTTATTGATAACTACGAACCTTCAAGAACTTGCAATAATCAGATAAAGGAAGAATGCTTAAAAATGTATCTCAATGGTATGGGTTTCAGGGGCATTGAACGTGGTCATTGCGGGTTCATCATACTAACCTAAGTTGGGGGTTATAAAATTATGAATACTTCGTGACCATTGATTGAAACAAATGCAGATGAAAAATTGGCGGTGGCGCTATGGGCGACCGGAAATTAGAGTTAAGCTAAGATCAGAGCATTAAATCATTTTAAGGTATTAAAATTAACTGATTAAATAAATGCTTTTTGGAGAGTAAATGCCAAAAAAAATGCTTGGAGTTTCAGTAAAAACCTTGGCAAAGTACAAGCATGAATCGATTTAGGGAAATCAGTTGTGATCTCACTAAACACAGTTTCGATGTAATGCCGAGTAATCCCTCTCTTGTCACTTTCAGCAGAGAATAATCTGTAACCCTCGTCCAGATAGGATTTTAACTGTAGAGCTTTGTTTGAAGGTTTCTATTAGTTTGCGATCGCTAATCTTCCCACTAAATCGAGGTTTCATGATTTAGCCCCAATTTTTATTTCCCCAGAGTGACAAAAGCGGTTGACGGACGAGGCTATGTCCGCAATGGATGAAAGAAACCAATAGATATCTCCGAAAAAAGTTTATATTAAAATTGTATCTTGAAAGTTTTGACCGCTCCCTCAATGGTGTACTTCGCCCGTATAAAAGCGTGGTTCTAGGTTGTGACGGCAATGGCATTGGTGAAGCGCTTAGACGCTATCCCGTTTAGAAGACTGTATAATTCCGTCAACCTGGGTCAGGGCACACTCTCAATTTTGAGAAAATTTGAGACTAGGAGAACCAACATGGCGAAAAAACGGCAATCTCCCAATCAAGCATCTAAGCTAGATCCGATTCACCCAAATGCTGCTGGTATTGATATTGGTGCTCAAAATCATTAGGTATGTGTGCCATCAGGACGTGCCAACGAATGTGTGAGACGTTTTGGTTGTTACACGGCTGATTTGTACGCGATCGCTGATTGGTTAAGTGAGTCTGGGGTTGAGACTGTGGCAATGGAATCAACAGGTGTGTACTGGATTCCATTGTTTCAAATTCTGGAGACTCGTGGCTTTGAAGTTAAACTTGTTAATGCCCATCATGTCAAAACTCTACCTGGTCGCAAAACAGATGTTTTAGACTGTCAATGGCTGCAACAGTTGCACAGTTATGGATTATTATCAGGTTCTTTTCGCCCAGAAGATGAAATTTGTGTTTTGCGTAGCTACATTCGCCAACGCGATAGTCTCTTCAATTGTGCCAGTGTACATATCCAACGGATGCAGAAAGCTTTAACTCAAATGAACATACAACTGCATCAAGCAGTAAGTGATATTACAGATACTACGGGCATGACAATTATACGTGCTATTGTCGGCGGGGAACATGACCCACAAGTACTTGCAGCTAAAAAACATCATCGCGTTAAAAGTAGTGAAGCGGAGATTGCAGCTGCGCTTAATGGTGATTACCGAAAAGAACATTTGTTTGTCTTGCAACAAGAGTTACATCTCTATGATGTCTACCAATCCCAAATCGCTGAATGTGACCGCCAGATTGAGGATTGCTTAAGTCAATTTAACGACAAAATTGATATTTCCCAGTTTCCCCTTTCTCCACCCAAGCATATTCGCCACAAACCTCAAGGTAATGAGCCTAACTTTGATTTGCGTACTCATCTTTAATCATGGCCCAAAAAAGAGTCAGGAATAAAGACCTGGCCGAAGGTATCGGCATCACCGAAACTTCTGTTTACAGGTTACGGAAAACTGATACCATGCCTCGGATGTCACCTGAGCGGCTAAACGATATTTGTCAATTTCTTGATTGTCAACCTGGAGACTTACTGATTTATATCCCAGATAACGATGCGGAGAAGGCGGAAAAAAATCAACAGAAACTAAGTAAGGGAATCACTATAGCAAAACACCAACTTCCTAAAACTGATAAAGAAGTAACTGAGGATATTGCAGCATAAAGCGATCGCCCGCCGCCAAGCAACGCGATCGCCTGCTCAATCCGTTGACTACAAAGTGAGCTTATTATGATGCTGACACATTTTTGTGCAAACACCCTTCAGTATCTTCTCGGTTCACTTTGGTTAAACTGCAACACCCCAACTTTCAAGCATTTACCATAGTGAGCAAGAAATATGCTGACACTAGACACAGAAGAGACAACAGCACTTGATTACGGCAACCTCAATGCCAGCATTCAGGAAACCTTCACCGCCATCGATAGGTTCGAGTGCTTCGCGGTAGATGAAATCCTTCTGATGAGGGAACAGCAGCTTTACCTGCAAGCTGGATATAAAAACTTTTCAGAATACTGCCAGCGTGAGTTATACGCCTGGGGTGGATACCGACGAATCAACCAATTGCTAGGAGCTAAAAATGGTCATAGACGCAGTTGGCGAGTTGGGGGGACACATCAAAAATGAGCGTCAGGCTCGTCCATTACTTCGCTTAGTCAAGGAACCAGAGAAACTTAAAGCTGCTGTATCCCTGGCTCTGAAAGATAACTCTTCTCCTAGTGAATCAGACTTTGCGGCTGCGGCAAATATTGTGGTTCCTCAACTTCCACGCAAAAAACATATTGTTCAGGAACCAATGGTTCCCAAAATTCAAAAACCAGTGGTTCCTCAAAAAGCTATTGTAACAGTTTCACAACAGTCCCATCCAAGATATGGAGAAGAGGGAACCATTGAGGCAGACGCACCGAATTGCTGGCAACAGATTGTCACCTTTGCTGATGATGAGAGACTGCTGATCAACAATGCTGATTTAGATGCCGCCAGCGTTCCCTTTCCCAGAGAGCGCACTTACCCCGCAGAATATACGGAAGCGATCGCTGCTATTGAAGAACGCCATAAACAAGAGTTAGAGCAACTTTCCCAAGAATTGAGAATTGGTTTGCAAGCAGAAGCAGGGGCTAGGGCCGAAGCCCAGGTACAAGAGCAAATCCAATCTCTGCAAAACTTGTACAAGCAGCAGAAAGAGCAAAATATTCAGTTACAGCAACGTTTCTCGGAGATGGAGGGGTTACGGAAACTGGAAATTGAAAATCAACAACTCCAGCACCGCATTCAGGAATTAGAACACGCTGTACAACAGCATCCGGTTCAGCAGTGGGGAAATACCATGACCCAGCAAGCGACCAAAGTTTTAAACAAACAGGTAAAACTTGCACTAGAGCAAACAATTGATCTGCGATCGCTAGCGCAGGAACCCCCCAAAGAGAATGCCCAAGAATGTCTCCGGCTCATGGGTATGGCGTTGAAGAATCGTTGCCAGTGCCATGAACAATACCCAAGCGCTTGAAGCTGCGGCGATAATTCTGGGGAGTGAACCTACACACTGTGCGTTCGCTTATTTTGAAAGTCGAAGCGGAATTAAAGGCTTAATGCAAAAGGAAAACGGCTACTTTTAAGTAAATCATTACTTGTAAGTACAATTTATGACCATCATAGAAGGCTCTCAGAGACGATTATTTAAGGCACAGGGATAGGATAAATCATAAAATGGCAAAAGCTCTATGCAAAACAAAAATGCCTGAATCCATTGAATCGCCTGAATTACACGCACTGTAAGGCTTAATTAAATCTTGTATATCAAAAATGAGCGAACGTACAGTACACAATCCGCGATCGCTGAAAGAGCCGAGCAATTGGAAATGTTGCCCCAAGCGGTTAGTGATATTCGGCGGGTGCTAGCTGCCTCGCATCACAGTGGGGGAAATTTCCGTGCGTCAACAAAAACAGGAGATTGTAGAATGACCGCAACTATTACCAGACCCAAGCCCAAAAAGGCTGCTGCCGCTAAACCACAATCACCATATAAAAGGCTTCATGTGATTATCCCGATTGAAGATATGTTATGGGTGCGATTCGTTCACTCGAAATGAATAAAAATATTCAGGGATGGGTGACATTTGAGAGATAACAGGAAATTCGCGTGAGGAGGAGACGGCTCACGCTCCCTTGAGGGTCGCGTCGCCTCAGACTGTTCAAGGCGTGTCAGAGAATGAGGAAGACTCGCCTACGGCGAATGACTGTACATCGCTAACGCTTGTGGATGTTGCACAAAGTAATCCTGCTTCTTCGTTGTCAGGAGAAAACCAGGATTGTGTTGAACCGAAAGACTGTCATGTTCGCGTAGCGTCTCGTAGAGAAGGCACTGATTCCGCCGCG
>NZ_CAXTNE010000148.1:0-19078 GCF_964245445.1 uncultured Nostoc sp.
CCCTCCTTGTTGAGAAGTAGATTACCATACTTTTTTATTAGTGGGATAGTTTCATCTTTATCTAAAAATTTCATTGTGTGTGAATACCTTGTGTCCACTGCTATCGTGTTCTAATTAATGTAAGTATCATTTTTGTCAATGCGTAAGGCATAGAATCATAAACTACTATTATGGTACTTAGTTGCAGGTGCTATACTGTATGAGAACAAGCTTCAATATCATTTAAGTTGTAAATGCTTTAGTGTTAGCTATAAATGAGGTAGTTAGAAGAACCTACCACACCAATGTTTACCTCAACCCAAAAATTTGAACTATAGACCTAGTGGATGGACTAAATGTCCGTTAAGCTATCAATAGTTTGCTTGCCAAAAAAATTAGACAGTTAGCGAATGATAATTTTATGGAAAAATGTTTAAATTTTGTATGGAAGATTCAATAAAACTCACAAATGTTTTTTTAGGCGATTTCTCGGTTAAACCTATTAAATCTTTAATGATAATATTGCTATGAATGCACATAGAGGATCTGCTGTGCTCAGTTCTGCAACTTTCAAAGTGCAACCATCTGCAACAGGACTGAGTGATAATCATCGCCTGCGGCTGTTTTCTGGCTCTGCCAATATACAACTATCTCAAGAAGTTGCTCGTTATGTGGGCATGGACTTGGGGCCAATGATTCGCAAAAGATTTGCGGATGGAGAACTTTACGTTCAAATCCAAGAATCGATTCGGGGTTGTGATGTCTATTTAATCCAGCCATGTTGTCAACCCGTGAACGATCATTTAATGGAATTATTGATTATGGTTGATGCCTGTCGTCGAGCTTCTGCGCGACAGGTGACGGCAGTAATTCCCTACTATGGCTATGCCCGTGCCGATCGCAAAACGGCAGGAAGAGAGTCAATAACCGCCAAGCTAGTTGCTAACTTGATCACTGAAGCAGGTGCTAACCGCGTTCTAGCAATGGATTTGCACTCAGCTCAAATTCAAGGCTATTTCGATATCCCCTTTGACCATGTTTACGGTTCGCCAGTATTGCTGGATTATCTAGCAAGCAAAGAACTGCCCGACCTTGTGGTTGTTTCCCCTGATGTTGGCGGTGTAGCGCGAGCCAGAGCATTTGCCAAAAAACTGAATGATGCCCCACTTGCGATTATTGACAAACGTCGTCAGGCACATAATGTTGCCGAAGTCTTAAATATTATCGGCGATGTTAAAGGCAAAACGGCAGTTTTAGTGGATGACATGATCGACACTGGAGGCACGATCGCAGAAGGAGCGCGATTACTGCGTGAAGAAGGAGCGCGTCAAGTATACGCCTGTGCAACTCATGCAGTGTTCTCTCCACCAGCGATAGAGCGTTTGTCCACTGGCTTGTTTGAGGAAGTCATTGTCACTAATACAATTCCCATACCAGAAAACAATCGTTTTCCACAATTAGTGGTGCTGTCAGTAGCTAATCTCTTAGGAGAAACTATCTGGCGGATTCATGAAGATACTTCAGTTAGTAGTATGTTCCGCTAGCCAGATACACAGACTATCATTCGTCTTACCAGCATAAATTACCCACACTGTCCTCTTGATCGGGTGCAGTGTGGGCTTTTAGTTATTACCTGTCTTTCTTTAAGAACCTGAACTTTGAAAACTAAATAATCCAACAAAAATGGAGCGCCATTTGCAGTAGTAAAATGGATGCAGCACTGCCAAATTAGAATAGTTTGATTCAGTTTGGACAATTTGGCTAAAGAGGACAAAAGGATGGTTACAACTCCTAAAAAAGTGATTTCAGTTTTACCTCTGGAAAATGGCGATCGCTTATCTCGCTCCGAATTTGAGCGTCGTTATCAGGCAATGCCGCATTTAAGAAAAGCTGAACTGGTTGAAGGAGTTGTATATATCATGGCATCGTCACTGAGAATTAAAAGTCATGGCGAACCACATGCAGACCTGATCGGGTGGTTGTGGAACTATAAAACGGCAACGCCTGGCGTTGTTATGGGAATTGAACCCACAGTGCGTTTAGATCCGGATAATGAACCACAGCCTGACGCGATACTATTCATTCCGGGCAGACAGGCATTGATTAGTGAAGATGATTATATCCAAGGCGCACCCGAACTGGTGATCGAAGTGGCAGCAAGCAGTGCAGCCATCGATTTACATGATAAAAAACGCTCCTATCGACGGAATGGAGTACAGGAGTATATTGTCTGGCGAACATTAGATAATCAGTTGGATTGGTTTAGGCTACAAGCAGATGAGTATGTTTCGCTACCAATTGATGACCAGGGAATTATTCGCAGTCAGGTGTTTCCGGGGTTGTGGTTGTCGGTAATCGCCTTACTCTCAGGAGAAATGGCAACGGTGTTATCTGTGTTACAAGCAGGTTTAACTGCCACAGAACATCAAGAATTTATGCAAAAGTTGAATGAGAATATGGAAAATAGGAAATAGATGTGTACTGAGTTTTTCAAAAATAAAATAGGAGTCTTATATCAATACTATGTAGGTTTTGCCTAAAAAATAATTTTGGTGTAGCAGTATTGACTCCCCACTTCCCCTGCCTTACCGATACAGCCAAACCCTTAGTAGTGAAAGCAGTTGCTCTGTATCTACAGGTTTGGTAATGTAGTCAGAGGCTCCAGCTTCGATGCACTTTTCGCGATCGCCTGGCATGGCTTTAGCAGTTAAAGCAATTATTGGTAATGAACGAAACTGTTGTTGCTGGCGGATGGCGCGGGTGGTTTCGTAACCGTCCATTTCCGGCATCATAATGTCCATCAAAACTATATTAATCTCAGAATTAGTTTGCAGCATTTCTATGCCATCTCTGCCGTTTTCGGCAAACAGCACTTGCATTTGATAGCTTTCTAAAAAGCTGGTGAGGGCAAAAATATTTCGTAGGTCATCATCCACAATCAAAATTGTCCGATTAGCCAGCACCGGATCATTTTGGTGTAGTTGCTCTAGCATTTGCCGCTTTGGTGGGGGCAAATTTGCTTGCACCCGATGCAAAAACAGGGCAGTTTCATCTAACAACCGCTCTGGCGATCGCACATTTTTAATGATAATTGTCTCTGCGAGTCCCCGCAGTTGCGTTTCTTCTTGTCGGCTGAGTTCTTTGCCGGTGTAAACAATGATCGGCAGTTTTAAAAGCCTGGGTTCTTGCTTTATTTGCTCAATTAGTGTAAAACCGCTCATATCGGGCAGGCCGAGATCCAGCACCATACAATCAAAGTGATGCGATCGCAAAATCGAGAGGGCTTCTGCCCCTGTACCCACTGCTGTACTCTGAACATCACTATTACCGATCAGTTCGATAATACTTTGGGCTTGTACGGGGTCATCTTCTACGATGAGGAGATTTTTTACCTGACGCTCAATAAAGCCTTTAATCTCAGTTAAGACCTGAGTTAGCGCTTCTGGAGAGACAGGTTTTTGTAGATAGGTAATTGCTCCTAGCTGTAATCCCCGTTGCTGTCTTTCATCAACAGAAAGTATATGTACCGGTATGTGTCTAGTATCTGGCTTATGCTTCAGACGATCTAGCACCGTCCACCCATCCATTTCTGGCATGTGGATATCTAGCATAATTGCATCGGGCTTAAACTGTTGCGCTAGTGCTAAACCTTGTTTGCTCTGTAAGGCAACAATGGTTTTAAAGCCCTGCTCACGGGCCATATCTAGTAAGATGCGGGCAAATTTATCATCATCTTCGATAATTAGCAAAATGCGATCGCCCGGTTGAATGATTTCCCGGTCATCTGGGATATCGTTGGGTAAGCTGGGAAGCACTTTCGCGGATGGAGAGATGTCTACAGTTGTGGGTCTGTTTTCGACTATTGGCACTTCTTTTATGAGCGACGCTCCACGGAGCTTGCTTCCTCCTACTGGTACGGAGACAGTGACTTGAGGAGGTGGTGGAGTGAGAGTATTTTTATCATTCCCTTCATGTCGTCTGGGCAAGTAGAGGGTGAAGGTGCTTCCCTGCCCTGGTTGGCTGATTAGTTCAATTCTCCCGCCCAACAGTTGAGCCAGTTCACGGCTGATAGACAAGCCCAAGCCAGTTCCCCCGTACTTGCGGCTGGTTGTGCCATCTGCTTGCTGAAATGCCTCGAAAATAATCTTCTGCTTCTCGTCTGAAATGCCTATGCCCGTATCGCTAACTGCAAAAGCAATCATGGGATTATCAACTTCAACTGCCTCAGTTGCTATGCCAATTTGTAACTCCACCCCTCCCTGTTCAGTAAACTTAAAGGCGTTAGCTAGGAGATTTTTCAACACTTGTTGCAGACGTTTGGAGTCGTTATAAATTGTCAGTGGTAATTTTTCATCTCGTTTAATAGTAAAGCTGAGTTCTTTATTATGGGCAACTTGCCGGAAAGTCTGCTCTAGAGATGTCTCCAAATCTGCAAGAGCAATTTGCTCAATATCGAGCGACATAGTACCCGACTCAATTTTTGCCAAATCTAGAATGTCATTGATCAACTCCAGCAAATCAGTTCCAGCTGAGTAAATGGTCCGGCTGTATTCTACCTGTTTGTCGGTCAAGTTGTTAAGAGAGTTATCTGCTAGCAGCCTTGCTAAAATTAACAGGCTATTTAGCGGTGTCCGTAACTCGTGGGACATATTCGCGAGAAATTCTGACTTATATTTGGAAGACAACGCCAGTTGTTCAGCTTTTTCTTCAAAAGACTGCCTCGCCTGCTCAACTTCTTGGTTCTTGCGGGCAACTTCCCGATTTTGAACTTCTAACAATTCTGCCTTTTCTTCTAGCTCCTCATTTAATTGTTGTAGTTCCTCGTTAGACTGCTTGACAAGAAATTGTGATTCCTCCAACTCTTGCGCCTGTTCTTCCAGGCGTTGATTGCTTTGCTGTAGTTCTTCTTGCTGGTTTTGCAGTTCTTCTGTTAAAGCAACAGACTCTTCAAGTAGTCGCTGAGTTTGCAATTGTGAGGCGATGTTATTTAAAAATACACCCAGAATTTCACTCAATTGCTCTAAAAATGTCAGGTGCAGATGGCTGAAAGGCCCAAATGATGCCAGTTCAATTACAGCACTCACCTGCGTCTCAAACAGTATAGGCAAAACAATAATAGTTAGCGGTGGAGATTCTCCCAAACCGGAACTGATACGGATATAGTCATTAGGAACTTCTGTTAGCAGGATTCGTTGTTTTTCTAAAGCGCATTGTCCCACTAATCCCTCACCCAAACGAAACTGATTTGCCAGATTTTTTCGCTCTTTGTAAGCATAACTACTCAATAGTTTCAATACAGGCTCGTTGTCTATTAAGTCCATGAAATAAAAAACGCCCTGCGATGCCCCAACCAGTGGTGCTAAATTTGACAAAATTAAACGAGACGCAGTTTCTAGATTTCGATGCCCTTGGAGCATCTGGGTAAATTCAGCTAAGTTAGACTTTAGCCAATTTTGCTCGTCATTTTTTTGATTTGTGTTTCGCAGATTAACGATCATCTGGTTGAAGGTGCGTGTCAACACACCAATTTCATCCTGGCGATCGCTATCTGGTAAACTCATCAATAAATCCCCATCCGCCATTTTTTCTGCCAAATCAGAAACTTGCCTTAGAGGAACGGAAATATGTCTGGTCAAGACGTATCCGATCAAAGCTAAGATTAAAGAAAATAAAGGAATACTATATACAATGCTGGCGATCGTTTTTTGAGCAGCTACTTGCGCTTTTTGAGAGCGTTGTTTCAGCAGTGCATTCTCCTCATTCTTCATCGCCTGGATAACTTTGCGGATCTCAGCCATCAGCTGCTTGCCTCGGTCTGTCAGAACAACCTTCTGGGCAGCATCAAAACTTTGGTTCTGACGCAAGTCAATGGTTTCTTTGAGTTCAGCCAGCTTTTGATCGATTAGTGACTGTAAAATATCAAGCCGACTCTGTTGCTTGGGGTTATCTGCTGTTAACCTCTGAAGTTCATTAACTTTTTGATTCAGTACTTGAATGGCATCGTTATAAGGTTCTAAATAACGTTGTTCTCCAGTAAGAATGTAACCACGCTGGCCAGTTTCAGCATTTGTCACTTGCAAGTTGAGGTCTTCAAGCTGACTTAACACCTGGTAGGTATGGCTTTCTTGGCGCGAAGTTTCAATTAGCTCATTGGTGCTTTGGTAAGAGATTAGACCAATAGTGGTCAGAGTTGCCAAACTCAGGGCAAAACTAATTCCAATTTTTGTTCCAATCTTCAAACTTTTCAACATTATTCCAGGCAGATATTCCAATAATTTATATTTTTGGCACTATTCGGATTATGTTTTAGCTTACAGTTAGGCATAAAACAGTGGGGTATGGCATTTATAATGCAATACGCTTGGGTTAATGATTTTTGGTATTGATTTTAGGTATGTAGAGACTAACAATTGCAACGTCTCTTGCATTGAATTTGGGGCTTAACTGAAATGTATTGATTTATAATAGTTAAATGAAATATAAAATTCACCCTACCTCCAGATTTCCTCTCCTTAGTAAGGAGAGGAATTGATGGTGAGGTTTTATCTTATGTTTAATTACGCTTACCTACTTAATTGTTAGTTATTTAAAACAGTATTTATTTTGGTGTAAACTCAAGTTTGTAGAAGGGAACTTATTATATTTAGATGATTATGTCATTTTTAGGAAAAATAATATAATATATTTTCCTAAAAATTATCGAGAATATGTACAATCCCAACATGGTGTCAAATCTCTTTAAATTAACTTTGACGTTTAAGTAACGCTCATCGGGGAGCCTTTTTAAAGAGAATCAAGTATTAACCCAAGTTTATTGCCTAAGAACCTGGCGATCGCTTCTATTCACATTAACTACAGATGGGCTATAGATGCAAAACTTTTCAATGTTATGATTTTCTAAAATAGCTCTTGCACCTGCCATGTAGATGTCAGTACTATTTAGCATTAATAAGTAATTGCCAATGGTCACTTGATGTTCATAATATCTAGCTAGATCCTCAGGAATTCCTAAAGTAGTATAGTTGTTTTTGGAACTGCTAATATCTACCTCAGTAATACCATTTAGTGTATTTGTATCCTTAGCGAGTACCGAGACTTGAGCCATAGGAAAGCCAGCGATTTTTAGTTCAGTGAGTGCTTTTTCTGTGTCTTGTCGTGTAGAAAAAACACCAACTGCATTTTTATAGCGGCTATTTGGGGTCAAGTATGGATCATAAATGCTCCACTGTTGAATATCACGGCGATTAAAAATCCTTTTGGCAAGACGAATCTCTATATCTATGCCGTTTACTATCACCAAATAGTAACCTTTGCAAACTAGATCGCTGTAACCCTGTCCTTGCTCTTTAGGAATTCCTAAACCTAGCAGTACACCATGCAAATCACCTGCGCTTGCATTGATCGAATCACCCGTTAAAGTGGCAGCGATCGCAGTTGCTTCTGCTCCGGCTAGAATGACTCGTCCTATACCAGGAATTATCCAGAGGACTAAACCCACTAGTAAGGCAGTAACATCACCTAAAGTACCACTTGTAAAAGCTTCAGTACCTTCTGAGGATATATTATTGCTAGTGCGAACTTTATCTTCAACACTAGCAATATCGCTTTCTTCTATATTCCGTGCAATTATAGAAACTTTGTGCATGGGAAAATTAGAAGCTTTTAGTTCCTGAACTACCAATTGTATATCGGAACATATAGCGAAAACTCCTATAGTTGTTCGCTCTTTTTCTAATGTCATTTTATCGGTTTATTGCAGCTTTAAGCAATTCCCAAGAGAGTTAGCTGATATCAGGTAATTACACAGCTCGGCGAGTCAGTAAACCCCAAAGGAAAATTAGTAGCATAGCACCAAGAACAGCAAATAAAATGCTTCCAAGGGAGAACGCTCCAGCAGATGCGGCGGCTGCCGAACCACTTCCCAGTAAGGTTTGACCCAAATAACCCCCAACTACTGCTCCAAGTATTCCTAATACAATGGTGGAGACAATACCGCCACCTTGGGTTCCTGGATAAAATAACTTAGCTAACGCACCTGCAATTAAACCCAAAACCAACCAAGCAATAATGTTACCCATTGAATTTCTCCTTCCTTGAGAATCTTATTTGTTTGCTTTTGACTATTTCATATTAAATTTTTCCTGCCAAATTCTTGATCTATCTAGAGAACTAATATCAAAAATCTTTAGATATCATTTGAATATTCACCAGGTTGTCTTTAAGGATGAGTATATAAAGAATATATAAAGTTAGTATTTGACTCTAAGTTACGGTTGGTTGTGCATAACTTAGAGTCGGGAACATCACTTTTGCAAATATTGTGATTCTACAAAAGTGGTACTAGTACATCACGGCGTAAATAAATATACCATTTCAAATGGTGCAAGAAGCTCGGAATACAATTATTATGCGTAACTTTTGACTTTTGACTTCCCGGTAGGGGTTAATTTCCGCCTTGCGGTACTAGTTGCTCACAACTCAGGAGTGAGGACTATAGAAAGAGCTAGTTGATAAAGTTGGCGACGGGGAAGGGAGGTAAATTTTGCTAACTGACGGCTAGCTTGCGATCGCGATATCCCCTGACTAATTAACTCTTTCAATTCGGCTTTCAGTTCCTCTTCTGTGAGTTGGGGCTGACTAGGTGGAATTCCTGCCACTACTAATGTATATTCACCTTGGGGTTCTCGTTGGCTGTAGTGAGCGATCGCCTCGGCAATTGTCCCCCGCCAAAATTCTTCATACAATTTAGTTAACTCGCGCCCCAGCACAATTTGGCGATCACTTCCCCAAACCTCTCCTAAGTCTTGTAAAGTATCTCGCAAACGATGCGGCGATTCGTAGAAAATCAATGTGCGAGATTCTAATTGCAGAGATTCTAAATGTTCTTGTCTCTGTTGAGTTTTCGCCGGAAGAAAGCCTTCAAAGACAAACCGATCCGTTGGTAATCCAGATGCACTCAATGCCGTAATTGCTGCACTAGCGCCAGGAATGGCAACTACTGCAATTCCCGCCTCAATGCAGGCTTTCACCAGTTCATATCCAGGATCGGAAATTCCTGGCATTCCAGCATCACTCACCAGAGCGATCGCTTTATTGTTAACTAAATGCTCTAATAATTCTGGGATGCGGCTGGTACGATTATGTTCGTGGTAACTCACCTGGGGAGTCTTAACTTGAAAATGTTGTAATAGTTTCCCTGTGTGACGGGTATCTTCCGCAGCAATGATATCTACAGTCTGTAAAATTCGCACCGCCCGAAAGGTTATATCTTCTAGATTGCCAATTGGTGTGCCGACAACGTAAAGTGTTCCTGGTTTTGGATCGGTTTGCATGAGTAAGAGTTAGGAGTTAATCAATTTTGGATTTTAGATTTTAGATTTTTATTTCAATTTAAAATCCAAAATTCAAAATATAGAATTGGCAGAGTTAGGAGTTATGACAAATAATTTATCTACTTATACGAAAATATATGACAAATGGATAATCTAAAATCCAAAATCGCTCGACTGAGCGTAGCCGAAGTCCAAAATCTAAAATCGGATCGTGGGTTATTTGTAGGTTTAGTAACCTTAGATTTGATTTACCTTGCTAACTCTGCCCCTAAGAATAATCAGAAGATTGTCGCTACTGACTATACTGTGGCAGCAGGGGGGCCAGCTACAAACGCGGCTGTGACTTTCAGCCATTTAGGAAATCAGGCTACAGTCTTGGGTGTAGTGGGTTCTCACCCCATGACGCAGCTAATTCGGGGTGATTTGGCAAATTACAAAGTTGCGATCGCAGACCTTGAGCCTACCACTGATTTAGCACCGCCTGTCTCCTCAATCATTGTCACCCAAGCTACGGGTGAACCAGCTGTAGTTTCCATCAATGCTGTCAAAACTCAAGCCAACAGCGCATCTATCCCGCAAGATATTTTGCAAAATGTCGATATAGTACTGATTGATGGACATCAAATGGCGGTTAGTTATGCCATAGCCCAAATGGCTAAAGTCAAGAATATTCCAGTAGTAATTGATGGTGGGAGTTGGAAGCCTGGATTTGAAGAAGTTTTGCCTTTTGTAAATTACGCCATCTGTTCGGCTAATTTTTATCCCCCTAACTGCCAGACTGGAGAAGACGTTTTTACCTATCTGGGAGGATTTGACATTCCTCACATCGCCATTACCCACGGACAAAAACCAATTGAATACTTGAGTTGCACCAAAACTGGTATCGTAGATGTGCCACCAATTCAAGCAATTGATACATTAGGGGCTGGAGATATTTTCCACGGTGCTTTTTGTAATTACATTTTAAAGGAAAGCTTTACTGATGCACTGGCACTGGCAGCTAATATTGCTGCTGATTCCTGTAAATTTTTTGGCACTCGGCGCTGGATGGATTTAAAGTGCTGAGTAGTCAAGTTAATAAGGCCAAATTTAATGAAAGACTTAAAAGAAATATTAGTGATCGCTCGTGAGGTAGGTTGGGGTGCAGCAGATATACTGCGATCATATTATCATGGGACTACAAAAGATCCTAATTTAGATGTACAATATAAACAAAATGAACCTGTTACCGTTGCCGATGTAGCTGTGAGTCAATACATTTTGCAGAGACTACAAGCAACTTTGGGTAATGAAGATTTTGCTTATATTAGTGAAGAAACCTATCAATCTCCAAGTGGTGTAGCACAGCCATCCCCACCTTGGGTATGGATAATTGACCCTTTGGATGGCACACGAGACTTTATCGAAAAAACTGGAGACTATGCAGTTCATATTGCTTTGGTCAAGGAAACACGCCCAGTTTTGGCAGTGGTGGCAATCCCAGAGGCTAAAAAGTTATATTGCGCTATCAAAGGCGGGGGTACATTTGTAGAAACTCGTGATGGTTCTGTTCCTTTACAAGTGTCGTCAGACAAACAAATTGAGGATTTAACTTTAGTCGTTAGTCGCTCTCACCGCAACCAACGCTTAGATCACTTACTACAAAACTTACCCTGTCAAAATCAGAAATCTGTGGGCAGTGTAGGTTGCAAAATCGCCACCATAGTCGAGCAACAGGCAGATATTTACATTTCCATTTCCGGCAAGTCTGCACCCAAAGATTGGGATATGGCAGCACCAGAATTGATTTTAACAGAGGCCGGTGGTAAATTTACCCACTTTGATGGCACTCCATTGCAGTACAACACTGGTGATATCAATCAATGGGGAGGTTTGCTGGCTAGTAACGGCGAATATCACGAGGTACTATGTAAAGAAGCAGAAAGGATTTTAGCTCAGTTTGAGCATAGCTAAATAGGGCATTTGAGGATGAATATTTTTTAATTTGCTTTTAACAGAGTTAGCCATGTTATGATTAGCCTGACTAACGATAATAATCTTTACCCCTTAGTCCACAGCATAATTTTCAAAACACTAAATAGCAGCGCGATCGCTAGTTGATTGCGGTTTCATGTTAAAAGTGTAACTTGTATAATACAAGTAACAAAGGCCAGTCAATGGAGAAGTCTACAGACCTGCACTTAAGGTTTGATTTGTGAATAAAATTCACAATAAGACGATATTCAAAGGCTGAAGCCTGTGTTAGACTCATGGATATAAAGATTATTTTCGGTTGAGTAACTCGTTTTGATTTCTAAAAAGTGTCTCTCCGAATTTAACTATCTACACTCCCTGAATTCGGAGATTTCTATGTCAATTTACGTCGGGAACCTGTCCTATCAGGTTACAGAAGAGGACCTAAAGCAGGCTTTTACAGAATACGGAACAGTAAATCGTGTTCAACTACCCACAGATCGGGAAACAGGCCGGCCGCGTGGGTTTGCTTTTGTGGAAATGGAATCAGACACGCAAGAACAAGCTGCCATTGATGCACTTGATGGTGCTGAGTGGATGGGACGTGATTTGAAAGTGAACAAAGCTAAACCTCGTGAGGAAAGAAGTAACTCCTCTCGTGGTAGCTGGGGTGGCGCTAATCCCCGCCGCAACAATAATCGCTACTAAGTCGATTCCTAAAAACTTCACATTTAGAATCTCCAGCAGATAAAGCTAAAGGCTTCACTCTGCTGGAATATTTTATTTTGTATATATTCTTGAACCATTCATCCACATTAAGGAGGAATGAGAATGACACAAGTAGTTTTAGGGGAGAATGAAGGTATTGAATTAGCCTTAAGAAGATTTAAGCGGGAAGTTTCTAAAGCAGGAATTTTCCAAGATATGAGAAAAAAGCTTCGCTTCGAGACGCCGATAGAAAAAGAGAAGCGTAAAGCAATTGCTAGGTACAAGCAACGTCGTAATCAACGTTCTCGCTTCAGTCAACAAGTCTAAGCAAATTTGTCCTTCGATTTGACATCCAGCCAGCATCTCTTCATTGTTGCCATACCTCCATTCAGCAACGCCTACCAATTCTTTGTAAACTTGCACTTAATAATTAATTCCTTGACTGATCTGTTGACTTTGCGTACTTTGCGGTTCGTTTAATAAATATTAAGTGTATATTTTCGGATAATTAGTATTAAGAGTTACAGAGGTAGATTTCTAATCTTGAGTTAAATTAATAGCCAAGCAGCTAAAACAGAGCAAATACCACGTTGCTTCAATGCCAACGCTTTGCTTAACTCTTTTGTATTCATAATCACATCTGCATTTAGCAGTAGTTTATTCCGGTTGAATAACTTAGGTATTACTGACCAATGCTAGAGGCAATATTGTTTCTAGCTTTTTAAGATTAATACTGATGAGATACTTTAAAAGGTTAAGTAAGTCTCTTCAATGCCATTCAGAAGTAAGCTTACTGCGATCTGAGCCACTTATAACAGGCTAATAATGCAGTGCTTCAGATAATGTCGGCAGCGATGTCTACGACGGGCTACGCCAACGTGTGGAATTGGATGGAAAAACTAGCCAAACTTAGGTTGTACTTCTGCTGTGGTGTTTTTTGGAGGAGTTTGTGAATCAGAAAATATCAAGAAGAGAGTTTGCCACGCTAGCAGGGTCAGGGGTGGTGGCGATCGCTTTAGGTAGCCCACTTCTGGCAAAGTCAGCAGAGGCTGTATCCACACCTGATGCTCAGATGAAAGCCGTGTTAGATGAACTTACCTCTTTTAACGCACCGCCCATTGAAAAGTTGTCGCCGATGAATGCTCGCAACAACCCAACTGTGGCAGATGCAGTTATGGGCGTGCTTGCCAAACGTCGCAAGCCTGCGGTTGAAATGGTCGGGGATGTCAACCATCAACTTATACCAGGGCCGGGGGGCGATCTTCTAGCGCGTATTTATCTGCCAAAGGGAAAGGGGCCCTTCCCTGTGCTGGTCTACTTCCACGGTGGTGGCTGGGTAATCGCCAATTTAGATACCTACGACTCATCGTGCCGCGCTTTGACTAATGCAGCTAACTGTATGGTTGTATCTGTCGCCTATCGCCAAGCCCCAGAACATAAGTTTCCCGCAGCGGCGGAAGATGCTTATGCTGCAACTCAATGGGTTATGGCGAATGCTGCCCGAATTAACGGCGACCCCAAGCGGGTTGCAGTTGGCGGCGAAAGCGCAGGTGGTAATTTGGCAGCTGTCACCTGCTTAATGGCGCGTGACAGAGGCGGCAAGATACCTGTGCATCAGATGCTAATCTACCCAGTTACCAATTACGCCTTTGACACACCCTCCTACCAGGAGAATGCCAACGCCAAGCCGCTTAATAAAGCGATGATGATTTGGTTCTGGAGCCAATATCTAAATAGTCAGTCTGACGGGAGTAATCCCTATGCTTCACCACTGCGAGCCGAAAACCTACGCGGTCTTCCACCTGCAACCGTAATTACGGCAGAAATTGACCCACTACGTAGTGAAGGAGAAGCCTACGCCAAGCGTTTGCGTGAGGCGGGTTCCTCTGTAAAGGCAATCAATTATAAAGGCGTGACTCATGAATTCTTTGGCACCGGAGCAGTGGTAGATAAAGGGAAGCAGGCGGTTAAGGAAGCAGCAGCCGGACTGCGCTCTGGATTTATGAGTAATACTAAATAAAGGCTAGTAAATCAGACAGCGCAAGTAGCTATTGCGATCGCGGTGGCAAGGATTAAACCAAATTGACACGCCACGCTAATTAATTGAACTGTTGAATAACACCTGAAGTATCTAATTATGAGTGAACACAATCCGATCAATGAGCAAAGCAAGCAGAAGGCTCTAGACTCCTCTCGTCAAGAAGCTGGGGAATATCTGACTACCAATCAGGGACTTCGGGTTAACAACACAAATGATTCGCTCAAAGCTGGTGAGCGTGGCCCCACATTGATAGAAGACTTTCACTTCCGCGAGAAGCTGGCACACTTTGACCGAGAACGCATTCCAGAGCGGGTGGTTCATGCGCGAGGAGCAGGTGTTCATGGGTACTTCCAGCCTTATGAATCCCTGGCAGAGTATACAAAGGCAAAATTTCTCCAAGATCCTTCTGTTAAAACTCCGATCTTCGTTCGATTTTCGACGGTTGTCGGGTTCCGGGGTTCAGCTGATACCGCCCGCGATGTGCGCGGATTTGCTGTCAGGTTCTACACTGAAGATGGCAACTACGATATAGTCGGCAACAATATTCCGGTGTTTTTTATCCAAGATGCCATCAAGTTTCCGGACTTGGTTCATGCTCTGAAACCCGAACCGCACAACGAGATACCCCAAGCGGGAACCGCTCATGATAACTTCTGGGACTTCATCTCGCTAATGCCGGAATCGATGCACATGATTATGTGGATACTGTCCGATCGCACCCTTCCCAGAAGCTACCGCATGATGCAAGGGTTTGGTATTCACACTTTCCGCTTTGTCAATGAACAAGGCAAAGCAAGGTTTGTGAAATTTCACTGGAAGCCGATTCTGGGCGTTCATTCAATAGTGTGGGATGAGGCGCAGAAAGCAGGCGGAAAAGACCCTGATTTTCATCGCCGCGATTTAGGGGACGCGATCGAAATGGGCGATTATCCGGAATTTGAACTTGGTGTACAGATTATCGAGGAAGAGGACGAATTTAAGTTTGATTTTGATATCCTTGATTCCACCAAGATCATTCCCGAAGAACTGGTTCCGGTGAAGCCAATCGGCAAAATGGTACTTAACCGCAACCCAGACAATTACTTTGCCGAAACCGAACAAGTTGCTTTTCAACCTGCCAATATTGTACCGGGCATCGACTTCTCAGATGACCCACTACTGCAAGGTCGGATCTTCTCCTACGCTGATACGCAAGTACACCGTTTGGGAAGCGCAAATTATACCGATTTACCAATTAACCGCCCTGTTTGTCCGTTCCATAATAACCAGCGGGACGGCTTTATGCAGCACAATATTCCGACTTCAAAGGTGAACTACTACCCCAATTCCCTCGGTAATGGTTGCCCAATGACGGCTCCGGAAAATCTCGGCGGCTTTGTCAGCTATCAAGAGCGGGTGGAAGGTCATAAAATCCGAGAACGCAGCCCCAGTTTCCAAGACCACTTCAGTCAGGCAACTTTATTCTGGAACAGTTTATCTGATCCTGAGAAAGAACACTTAGTCAAAGCCGCACATTTTGAGCTGGGCAAAGTCATGAACCTTGCAGTCAAAGAGCGGATGCTGGAGTTATTTAACTCTGTCGATCATCAGCTAGTAACCCGCATTGCTGAGGGACTGGGCTTACCTGCTCCTACAGAAGTCAAACCAAATCACGGGCAAAAGTCTCCGGCGCTCAGTATCCAAACTATGCTAGAGAAGATGCCAGAAAAAACGATTAAGAGTCGCCGGATTGCAATTCTAGCCACAGATGGTGTGAATGCTCATGAAATGATCGCAATCCAACAAGCACTCGAAGACGCAGGCGCTCATACTAAGGTGGTTGCAACTCATGGCGGTAAGATCAAAGGCGATGATGGTCAGCAGATCCCCGTTGAGATGACCTTTGAGACGAGTGCTTCTGTGATGTTTGATGCGGTGTATGTACCTGGTGGAGCGCAGAGTATCAAGATGCTCAAGCAACAGGGAGAAGCGATTCACTTTATCAACGAGGCATTTAAACACTGTAAAGCGATCGCCGCTACCAGCGAAGGCGTCGAACTACTATCGATAGCTAATCTTGAGGGCGTGAAGCTATCGCAAGATGGGGTGCGTTCTTCTGAAATGGGTGTGGTGACAAGTCATCAAGCCTCTGATTTAAAATCTGTGAGTAGTGATTTTATTCAAGCGATCGCGCAACATCGCCATTGGATGAGACATCAAAAGGAAATGGTGCCTGCATAGCCACTTACTTAACTTTGTGAACGGTAACTAATCCTAAATGGGACAGAAGCAGGGTAAACTTAACTTCTGTCCTTTTCATTTTTACAGCCGACAATATATATTCTCATTTAGAGAAGTTTATCGATATTAAGTCAAATAGCCGTGTGTTTAATGCACCGCTGTGCGATCGTACCTTATACCTCATTCCATAAAGAAGCGCTACAGTTTGTTGAGTTCCATTTGCGGAACTCGCAGCAATATAAATGTATTCTTCCTCTATACCCATAAGTATTGTAGATATCGTTAGTCTACAATCCTTGGCTCTGGATTTTCAAGAAAATGTTACGACTTTATCATTTATTACTAGGTTGTATTTTGCTGGTGTTAATACCAGTGGGAGCAAAATTTGTTCTTCCCCAATTTTCTGCACCCAAAGTAGTAAAATCCCCCGCCGTTGCGAAACTTCCTAACCCTAATGAGGGAAATATCTGGCAGAAAATACTGGGAAATACTGCTGCTCCAACTAACTGGCAAGTTGCTCCTTGTAAGGGAAATACGCCTTTATTGTGTGTCTCATCCAAAGGAGAACTTTTGGGTACAGTTGAGATTAACATTTACCCATTAGCAAACAATGAGGATTTCCAAAAGAAACTCATAGCAGCCGGGATTCCACCTGGTTCCCAAGTGGACTATCAAAGTTCCAAATACCAAACCCAGGTATTAGCAGCACTCAAGGCTTGGGTTGTAGACCACTACGCTGCTTTTGCCAAAGACCGTCAGGGTGAATATGGAAAAGAGATTACTTTCTTAACCTACCCACCCCAACCAGTACCCGTTGGTAAGCTTCAGGGAATCCGCTATGGTTTCGCCGGACTCAAGCAAAAAGGTGGAGTACAAGAGCAACATATCGGCCATGTTGCCTTTGATGGCAATAAACTTTACGTAATTACCACTGCCTTTGACCCAGGTTCGCAAACAGGTAAGTTTGACAAACTGGAAAACTTAGCTATTTTTCAACCTTACTTGTATGCGATCGCAGCAGATTTGCGTTTACCCTAATTGGTATGCGCTATTGGGCATGGGGCATTGGTTCTTCTTGCCCTGCTCCCCACTCCTAATCAACCTAAATCTCAGCCACCGCCCGTTCAATCAAGCGACGTGCTAGAGTTTGCGTGCCGGTGTGTTCATAATAATTAGTTGCTACATCCAGGAACGCTGCAAGGTAATCTAACTTGTTATCGGCAATATCGACAAAACTTTGCAAGTTGTGGACAACCTTTTGTGGGGTTAAATTATTCGCGCTGACAATACCACTCATCCAACCTTTAACTGAGTCAAAGCTTTCGCCGATAAAATTTAGTTTACTACCAGCATTGTTCCCTGGAATCACATCTTTAATATTTTGGAAAGTCGAGTTTTGTTCTAACTCGTGTGGATTTGTTTGATTAAGCCCAGATATTGCTTTGCTGATAAAGTCTGGGCCCAGAGGGATCAAACCATCAACGCAAACTAATGCCACCATGCGGATAAGCGACTCACCACTATACTCACCTAAAGAGGCGACAAAATCCCCAATACTATCTCCAGGAATGCCGTTAATTTGACAGAAGGCTACTAACTCAGCAACTAATTTTAATGTTAAATCGATGGTTTGGGCTTTATCAGGTTTAGGAGTGACAGAGTTTAAAAAACCCAATAAAGGAATTTTCTCACCAACTTTGTTAGCTAAAGCTGCTGCACCAAGTGCTTTATCTGTACCATCAACGGTTTGATATAACCACAAGGCTGTTTGGTATCCTTGGGATTTATCGTTAAATAAATAAATTGCTCGCTCACCAATTTGTTGAATTAAATCTTCGTCGTCTTCGCCAGTAACAGTCTTAATGGTATTGACAAAGCCAACGGTATTGTGCCACTGGCCAGGAGCAACAAAATCGAGGGAATTCAACATAGAAATGGTCAAGCCACCGGTTGGTAATTGATCAACTAAATCAACAATCGATTTGCTCACAAAAATCTCCTTATTTAGGTTTTGTTATCTGAATGTTTGTAGTGCAAATCATTTCAGTTTAGCCAGACCATTAAGATTAAACTTCTCTAGCCAATCTGTGCGATCGCTAGCTGTAAATGAAGAATCACGAGAAAGTGCTTTTACTTGGTATTTACCTACCAAAATTGCAGTTTGTGTCTTACCAACTTCTACTGCGGGATAACCGCCAATTTTTTTGGTACTCTTCGAGAACTTAGCTGCTGCACTAGGCGTGCTGGTGGTATCAGAAATAGACAGCAATGCTATCTCTTTACCGCCCTTTTTCAACTTCGCTTCTGCAAAGCCTTTTTTCTCTTGGGTATAGACGCGCTGGTAGCCATCGCCTGAATTAGGGAAAAGTTTATTAAACTGGCTACCCTGAGTTGCATTTTTAGCAACCGCAAGACCCTTTTTTTGTTGAGTGCTTTCTTTTTGCGCCTGGTCAAAACGTCCAGGTGCTTTTGGACTACAGGCTGTTGTCAGTAATAAAACTGACAGCAACAAAGCAGCTACTACCCTACGCCCACGGTGTAAAATCATTTCCTGGCTTCTCCTTATAGTTGAGCTTTGAGGCAATTATCTGCGCTGCTAGCAATTATTACCCGTAAAATTTACTTTTTGATAATTATTTCCTAAGTTCTGAACTATAGCACCTCAAAAAAATGTACCAATTAACCCAATGCAAAAACGCCCCCCCTTTTGGGAGAGCGTCTTTTACTTATAGATTAGATAAGCCTAAATAGCGTATCTCAGATTAGATTAACCGTTGATAGCAGGAGCGTTCATTGCCACAGGAGCAACATCACCAGCGGCCAAATCTAAGGGGAAGTTGTGAGC
>NZ_CAXTNE010000149.1:0-8192 GCF_964245445.1 uncultured Nostoc sp.
ACTCATCCTACTTGAGCAATCAACTTTGCACAAGCACCCAATGCATTATCTAATAGCTTCTTTTATTGTATTTATCAAACAGACAAAAACACTGCTATTTGAAGAAAACAAACAATAGAAAGGAGAGAAAATTAGTGAACATCTTTGGTCAAAGCTGAAAGGGCAACTTATTAGTCTTGAATAGGAAATCGAATTATTCCAGGTGAACAAGCGTTAGTAGCGCTATACAAGTAATGATCCATTAAGGAGAAAAACATGGCTGAAAAACAAGGTAATCCACCCACCACTCACACTGTTAAAGATGGCGATACATTATTTGACATTGCACAAGCCTATTATGGTGACGGCAATCAGTGGCACAGAATTTCTGATGTAAATGGCGGTGTGAAACCTGAAAATTTACAAATTAGTCAAAAACTTCAAATTCCTTAGAACCACAGCAAAATAGCTATTACTAGCAGTAGTTACTAGGAATGCAGAAGGTTAGCTAAGCAAACTAACCTTCTCCAGCTATAACGTGACAAAAGCGTCCGAGGAAAGCAATCGCATTCCCAGTGGATGTAAAGAAACATTTCTGTTTCTTAGAAGAAGGATATCTTGCACATATTTATAATAGTCATAAATGTAGACAAGAACACGGTTGAAATCATGAACTTGATAAACAAGGAAGAAAAATGATGCACGCTGATTTAATTGAACCAACTCGCGAAGAAGTCTTACGCTTAATTGCCAAACAAAATAATTTTTTGAGTGATTTACTGCAAATTCCCGACATATTTAAAGAAAGTGATGATGATGGGCAACAAAGAACTGACAGTCAAAAAGTCGAGCATTGGCAAGAAATTCTTAGCAATGAAGCACAAAAAGTAAATGGATTGGAAATAGTTGTGGCAGTGGTAGGTAGCATGAAAGCTGGTAAGTCAACTACTATCAATGCCATTGTAGGTTTAGAGTTATTACCAAGTAGTAACAAAGCGATGACTTCCTCGCCAACATTAATTCGGCATCGCGTAGGTCAAATACAACCTGTTCTATCCTTTCCAAAAAATAAGGTGATGGAAAAGATGGTTGAAGAAATAAAACAAAAGTTAATTTATTTAAAGAATGATCAAAAGTTAGACTCAGTAGAGCTATATAAAGATAAAGATGGAAAGGAACTAATTCAAAGTATTATCAATGGAATTTTTATTAATTTCCATGAACAGTATGAAGGACAAGATAATATCTTAAATTCCTTAAAGCTTTTCAATGAGTTAATACGATTATCTATAGACCCAAATATTAACGTTCAACCTTTTATCAAAGGATATGAGAATATTAATGACTTACCAACTATCGAAGTAGAGTTCTTGCACTTACCCAATAAAGATGAAGTAACTAAAGGGAGCTTAACTTTACTAGATACACCTGGTTCTAACGAATTTGCGATAGGTAAAAAGTTACGCAAGGTGTTAAGCACTCAAATAACAAAAGCATCAGCAGTTTTAGCAATTCTACACTACGGTCAAATGCGATCTGATGGAGAAGGTCAAATGCGTGAAGAACTAGAAGATCAGATTCAGCAGATAAAAGATAGCTTGTTTATCTTCGTCAATAGATTTGATGAGAAAGACCGTAACGGTATGGAAGCTGACGCAGTAAAGCACTATGCTGCGGAAAATTTTATGAAAGGGCAAGTTAAACAGGAATGTGTATATCCAGTATCTGCAACTTATGCCTTCCTATCTAATCGTGCTTTGTACGACATTAAGGAAAAGGGAAATTTACCAGATTATAAAGTTGAAGAAAATAAGTGGGTAGAAGATTTTGGTAAAGCTGTTTTTGGAGTTCGTTGGGAAAAAAAAATTCGGGAAAGAGACGAAGTTCAAAGTGGTGCCGAGGAGTTATGGGAGCTTAGTGGTTTTAAACAGCCTATCAATGAAGTAGTTGTCAAAGCGGCAAGTACAGCAGCATTGGTAAGTACGAAGTCTGCGACCGAAAGAATGATTAAATATGTTAATTACTTGCAAAACTTTTTAGAATCACGTCTTATTGGTTTGAGTCAAAGTATCGACCAAATTCGTCAAGCTATAGATGACTTGAAACAAGATATAGAAAAAGTTGAACAAGCTGAAACTACGGCAAATAAAGCGTTACAAGAGTTGATGAATGAATTTTTGAATACTGCTCAAACAATATATGAGGACGTTAAGCAAGACTTGATAATAACCTTAGAAGATTATTTTGAAAGGGGCAAAAAGCAAGAAGTAATGGAATTACGGAAACAACAGGAACATTTTAAAGAAGCCTTACAAATACTGGAAAAAAGAGGGGTAAGGGAAATTTTGGAACATGATAAAGAAAAAAGTTTGGAAAGTAGAGATATAAGGGGAATTTTGAAAAAAATAGTAGATGATAAGGCACTTTTAGAAACGGAAAAATCTCTTGATTTTGATCCTAAAAATCCACAAATTGAGTTTTCTTCGCAAAAAGAAGCAGAGTTTTTCTTGAAGACTATAAATGACCGTGTAATTGATATTGTAAATGAGCGAGTAAAACAACTAAAATCACGCCTTACAGAATTATCAAAAGAACTTGAACAAAAAATTCCTCAAAGACTTAAAGAGAAAGTAGAAGTTATACTAAAAAATGCACAAGAACGTTTGAAAAGTGAGGGGTTTTCGCTGACATTTGATCTGCCTGAACCAGAGATAGAACAAAATGATATTGATTTAGTTGAACTTTTTGTATTAGGTATGGAAAAATCTAGTAAACGTCTACCTTCACCAGAGCTTAGAGAAAATAAAGCTTGGTGGGCTGGTATAGCTCGATTTTTTGGTAACTTATTTGATAAAAGGTGGGGATACGAAGCTTATATTGAGTACAAAGATACAGACATCTATATTGTTGATATCAACAAAATTAGAGGGAAAGTAATTGACAATTTGTATACTAGAATTGATGAACTTAGAGATAAAAATCAGTATTTTTTTTGATGAGACTCTAAAGCCTCTTTCAGACAAATATTTTGGTGCTTTAAAAGATTATCTCGAAATAATTAGAGGAGACCTGAGTGATAGTATTGAAAATCAGAACTTGGATCAGCAAGCTCAAACAAATTTATCGCAACGAATTTTTAATTTGAAAGAAGATATAGAGTTACATAAACAAAATTTGGAGTCTTTAAAACTCATTTATAAGTAAATATGTAAATAATGTGTGTTACGGCTATGTAAGAATTCGAGAGTTAAAGAGAGCGATAACTAACCGTAACGCACTACATTTGATAATGCATTATGCATTGAACGCATCCTAAAATTTAAAGTTTACTTTATAAATCATCTCTAAGCATAATTTGAGATGATCTGAAAGAACTTATCCAGTTAGCGGAATAAATTCAAGTGACACTAGATGAACTGCGAAGGCTACATCCTCAGTTAACAGAAAAAGCAATAGTCGATTATGTCAATGGTCTTGAGGTTCTTAATGATCATTTGCGGTTCCATGACCAAACCAACAATGAGTTCTTAACAAGAATCTGGGATTCCATCACTGGTAGGACAGCACAACGTGAACAAATCATTGATGGTAATATAACTAATAGCCTGAAAACAGTTTCTGTCTGGCTACAGGATATTCAACTCCATCAAGGTGAAAGTGACATTGCTGTTACTCGCTTGGCAGGTAAGTTAAAAGAAACCCGTACAGGTGTGATGCGCTTACAAGAGCGACACAACGAGCTAGCAAAAGATGTGCAAGTGATTGCTCACCACGTTGATCGATTGCAGATTCAGGTTCAGGAACATTGGATTGAATTAGAATCTAAAATTAGACAGGTCAATGCTGGAAGATTAGCTAGTACTCATTTAGAACAAGTGTTTGATAAATGGCAGGCAGAACGCTTAAATAACTATCCGCCTCTAGCACGATTCTATATAGTGATAGATGAACTTTACTGGGGTTACTTTGGAACCTACTGCCGTAGCCAATTTGGAATAAGCGAAGTACACGAACTGATGGAGCAGTTACGTAATAAAGGCTGGACTCAGATTAAACAAGATTTAGGAGGTGATGTTTCTCAGTTAATGCTTCCAGAAGAATGGTTATCTCCCATTCAAGAATTACCTAAAGAATTGCGTGAAGTACTGATATATTTGAGCAATTGGGCAGATTTACAAACCGCTCCTGTTACTTGGGCGATTAGAAATGCTGCCTTACTTAAATCTGGACTTCCTCATGATTTTCCTCGCGTTTTTTCAGGAGAACACGTAATTAATCATTTAATGTATGAAAACAAAAAACGAATTCAGTTCAATAATAAACCTTTTACATAATTAGTTGATGGTATAAAATAAGTCTTTCTACCTTGATTCAATATACTTATGCGATACGAACAAACAAAACGGCTATCGAATCGAGAGTTCAAGCATCTGTTTGGAGTGCAATAACATACTTTTGATGAAATGGTCAAGGTATTGCAAGATGCTGCTAAGTCAGTCCGCGTTAAAAATCAACCTATATAAAGAAATGTAAAGCCCCAGAATATCTTAAAAACAGGTTATTCCATAGCTTTTACAAAAATAAACATAGATTGGTTTTATCGTGCCAACTTACTTAGCTGTAAAGTAGACGATTATTGGGCTTTATAACTATGAAGTCCACAAAGCCGCATAAACAAGCTTTCCAACTTCTCTAAAAATTTCACAGACAAGTGATTCTATCATAAATTTTTTTTCAAGAGGTCTAATGACTACTAAACCTTATCGAGTAGGCTTGGTTTTAACTGGCGGTGGTGCTAGAGGTGCATATCATGTAGGCGTGATTAAATACCTAGCTGACATGAACATTCCAATTGATGCCGTCGCTGGTGCTAGTATTGGTGCTTTGAATGGTGCAGTTGTAGCAGCAGCACCCAATCTCAAGATAGCGTCAGAAAGTTTACAAGAAATTTGGAACTCACTTGCTGCTAATAGTCCTATTAAGATTAACAGTACAGAAACAATTAAGTACATTGGCAAGATATTGCTTGGTCAAGTTGCTCCACTAATAGCTGGAACAAGTGATGCATTATCAACTGTAGGCAATCTTCAGACTCTATTGTCAGAAAACGTAGGTTTTGGGGACAAAAGTCCTATCCATAGGTTGTTAGATAGGTATTTAGACTTAGAAAAACTTCAAAAAGGTTTACCTTTATATGTTTCCGTATATCGAAGTCAAGGTAGCTTGAATGACTTATTTTCTGCCATTCTCGCTTCAGTAAACTTAATTAATACTCAACATTCTGAATTTTTACATATTCAATCTCTGAAACGAACTCAACAGCGCGTAGCCATTCTTGCTTCAGCTGCTATTCCTCTGTTATTTAAAGCTGAACAGATTGAGGTTAACGAAACTAACTTTTTCTATTCGGATGGTGCTCAAGGAGGTATAAAAAATGTCCAGGGTAATACTCCCATTACTCCATTGCTTGAATTAGAAAATTGTACCCATATTATTGTCAATCATCTAAGTGATGGCAGTTTATGGGATCGTAATGCTTTTCCAAGCATCACTCCTATAGAAATTCGTCCAGGAAGGGTTATACAACGTCAAGGTTTAGCAAAAGATTTAATAGGCTTTGATGCCAATAATATTCAATCTTGGATTCAACAAGGTTATGAAGATACTCAACGTTGCTGTGAAGACGTTGCTCGTGCTATCCATATTCATGAAATAGCCAATCAGGCTAGAAAGCAACGAGATGAGGCGATAGATGAATTAGACAATGATAATTTCTATATTGACCAAGCCTAACAATTTTAGAGGTTGTTTGAAAAGTTCGCGAGAGAGTAAAAAAAGTTTTTGAGCGTTGCTTTTATAAATGGGCACAATCGATAGTTGCAGTTGGATCATAAGTAATTCCCATTGACAGTGAGGCTCTGAGAGGTTGTTTTAAAAGAGTTGGCTTGAGGCTCAAGTGCGACTCAGGGGCGCGATCTCAAATCCCAAAACTCTGATTTTCTCGTAGCAGTTTCTCGGTGGCCAGGGTAGTGAAACACACGCTTGAGGAATTTTCAAACATCCTCTTAGAAACACTGCGAAAGCGTCGAAATACAATATTTTTTCAATGATGGGCAAAAACTTCTAATTCCATAAGCCTGAATCGCTGCAAGAGTAGCTGGCTTTAATTGCAGCTATTGAGGAGATTTAAGATTAGCAACTTAAACCAATACCAATCATCAGATTAATTTTTGTTTAGTTAAAGGATTTGAAAAATGAGCGTCTCTGGGGATTATCCAAACGTACCTGACTGGGTATCAAAAAGCGAGGGATATAAAACAGGAGCGACGGTAAAATATAAGGGAAATATTTTTTATGCGAATTTCTGGGCTTCAGAACCAGGTGTAGGAGATACAGATCATAATGGTTGGCGATTCTATGATGAGTTGTACGATCTAACACCTCACACTCCAACCCAGCAAGCCAAAATTATAGCATATATTCCCACTTGGCGAAAAAAAGAAGGGTTTAACTATGCCAACGAAGAGATGTATCAATACATTACTCACGGTATCATCTCCTTTCTAATGTTTAGTGAAACAAATCTTGGTGAGTTTGACCCTATCTCAGTCGATAATGTTAATGCAATTCTGCCAGATGTTGTTAACACTGGACATCGAAAAGGTACCAGAATTTTAATTGCACTGGGAGGTGCAACTGATTATGGATTCCTCAATCTTATGACATCTGTAGGGAATAACTCTGCAAACCCATTACTCGATCAAGCTGTACAAAATGTACTAAACTTTGTTAAGTCAAACGATCTAGATGGTGTAGACCTAGATTTAGAGTGTTGGTGGGATAAAAATAATGATGCTAGTAAAGACCAAGGGGGTAGATCCAAAAGTGAAGGACCACATCCTGCCGGATATGCTTTGACTTTATTTGCACAAAAATTAAAGCAAGCAATGCCTGACAAACTTGTTTCAGCAACTTTATTTGGAACTTCATGGTATGGAAATAACTATGATTCTAAAATAGCTGATCATGTGGATTGGCTTGCTATTATGACCTACGATCTAACTGGGTCATGGAATGTGTCTCCAGTTGGACCACATTCAACTCTTTTTAAAATACGCAATCAAGATTCCGCAAAAATTCGTAATCAAGAGTTTTATCAAGAATCTTATACTAAAGAGCAACAAGGAGAGTGGCCGGGTGGCGGCATTTTAAATAATCCTATTCTTTCGGTAGAAGACACACTTTGGTACTGGACAAATCCATTATTTGTTAACTGGCAAGGTTCTGGACAAAACATACCCAGAAATAAGATAGTTGCGGGAGTTCCGGTCTATGGATATGACTTTGCCTATGGTAAAGATCCAGATGACCTAAGTGGTCAGATACCTCCAGGATACAAATTTATTAAGTATAAAGATATAGTAACTCAATTTCCGGATGCTCATACGGCAGCAAATGGCAATATTAAAGTACCAGGAAATACCCCAAGACCGCCGTTCGTCTCTGCGGCAGGAACTTACCCTTACACTCACAATATCTACTTTGAAACGCCCGAAATGGCTCTGACTAAATTGAATTTCTTAAAGAGTGTTGGAACGCAGGGTGTGATTATTTGGGAACTTTCCAATGATATTTGGGAAGAAGGGAAGAGTATTATTAAAGTTCTTTACGAAAACTCAGGCAACCCAGAAACTAGACCAGCATTGCCCTCTTCAAGTGGGAAGCCACCTTTACCAAGTGATAAACTTACACCGTACATTCTACGATTCAGAAATTACACAAATGAGTTTACTGCTGAAATAGCAAAATGCCAGGAGCAACGAACATCCCGATTAGGTTTGCTTGTTGAACCCAGTCTAGAAGCAGTGATTGTAAACTATTTTAATACAGATGGAAAAGCGAATGGTAAAGAAACAAAGAGTGGGGATGCGAACAACTTTGCGGCAAGATGGGTAGAGATAGAGGAAGAAGCAAAAAGGTATAAGGTAGGTAGTCCAGAAACACACAGTCTCATAACAGATATCAACAGTAAAGTTGAACAGTTGGTCAACCAAGTAAAGCCTAAAATTCAGGAAGAGGATGGTTGGCTATTTGTGCCGTTCTATTTATTGATTGCTGTGTTCCAGACACATGTTTTGCTGGAACGCTATGTGAGGCAATATCCGGGCTTAGTTATCGATCCGGGTTCGGGTCCGGGTCCAGGTTCAGGTCCA
>NZ_CAXTNE010000149.1:8292-9885 GCF_964245445.1 uncultured Nostoc sp.
GGTTCGGGTCCGGGTCCAGGTTCAGGTCCAAATCCTGATCCTGACAGTCAAGAGTGTGAACGTCAAGCCGAAGATGTTATACAGCAAATACAGGAAACTATACAAGTAATGACTGACGCACAACAGCGATGGCCATCAGAAGATTTAGGACCTGTAACTTCTGTTTTAGGTTCGCCAACTCCCTCCCCGGATTTAGGTTCGCCAACTCTCCCCCCGCCACCTGATTTTCCTCAGTATCGGATCATTAAGTTGACAATGCCAAAGGCGGAAATAAACTACCCATTCTAAATCAACACTGATGGAGGGACGAAAGAGCTAGTACAGGTCGGCGGGGTAGCGCCCAAGATGTAATGATGGAGAAGTAGAACTTTTTGGTGATGGTTTCCTCTCATGCCTGCCCAAGCAAGCATGTCTTCTCAAACTGTCAAGAATGGTCGTATCCACAACGGTAAACAGCGGTTCAAATGTCATGACCGTGGACGGCAGTTCGTTGAACATTCAAGAAAAAAAGTGATTGATCAAGCAACGCCAGAACTCATTGATCGATTGTTGTTAGAACGTATTTTGCTTGCTGAAATTGCTCGTGCGGCACAGGTTTCTGAACAATGGTTACAGACCTACGTCAATGAGAAATATGCGCAGGTGCCTCGAAGCGTACAGGTGACGCCCAAAAAAAAGGGAGGCTCACGATCCAATGTGATGAATTATGCTCTTTCGTAGACAATAAAGAGAACAAGCAGTGGATCTGGTTGGCACAAGATGCAGGTACTCGCTTCTATTGTTGGCGTTTACATTGGCGCACGCTCTGAAGCCGCAGCACACTTTCTTGTGGGAATCCTTGCCTCCGGTATATCGCCAATGCACGGTTGCATATACGGATTTTTGGGCAGCATATGAAGCAGTTCTACCCAGCAAACGGCATCGAGCTGTTGGTAAAGAAACTGGTTTTACCAGCTACATTGAACGATTCAATAATACCTTAAGGCAACGGGTGTCTCGCCTAGTCCGAAAAACCTTGTCCTTTTCCAAATTTTTGGAGAATCACATTGGTGCCATTTGGTATTTCATCCATTACTACAACGCATCATTACTTGTTTAGCACTACCAAAGTTTAAATTAGGAAAACAATGAGGTTTAACTATGGCGTTTCTTCCTTTCACTGCTGAAATCATAGAAGATTTCGTGACTGAAACTGTTGAACTCCTTGCAGACATTTTCGATCTAGATAGTAAGCGAACTCATTTTACTCAAAGTTTTGTAGCCGAAGCTAGAAAGAGGTATCCTGATTACAATGTAGTAATTATTCACACAAAACATAATCGAAATGGTATTTTTATACATCAGCATGAAGAGTTGTATTTTCTTGCAGATATTAAGAGTATTGGCTATGAAATCTACTTCTCAAAAATTGGTGATCCCTTTTGGTTAGAAAACTTAGGTGATGGCGGTTATATTAATTGGGCTTATGATGGTTACTTCGAGCGTGATGGAAACCGCATAACAGCTATCGTCCCTGCGAGTGGTGGTCCTACGTGGCAGCAATTACCAGGTTTCGCCACTGATATTGGCGTGGGAAGCGACGGCTCGGTTTGG
>NZ_CAXTNE010000149.1:9985-18940 GCF_964245445.1 uncultured Nostoc sp.
TCGCCGTGGGTGGTGAACAATGCGGGCACTATATTTCAGGGAAAGGGATTTAAGTAGTCAGACGCAATTAACTAACGTAAGTTCGATGAATTAAAAATCGCTAGAAGCTGTGCAGGTAAGTGTTTGAGATGAATATAAAGTAATGGTTTTTGCTCCCCCATGAGCGGTTATTCTCGAAAAAAACTAGAAAAGATAAGATTGACAAATAGTAACGAGGTTTTAACGAGAGACTGGAGTTATGAAATCGGCGATCGCTTATTTACTTATGTAGTAGGTGGAGGTGACTGGGCTAACAGTGAAAGATTGTTTGTTTTCAAGAGAAATGAGCAAATTTACTATGGAGGAGATTTGCACGACTCGACGAAACCAAAATTTCAAGAATACTTCGGTATGAATCCTCTTTCATATATAACGCAATCTCCCGTTCTGGGCGTAACGGTGGAATGAAGGTTTCAGGGGTTCCGGTTTGGTGATTTAGCCCTATTTGCTCAACTTGCTGGCTGAATAGTGCCTCAAACCCTATTAACTTCCGATCCATAGTGAGCGGACATTCGCTAAAAGAAACAAGAAAACTGAGTATGATCCACAAATAAACTTAGAACGCTAAACAGGAAAATTTATTATGGCATTAACTCAAGCTATTAAGGCTGTTGAAAATACAAGAGAAATACGTTGCGAACAAGGCAAACAAGACAAATCTTCTTATTATAAGCTGGTGGTGTATATATGGAGTTCAGGTCGCACAGACGTGGTAGGACATATATCGGTGGGGTTCATTAACTCGAGTGGAATCCAAACAGAATTGATAGGGTTCTCTCCAGAGACTCTGCCCAGTGGAGCCAAGGAGGAATTGTGGTTGCTGTGGAATGGAACAAAGGGAAAAGTATACTCAGCCGATGATGAACATGACGCCGACCGAGGATTGTATAAAAAAGAATATCCGATCACAATAAGCGGCTATAAGAATGCGATGAAGATAATAGTACAAGATATGCATAACCCGCCGCGATATGGCTGGTTTTCGGACCATCATACATGTGCGTCATGGGCAGTTAAAATAGGGAAAGCAGCAGGAGTAGATGTGGATGGAAATGGAATTAATTCATGGTTCCGTGGAAATTTGCCAATTTTGTACGATGGCGCTAAGCTAAGCCCGGAGGAGCGCAAAACATTTGATGAAAGGTGGACGAGGGGGTAGGGCAAACGCATCTAAAGTATAAAAATCCTTTAATTCCAAGGGTTTCGGCGTTTTTAAATTTAGCCTATTTTTTCGTCAAGATCCTTATCTAGCAAGGGTTTCAGAAATACCGTGCGTTCGCCCTGGAGGAGGGGGTTAGTGCAATCGTCTGATCTTGTAGTGTGCTCGCTGCTTTCGTCGGGTGAGGCATCGCCTTTGACACCTTGGGCATTAAAGGCCAGTCTGGCATCCTCCAATCGATGAATACCCGCGCCCAGTTTTTAGCCAATCCTCAGCACAAGGTGGTTTTCATTTCACCCCAAAACACTGCTGTTGGCTTAATCAGATTGAAATTTGGTTTAGTATTCTCACACGCAAACTCTTGTCTAGAGGTAGTTTTTCTTCTCAAGCGGATCTCAAACAGCAGAGGCTTGAATTTTATTGACTACTTTAACCAAAAGTTAGCTCGTCCTTTTCAATGGACTTTTAAAGGGAAGCTGTTGGCGGCATAACCCTATCTAAACTTACGCCACAGTCCGTGATGGACAAATAATCTTTTGTATGATAATCCATGTGCTTGGCATTTTGTTCTTTTAGAATAAACACTATTCAAACCAGGGAGACAGAAAGTGACCATAAAGTGTGTCAGTTTTGATTTGTGGCTCACTCTTATTAAGCCGCATTCAGGATCTCATCACGAGCGTGTGCAAATACTTGCACGTGCATTTGGGACAGAAGCAAATGAAGAACTTTCGCAGCTTGTATATGCAGTGAGCAAGGAGCTTGATATTCGTTCGGAACAAACTGGTACTGACTACGATTGTAGCGCTCGCATAGATTTACTGGCCGACAAGCTCGGCAAAACCCGGTTTAAGCAGGCACGCCGTGCACTTCTGGTACGTCAATGTCAGTCGAGCATCCGCAGGAATCAGCCGTCGCTCATTGACAGTGATATTGCCAACATTCTTACATCGCTCCGCGAAAAGGGTATTAAGACAGCACTCGTAAGCAACACGGGATATGCTGAAGCTTCAGTCATGCGAGAAATCGTGAAGAACCTAGGCCTTGCGCCCTTGTTTGATCTGATGCTCTTCTCGAGCGAAATGGGTATTCCCAAGCCGTCGCCGGCAGTGTACCAAAAAATATGTGACGCATTTAACATTTTCCCGAACGAGATCCTTCATATTGGAGACTCGCTGAAGGCAGACTATAATGGTGCACGATTGTTTGGAGCGCGTGCATTACTTTTCTCACCTGAGACACCAAACGTTGAGTATGAGTGTGTTCAGTCGATACGGGAAGTGATGGGATATATCCGCACATCTGAACCGATCGCTCGTTTCCCGCTTTATGAGCTAACAGAAGTTGACGGGACTGTTGTCGATGTCAACGGACGTTCGTTCTCGCCAGTCGAGTATAGTCGGTTCAAGCATGGCGACGTTGCTATTCTACAGAAGTACGGGTACGAGCTGGCTGATCACTTTATCAAGCACTTTGGTGAACAGCTGCAGCGAGATCCTCGATGCGTCGTGGTTGCACCGTTTGCATTCATGCATGTGCCGACTGCAGCTGGGAACATGATGGAATGGTTTCATGAACGGCTTGGTATGTTTATGTCTTTGCATAGTCTGCCGTGCATTGAGCGTTTCCATGTGTACAAGCACGTAAGCAATCACCAGCAAGATGACAACTATGCGAAGGTATCGAACGAGGAGCGTAAGCGTATCCTCGATGCGATCACCTTCTCGGTAGACACGACACGCTTAGTGGGAAAGACCGTTGTTTTCATTGACGACATCTTCATTACCGGCAGTTCTGAACGCAAGCATCTCGAAACCGTGCATGGTGCTGGAGCGCGAGACATCACATTCCTATATGTTGCTCGGATGGATCCAAAAGTTGCATCTGTTGCTCCTAGTATTGAAAGCCGCCTTAACCAGACACTTGTTAAGGATCTTGATGACATCGCCATGATATTTCAACCCGGAAACTACAGAATGAACCTCCGCAACTGTAAGCTCATCCTCCGGTCGAGCATTGATCTGGTACTGCGGTTTGTACGACAACTCCATTCTTCCGTGCTGCGAGATATCTACGCTACCTGCCTTGCCAACAGCTATTACCTTGAACCACGATACACCGATACGTTCGCTTGCATTGAGACAGAGTTTAGAAAGAGGATAAGAGACAGGGCAAACGTACCTTAAACTGGCACAATTAAGGTTGATGCTTAAATAAATATGCGTGCGTTTTGTGTAAATTAAGATATAGAAGATTGTTCAAAAGTAAGGACATCAATACCAAAACGCTGACGCAGAAAAATACGCAGAGTATGACTGGTCATTTTAGAGGCAACATGAACGCAGAGAGCGTCAACTTTTCTTCTCAGCAGACGCTCCAAATTACGTCCAGTATTTTGTACCTCGTTAAAGACACCTTCAACACGCTCGCGCAGACTGTTTAATAAACTTTTAAATGCTTTTGGCTGTTGTTGAAATTGGTTTGCGCGTTTGGGAGTGAAAATTTGATTACCTGTACTTTTGGAAATATCGGTTTGCCATTCAGCACCAATAAATCCTTTATCGGCCAAGATGCGATAGCCACGAACACAGTCTAAAACTGATTCGGCTGCATTACGTTCATCAGTACTGGCTGGCACCAACGAGTAAACTAGAGGAATTCCGGTCAAGGTACTTACGAGTACCAATTTGTAGCCAAAGTAATTCATTTTACGACTGGCACACCACCCATAATCTGCACTGCCAGTAAAATCACTTTGGCGTTTGTTACGTTTGTAGCCAACTACTGGTACTGGTTTGGTATCTAACAACAGGGTACGCTCAAAAATTGCTCCCAACTCTTGAACCTGAATGGCACTAAGAAAAGCCAAAACACTTGTGGTTTAAGCGGTTTGCAATTGTTTTCGTAATTCATGCCGAGGTTTCGTCATCAAGGGGTAAGCTTTTGGGCGACGTAAAAGGACTCGTGGTTCACTTCTTGCGGGGCGATCGCTCACAGCTTTGTGAGCAATAATTTTAAGTCTCATTGCGGTAAATTTGGAGACGTTTTGTTGAAGTTGCTGCTAATAATTCGGGAATAAAGTTATTTAAATGATGACGAGTACCTTGTAACGATAAGCGCAACGGAGGGGTAGGATAAGTAGTGCCTGCCGACCACATCAAACTACGAAGTAGATTGTAGGCAAGTAAATAAACGTAAATTTCTTTGCGTACCATTGAGGGGGTTTTACAGCGCAAAACATCCATCCCGCATTTGTTTTAAGATGTCTTAAATCTAATTCAACGTCCCAGCGCTGACTGTAAAGCCCAACAATTTCGCTTGGTAGAATAGGTTGTTGTATCTAATAGAGTAGTGATTAAACTAACTCGTTGAGTACGAAAACCAGGAATAAAAATGTAGTAGTAAATTTCGCGTACAGTTATGGAAGTAGGTAAGGCTAAAAATTCATCCTTGCTCAATCCTGCGGGGCATCTTTTAGGCTTATACCAAGTAACAACTTTGTCACAATCTCCAATAATTTTGCCTTTTCGCATAGTAATTGTACGAGATTAGTGTTTGCGAAATACGGCATCACAATCAAGTTGTTTAATAGCAAACATATCGGCGTAAGCACAAAAAGCTCTATCCCCTCAAAGCACATCATTTGGTTTGAGAAAACTGTACAACCTCCGAGCTAATTTAATATCATGAGTGTTCAGAACGTCTATGCACAAAGCAGTAGCGGCTCCCGTTACTAAACTGAATATCACACCAATTTTGGCAATTGGGAACCCACATCCTGGTTTTTGAGTGCTAGGTTGAGGGTAAACTTTGCTGGTTCTCTATAGTGTCAGGCATAGATACTGTTGACCTATCTATTACCAACACCTTCCGTCCACACCATAAATGTTCTGTTCCTACCTTTTCTTCTAACCTTTGTCCAACCTGACTAAAAAGTTTTTCTAAAAACTTTTCTGGGAATCTAGACCGCGCTTGACAATAAGCGCTTGTGTCAGTTTATGGAATTTCTACTCCAATTCCAGCCAAATAAGCAATAATTTTACTCACTGCATTATGGCAACTTTTATCAGTATCCAAAACCTGAGATAAAAACGCCCAAAGCGTTACTATTGGGTCAAACAATCGCCGATAATATCTAATGTTTAGCTCATCAAGTGCTTGTTCAATTACACTTGTTGGTAACAATTCTTTAAAAGGTAATCCCAAACTTTGATTAAATCTATCCTTGAGGATTTGTACTCGCAGTGTCACAGTAGTATTTATGATGTTTGCTTACTCGTCTCAAAGAAAGTATTTCATGAACGAGTAAGCTTTTCCTACCTAAAAATTTTTTGGACAGCCCGTGCATCATCGCCCCATCCATAAAGCTCTGTCTGATCCGGAAGCGATCGCTCGACCTACCCACTCACTGTTCATTGATTAAAAGTTGAAATCCTTACATCGTATAGCTTATAGCTTTTCTTAGTGCCATTCGGTTTTGACACCCTCAAGTTACCTTGAACGTCTTGACGTTCAACTCTGATCAGTGACATCGGACGTGTCGCCGCTTTACGGAAATGCAGATTTTTCCATAGGCTAACCCGTACCCGTTGTAGTTTCGGATCATCTACCTCGAAGACAAATGTTGTTTCACCCCATGTTGTTGGTTCATTTAACTTGAATTTATCACTATGTTTTTTGGGACAGCCAATACCTGCATAAGCTCCTGGTTCGCCCCATAAGCAAAGATTTGAACGCAACCGTACAAGAATGTCACATGGAATGTTGGCCGTCTTCAAAATGAAAGGAGCGCAGCCATATTCACTGTTAGTAGACCGAAAAGTTTTCCAGAAGCGTTACCAATCCTTGATTTGGGCTTTGGAATAGCAGGAGCCGAAATCAGTTTCTAAGGAGCGTTTCAAGAACTTTTGTTCTAGGCAGACTTAAGAGCGATCGCAAAATTGCGAGTTCTTCATCAGTCCATTTGATATTCATGATCTCACCTCTGATATTGATGCAGAGATAGAATGTGTGTCAGTCTGTCCTTGTACAATTTGAGCGCTGATTGATTCAAAGTCCACCTGAGCAATATTCAAATCAATCAGCATCTCACCACTGTTGTAGAGGTCTGTAATGTGCTGCTTGATTGCCGACTCTGATAGTCCATCAGGAATATTTAGGTGCGCTTCGCTGGTGATTTTATCTACTACTGTGACGATGACTTTCATGGCTAATTCCTCTAAAATAAGAATTCAGGAGTCAGAATAATTCTGTATTCTGAACCCTGACTTTTGGTTTAACTTGCCCCAGTCTTTACTGTTTGCACCTGTTGCATCCATGCGTTGATTGCCGTTAATTCATCAGCACCGTTAGCAACAGCATTAAAAACCTGCTTATGATACGAAGATTCAGCATGATTGGGATAGTCGCACTTGTCTGCTGCCCAAGCCAAACACATTGTTTTTACCAGTTCATTAATCTTGGTAATATGAAGTAGACTTGGGCGGTCAACATCCTAAAATTCCAACCACTCTTTGACTAAATCAAGAGGATAATCAAGCAAAGTGCGGATATTTTTGATTCGTAGGTCTTGAGGGTGTACTTTTTGCGGAACTACACTAAGTTTCGCTGGAGCTACTGGGGTTTCTGCTATCGATGGGATAGTTGAGGATGTGCCACCTAAGCGAGATTGAATGTTATTAATGATTGTTCCCCAATCAGCATTTTTATCCCATTCTCTTTCAATCCTGCTTTTAGTTACTGCATCATAAAGATTACAGAAAACCGTATTTTGTTCACCAGCAATAGCAGCAATAATCAGTAGCTTAGAAAAATCCTGGATATCTGATGCAGCCAGAAGAAAGCTTTTGGCGAAGTTCGTTTCAACACCACTTCTTATGACATAAACTTCGTCAGCGTTCACTACAATATCGAGCTTTAGATTGTCCTTACCTTAGAATTCTTTAGTGGTCAATCGTAGTTCAGACAGATACCCAGTTAAGGCTCTTTGGGAAACAGGAATGGTTTTCTCCCTGTCAATATCGTAGTGATACCACAGGTAAGATTCTCCACCTAACTCAGCGTTTTTGACATAGAGATAAATCGGTTCGGGAGGGTTGCATAAACCTAGTTTGATTTCAGTAACCATGTTGACTGTGACCTGTGTAATAATTAGTGGTTTGTAGCATAAACTTTCAGTGCTTTACGATTGCTTGAATAAAAGCTGAGATTCAAGCAATCGCTTTTCTACTAAACAGAAGGTTCTTGATTGTGCTCTAACTCCCATTGCAGATAGGTGAGCGCAGTTTGAGCATCAGCAATGTTTAAATCAGGTTGATATCCCAAGTCCAACAGTTGTCTGTAGTCTGGGTGCGTAGCAATTTCAGATATCAGGGTTTGGGCTTGTTCAATTAATTGGTGCAGATTGGGGTTAGACATTTCTATGCTAAGCCGTAAACATAATCCTCTGCCTTTACACCTATTTTTCCTGGCTCAATCTCGGTTTCTAACTCTTCAAGCAGAGATTGAAAGTTTGGCTGAGAATCGTTAATTTCAATCTCAAATAAATCTGCACTCTTTGTAACGATAGTTACCCAATCTGGTAAAGTTTGTGGAATGTTTTTCGCGTAAAGTTTCATGATTTTCTCCTCTGTGATTAATAACCTAAAAATCCTCGGCAATCTCCAACAAAAAGCCGCGCCCCGTGTTCTGCACCTGGAGAGAAAAGTAGAGAGGGCATTTTTTGAGGCGGGAAAGGCTTTAATGGAACTCCGCGATCGCAGACTGTACCGCTCGACCCACAAAACCTTTGAGGAATATTGCAGGGACAGGTTTAGTTATACTTACCGCCATGTAAATTATCTAATAGCTGGTTGTTTGATAGTTGACAATATAAAAATGAGAACTAATAGTTCCCAAAATGAAAGCCAGGATGAAATGGGAACTAATAGTTCCCAAATTTTGCCTACATCAGAAGTACAAGTTCGCCCTCTGGCAAAGCTAGAACCTCAACAACAGCCAGAAGCATGGCAGCAGGCGGTAGAACAAGCAGGGGAGCAACGCGAAAAAGTGAGATCGGGGTTTAGTTCTCAATTACACCTCTATATTCTCAACAAAACTTGGTTTTTTAGTTGCGATCGCATCCCGAAACAAGCTATATACGTCCCAGGTTGCAGCACCTCACAAAATCGCGTTGCTCCCCAAGCAGAGGGTAAAGTCCCAAGTGGTAGAATCGTCAAAGATGTTGTGCAGCGCATCATGGAAAAGACGAAAGTACCCGACACCTACCAAATTGGGGAAGTCTGTCAAATTCTTGTAAAAGACAACCCAGAACTCAGAGGTAAAGGTGGATGCTGGGGGATAGTCGCAAGAGTGAATGATTTTAGTTGCACTGTCAAAAGCTGGGATGGGGAGTATACCGTTGCTTTGCAGCACCTCAAATCTTACAATTACCTCCCTGCCGAGTGTAAGCAGATGCGGCAGATATGCGATCGCATCAGTCGGGTGTATTCCGATTTGCTGGAGGAGGCAGTTAAAAATCTGTTGCAATCCTTGGGCAAACTAAATCGACCTTGGTTGACTGCTGTAGAGGAAAAATTGTTGAGTGTTCTGGAGTCGGAGTATGGGCGTGAAATAACCCACTGAAAAATTTTGGCACTTTTCGAGTTGTAGGGATTTTTTTCAAAAATCAAAAAGGAGTCCTATATATGAGTTCTTGACTGGGATATACAGCAGATTGCAGGTTTATGAAGTACAGTAGCAACAGTCTGTAAACCAGT
>NZ_CAXTNE010000150.1:0-12769 GCF_964245445.1 uncultured Nostoc sp.
TATTTATCGAGGTATATCACGTATCTAAAAGGTGTTTATTACCTATACTAGCAGGCTACTAAAAGATAATGGTTATCATCCTCTTAGCGATAATGGTAGTTTGATCGCAAGTTGTGATTACCAATAAACTCTTGTGTAATTAGTAACAAATTACTAACAAGATGATTGCTGTAAATTACAAATGTTAATATGCTTTAATTTTTCATTTTTAACAAAAGCATTACCATTTCTTAAATCAACTAGGATAAATTTTTTATAGATACATATTTTTCTAGTTTTTGTATATTTATGAATCTAAAAAAACATATTTTGAGAAGAGATTAATAAGTAATTTTATGAAATCGGCATGGCAGAAAAACTCTTTAACTGCATAGCCTCTTAAAAGACAATAGAGGATATACATTTAGAATTGATAACATACTCGCCACAAATACGAGTGGTGTGATTTTTTAAACTACTACTGTGCTGTAAAAAGGTTTTTGAGTAATGGTTTCACTTCAATGGTGTGGATGTGCAGATGATTCTGTAAAAGTAATTAATAATTACCAGAAAGCAAAAAATTTGTGGATAACAGTAGGTTTACTTGCTGTTTTTTTTGTTGCTGAGTGGAGTATAGGCTTATGGAGTCAAAGTCTATCTTTACAGGCGGATGCAGGACACATTCTATCGGATATTACAGCCTTGGCGATATCGCTATTTGCTAATTTTTTGGCACAGCAACCAGCTAAGAAAAAAGCAACATTTGGACATCAGCGAATCGAAGTTTTAGCAGCTTTGGTGAATGGATTAGGTTTAGTTGCGATCGCTACTTTTATCATATTGGAAGCTATTCAACGCTGGCAACATCCAGCAAGCATTTTAGGCTTACCTATGTTAGCAATTGCGGTATTAGGTTTAATCGTCAATCTCCTCAATATTACTTTACTTCATCCCCACACTCACGACGATTTAAACCTGCGGGGAGCTTTGCTTCATGTCATTGCCGATACTGTTAGTTCTGTTGGCGTAATTATAGCTGCTTTAGCAGTTCATCTTTGGGATTGGTGGTGGGCAGATATTGCTATTAGTATAGTCGTTGCAACTTTTACGGGTTTGAGTGCTTTACCTCTAGTGCAAGAAAGTTTAAAGATTTTTTTGGAGTATGCACCGGAATCAATAGACCCTCTTGAGGTGGAAATATCTCTCAAATCTTTTCCTAGTGTTGTTCAAGTAGAAAAACTTCACATCTGGGCAATTAGCTTAGATAAGGTAATGCTTTGTGCCAATTTGACAGTTGAATGTGCAACTATCCAGGAACGCGATCGCTTACTCAATAAATTGAAAACTCACATCCACAAAACTTTTAATATTGCTGAGATAACTTTGCAGCTAACTAGCTGTAAAAAACCTTCAGATATGCAAATTCATCCTTTATTTAATCAAGATTTATTTTTAATGTTATCTGCAAGCAAAATAAAATAAAACCTGGAACATAGCTAAATAGATAATTCTACCAATTACTACTATAATTTCTAAAATATTTCTTTAGATTTAATTGCCAAAAAACTTTTAAACATAATGCTTATTGGCATTTTTCTAACTGTCAGAGCATAGCGATCACTGATTGCAACTCGGTTATTTACTAAGAGGTTTACTGATGATTACTCTCATTCAAAAATCCAAAATGATTTCATTACTAAAACAGTACAAACGCGCTTTTGCTTGGTTTATATCTGGTCTGGTTATGGCAGCTTTGTTGTTTTTAGGAACATCAAATCAACAACCAGCAACCGCCTCTGACCAAAGTCGAGCTACAGCCTCAACTGTGCCAGATGTGACTGCTACATACTCAGACTTTGGTGCTAGTCATCTAGAACCAAATTTTTATCAGTATTAATGGCTAACACTTACTCAATTAACTTTAAGGCACACTGCAATGATTTCATTTTTGCAAAAATACAAGCGATTTTTAGCCTTTACTATGGCTGGCTTCCTCTGCACCATTCTACTGGTAATTGGTAATTCTGTTTTTCAGCCGACTATGGCTGCTGGTAATGGAATTAACGTAATTATCATGATTGGCGATGGTATGGGTTGGAATATGGCACGGGCCGCAGCCGTTGCCAAAGGCGCTCCTTTTTACACAAGTGGTAAAGGCTCAGGTCTTAGCTTCCAAAAGCTAACCGGATATGGATTGGTGACTACTTACGGCACAACTATTCAGGGAAATACACCAGCCAACCCAACAGATCAGCCCCATATAACAAGTAACTCTGCTCTGGATGGGTCTAATACACTCACTGGTGCAAGTCCTATTCGTCCCAACTTCTCATTCCAGCCTACTCCTTTTAACCCTGGCAATAGACTTGATGGCAATAGCCTAGAGAATGGTAATCTCGCGGGTTATGACATCAGTAAGGGCGGCCCTGTTCCTTGGGTTCCTTTGACCCCTGCTAATTCTGGTACTTATGACAAAGATTACATCAAGTACAGTTATCCTGACTCTGCTAACACAGCTACAACTCTGTATACGGGAGTAAAGAGCTTTAACAACGCGATGGGGGTAGACATTTACGAGAAGAAGTTGAAAACCATCCTGGAAATTGCCAAAGAAAAAGGTAAGTCTACAGGCTTGGTAACTTCCGTACCTGTTAGCCATGCAACGCCTGGTGCTGCGGCTTCTTTCGTAAATCGTCGTAGTAAGTACGACAGTGTTTACGACCCCAGCAAGACCAACCAAGACAGTATTTTGCAACAGACATTGCTGAACTTTCAACCCAATATTTTATTGGGTGGCGGTCATCCCAAAGATTTTGAAAATCAAGCCAGTACAAGTACAGCCGATGGCGTATTTAAGTATACGTACATTACAGAAGACACTTACCAGCATCTGAAGAATAATCCTAAGTCCAATCGTTACGGCTATACCTTTTTGGAACGTGGCCCTAATGCAGCTAAGACACTGCTAAACACGGCTGCTAAAATCGACCCCAACAAAGGAGGCAAATTATTTGGTCTGTATGGTGCGCGTGGACAAGATGGCAATATTCCTACCAGCTCCTCTAAAGGTGACTACAGCAGTACAGGTCTGGGTAACTTCACACTTTATACCTCTGTTGTCAAGCCTGGAACTCCGGCTACGTGTCCATCAGGCAAGATAATAACTGGTAGTATTGGGGATTGTGTTCCTGTCATTGATGCAGCTGGTAATCCCATCGCTCCTAATACTCCTGCACCCGATACTGTTCGTCCTCTGGCTCCTGGTGAAACTGATGCCAGCTTTATCGCTAAAGAAATTAACGAAAATCCAACTTTGGCTGATTTAACCAAAGCAGCTTTAACCGTTTTAGGTAAAGACAAAGATGGCTTCTGGTTGATGGTTGAGGGAGGCGATATCGACTGGGCTGCTCATGACAACAACATGGATAACCTCATCGGAACCATGAATGATTTTGATAAGGCAGTCCAGCAGGTCATTAGTTGGGTAGATAATCATGGTGGTTGGAGCAAGAACCTGCTATTAGTTACTGCTGATCATGACCATTACCTAACTCTGAATAATGACTTTGCCTCTAAATTGACTCCCAATCCTAACCCAAATCAGGCTAAAGGCTTAAAGTATAACGCCAAAGACATCACCTTCGTCAAGCACAATCCTACTGATGCTGGTCACTTCTGGGGGTCTGATCCAAATTACAAATATCTCTGGGGTAGCCATAGCCGCCGGGTTGTACCTGTTTACTACCAGGGTGCTTATGCATCAACTCTTACCCGATCGCTAGGACAAGGCTTCCAGATTAAAGATAGCTCTGGTACTTATAGTGTACCTGGTGTCCGGGGCGTGGTTGACCAAAGTCATATCTTCCAAGCCATGAAAACTGCGATCGCAAGTCCGTAAATTGAATACGCCGCTTCATTAAGACACTAACTGAAAAGCTTTCTGTTGCAGAGACGTGGTAACACACGTCTCTGTCTCAAAAAACTATTGCGGTATTATTGCACCTGTTCTTTTATCAAGGGAAAAAATGACTGACTCCATCTTCAAGAAGTTAGCAGTTGCAACCGTAGGAACTGCTTTGATTTTTTCGTTAGGGGAAACTATCCCTGCTCAAGCAGCAGCCCTAACTTATAATTTTTCTAATGACGATAAAACTCTCACGGGCACTTTTTCATTCGACCAAGCAGCAGCAGACGATCAAGAAGTAACGATCGCAGAAGGTTTAAAGATTTCTGCTAGCTATGGTGGACAGTCATACACTGAAGCGGATGATCCTTTAGCGTCAGTTTTCACCGACAAAACGGGAACAATTTTTAACCAAGCGGGGTTAGGGTTGTATTTTACACCTAGTGCTTTTAATGTCTACCGCGAAAATTTTATCAATCTGAACGATTCAACTAGTACGGCTGTTCAGAACGTCATTTATACCAGTGTTCCAGAGCCAAGTTTAATGCTTGGATTGTCTGTATTCGGGTTGACTTTGTTCTTGACTAAAAAAATAACATCTTTTAAACCATCAAGCACAAAAGCTTAAATCAAATTATCAAGAATAACGGGGTGGGATTTTCCACCCCGCAAATTTTTAAAATTATAAAATATCAAAGCTTAGATTCCCAATTTTTCTAAAAAGTTAGGGAATCTTGTTATTCACATAATAATTTAGAATTGCTACATCGTTTTATTAGCATCAGACAAGAGTTAACGGTAATGTCTGGGTTTGCAGTTAATTAACCTATTACTTGTTGCATGAATAAAATATACATGGATTAGTTTAGATATAATAATGACTCATTGTTTGTTTTCCTAAGTGGAGAAATTAATGGGTCGCGCCAAAAAGGTTGTCCTGGCATATTCTGGCGGAGTGGATACCTCCGTTTGCATCCCTTACCTCAAACAGCAGTGGGGTGTAGAAGAGGTAATCACCCTAGCAGCAGATTTAGGCCAGGGAGATGAATTAGAGCCAGTTCGAGAAAAAGCTCTGAAATCGGGTGCAAGTGAATCCCTCGTGGCGGATGTCAAAGACAGCTTCGTTAAAGATTACGCCTTTGGAGCGATTCAAGCCAACGCCCTCTATGAGAATCGTTATCCTCTCGGAACTGCCCTTGCTCGTCCACTGATTGCTAAGGTATTAGTAGAAACAGCCGAAAAATATGGTGCTGATGCGATCGCTCACGGTTGCACTGGCAAAGGTAACGATCAGGTTCGCTTTGATGTCTCTGTAACCGCCTTAAACCCCAACTTAAAAATCCTCGCACCAGCCAGAGAATGGGGCATGAGCCGTGAGGAAACCATCGCTTATGGGGAAAAGTTTGGTATCCCCTCACCAGTCAAAAAATCCTCTCCCTACAGCATTGATAAAAATTTGCTCGGTCGTAGTGTTGAAGCTGGTTTACTCGAAGATCCGTCATTTGAGCCACCAGAAGAAATTTATGAAATGACCAAAGCGATCGCTGATACTCCCAACGAGCCAGAGTACATCGAAATTGGCTTCCACGGTGGTATTCCGACAACCCTCAACGGTATAGCTAAAAAGCCAGTTGAACTAATTGAAGAACTCAATCAGGTGGTAGGAAATCACGGCATCGGACGGATCGACATGATCGAAAACCGTTTGGTAGGGATTAAATCACGGGAAATCTACGAATCACCCGCGATGTTAGTGCTAATTCAGGCACATAGGGATTTAGAAAGCTTGACTTTGACGGCAGATGTCACCCACTACAAGCGTGGGATTGAAGAAACTTACAGCCAAATCGTTTACAACGGTTTGTGGTACAGTCCACTCAAAGTTGCCCTGGATGCCTTTATTCAAAAGACACAAGAGCAAGTTTCTGGAACTGTGCGAGTGAAGTTGTTCAAGGGCAACTCTACGATAGTTGGCCGTTCGAGTGATAATTCTCTCTATACTCCCGATTTGGCAACCTACGGAGCCGAAGATCAATTTGATCACAAAGCTGCTGAAGGCTTTATTTATGTTTGGGGACTACCGACTCGCATTTGGTCGCAGAAAATTAAAAGTTAGGAGTTAGGAGTAGAGACGCGATTAATCGCGTCTGTACAGGAGTTAAGAGTTAAAAAAGCAAAATACAAAAAGTAAAAATTAAAAAAATAACTTTTTACTTTACTCCTAACTCCTAACTCCTCACTTTTTACTTTTCACTACTCGCTTCTTTAACTTGGCGAGACTCTAGCCACAGAGGCACAATAATTAAGGCAGCGAGAATCAGTAAGGCTGCGATCGCAAATTGACCCACCCAAGCAACCAATTGCTCTAAAGAGACAATTTTGCCAGCAAAAAAAGCCAATGTCACCATCAAACTAGCCCAAGCAGCTGCTCCTAAAAAGTTGTATAAAAAGAATTTTCCAAAGGGCATTTCAGCTATCCCAGCTAGTGGTGCAGCAAAAACTCGCAACAATGCCAGAAAACGCCCAAAAAATACTGCTTTAGCAGAATTTTGACTAAATTGTTCTTTGATAGTCAGCAGCCGCACTTCAGAAATCCGAAATATGCTACCAACTTTTACCAGAAAAGGCCAACCGCTAACTCTACCAATCCAATAGCCACAAGTGCCGCCAATTACAGCACCCATAATTGCATCACCGAGAACCAGCCAGAAATTCAGTTCATCGCTGCCAGCTAGAAACCCACCTACTAAGGTCACGGTTTCGCCAGGAAGGGGAATGCCTAAATTTTCTAGCAAAATTCCCAAAAAAATTGCCCAATACCCGTAAGTGTGGGCGACTTCCTGGATATTTTCTAGTGAAATCAGCTCTAAAGACATCCCATACCGCCGTCTTTACAAATTTTTACTTTTATTATATCTTTTCTTGTTTATGCGCGGGGTGTCAATTAAACCGCTACATAGAGCCATTAAGTCATTAGTTTAATTCTGAATCATTCATAATTTCTAGTCTATGGTAACTATTAATTTTTTACTATTACCTATGCATTTTTTAGAGGTTACTACCATAATTTCATAATTTATTACAAAGAAATTAAAATATTTATAAAAAATTTATAAATATTCAGTTAAATGATGAAAATCTTGTAAAAGATACGGTTGATACCGAAATTGTTAGGCGTTTATGCCTATATTGATAAAAGTTATCACAAATTATACGGCATGAATACTGAAATAATCTTTCTCAACTGCACGACTGTATTTACCCAAATACCAGGGTAAAACAGCAATTTTGCTGGTGAAAGAGAAAAGGTATTGATGTATTTTTTCAATTTTTTGTCAAGTGTTCCAATTACCCTGTTAAATTCATGATTCTCACACAAGAACTTCAAGTTATTTTGTTTAAACCCGAAGGAAGCATAGATTTGGAAGGCGGTAAGACTTTGAGTGAACAGATGGCTAGAGTAGTGCCCCAAGCTCATCAACTCTGGGTTATCGACCTAGAAGAAGTTAATTTCATGGACAGTTCTGGGTTAGTCCCTTTAGTAAAAGGGTTGAAAGCTGCACGTCAGAGTGGTTGCCGCTTGGTTCTCTGCAACGTGCAAGCTCCTGTACGGTTAATTTTGGAACTTACCCAACTAGATTCAGTATTTGAAATTTTTCCCACTTACAAAGACATTTTTTCCACCGTCAAAGAGAACACTCTGGTGCTAGCAGGCTAAATAATAAATCTACCTATAGATGGATGGTGGAGTCAAGCAATATTTGCATTTTTTCATATTCTCCAAGAGAACAGTCTGGTGCTAGCAGGCTAATTTTCTTTTTTATAGAGAAGAATGTTGAGTGAAACTCATGGCTTTGACGTAGTGAATATTAATAAGCAGATGAATGAACCTGCTTGTTGAAAACCATCTACTAGTGCGTCAAGTTTAAATTGATGGATAAGCAAATTCGTAGAGAAGGCGCTAGCCTCTCCCATGAGCGACTAACTTTCGCGTTGGGTAAGGACTTTAATCCTGATGTTCTAAGGACGCTTTGTATTTACTACAAACCGTTAAAACTAACTTAGACATTGTATGACCTAAAGCAGTGAAGTAAGAATTGACCAAAATCGGTCAAAACAATGCAATTATTTGTGAGACTCCCCAGCTTTTGAAATTACTCAGAGCTAATTGTTCTATAACCAACTTACACTAGTGCAAAAAAGCAGAAGGTAAGAAAGATTATACTATCAGCCTTTGCGTTATTTATAACTCCATAGTTTTTATTTATCGTAAATTAAAGGCTTTAAGAAGCCTACATTTACATATAGCATCAGTTTCAGTCAGGGTTTAAACCCTCGTCTGAAATGTCTTTAATTTTGAATTTTGAATTGTTAATGCCTTGGTGTACTAGTTGGATGTATCCAAGACACTTTTTTCTGGCAATTTTTTACCTGTTCGATTCCAGCATAATGATAACTTTAGGCGTTCTGGGGAGTCGAAATGTTAGTTTCTTCGGATGCTGGGCGGGGAAAATTTGGCAAATCAATGCCACTGTGACTAGCATTGCGAGTTTTAAGTGCTAAACGGTAACTTACACTTTGCAGTTCTGCTTGTAGTTGGCGGTTTTCCCGTTGTAGCATTGCTACCTTTTCTCTCACTGGCGTCATCCGTTCTTCAAACTTCCGCCGATAAATTTGAGGTAACTCTTGTACTACTTGCTCCAACATCCGAGTGCGATCAGTGAGTTCTTGAACTGACTGTCGCAATTGGTAAATTTCGGAGTCACGAGTTGTAATTTGCTCTTGGTAGAACGCCACCTGCTGCTCTACAGCTTGGAGTTGTTCTTGTAAAGCCTGTAAGTGGCTCGTATCGCGCTCAATGTCCGGCTGCTGGGGCATAAAACTAGTGTTACCCTTTACCAGCCGGAAGAGTTCTTGAGATAGTTGTTGTACTAAGGAATCACGAAGTTGCAACTCTTGGCGTAGCTGCGATACTTCCGTAGAGAGAACTTGAATATTGGGTGTATCAGATTGGCTCACAGTAGCTTACAGCTCCCATTCAGAATCTTGTCCATTCTTAGGTATAACTGCGGGAGTACTACCTTTGGCAAGTATTTGTTAATGTAGCATTCCCAAGCAAGTCATGAAAAAAGAAAAAACAAAATTTTATTGAATGGGATGGAGTATTAGGAAGTGGAAAGAGGCAGAGGGGCAGTTCTTGCAGGGAGCAAAGGAGAGAGACAAAGAGGTAATTTTTCTCCCCCTTTGCCCCCAGCAAGAAGTTCTTCTTCGTCTCCCCCTGCTCCCTGCTTCCCTGCTTCTTCCTCATCTCCCTATTCCCTAGTCCTTAGACCGTTGCTGCCACTTTAGTGGGTTTTTCTTTTTCTTCTTTAAGGGGTTTTTCCTCTTCGGCTTCCTGCTTAACTGTCAAATAGCGAATCACTTCTTCACTCAAACGCATGGCGCGTTCAAAGGGGGCGATCGCAGTTGCAGGCGCAGTGTAATTTAGCTGGATGTAGATGCCATCGCGGTGTTTTTTGATTTCATAAGCAAGACGACGCTTACCACGATTTTGAATTTGGATCTCTTCAGCGCCTTGGTCGCGAAGCAAATTCTGATATTTAGTAATTGCTTGCTCTACCTGTTCGTCTCCCAGGTCAGGACGCAGAATGTACATTGTTTCGTAACTTGTAGTCATATTTTTCAGTCTCCTTATGGACAGAAATGGCTGCTGATGCTAATTTATACCTAATTTTTCAAAATGTCGGTATTCATCAACATCTGAAGCAACAAGGAACTATAATCTTACCAGTTTTAAATTTGAATCATTAGCCAAATCGCCGAAATTTGAATTTTTTGGATGTCCTTAATGAAAAATAGGTCGCTTCCCGACCCCCAGATTTCTTTAGCTTATTCCAAAAAAACCTCTCACTCAGCCGCAAGGGGAATGATGAAACGGCAGTGAACGTAGCTAGTCTTTTTTTAGAAAAGATTGATCAAGCTATCAGCAATGCCTTGGGGTATCTTTCCCTAAGGACATATATCAGGAGGTTCGGTTAAGATACCCCCCTGCCTGCGGCAACCCCCGATAAATTTGGGGTTGAGGGGATCTCCGAGAGCCAAACATATAAACCGAAACGTATTGGGACATATATTATAGCGAGCGATCGCTTTCAGGCTCAAGGCTCAATCGGTTCGCTAAAAAGCTAACTGATGATTGTTACCCGCTCACAGCAACAAAAAAGCAGATAAAAGGATATTCATTAAGGTTATGGCGCAACGCTATGTGCGAATTCAAAATCAAGAAGGACAGATTTACTATGGGTTACTACAAGTATCCCTGAATGTGCAGGTGCTAGATGCTCCGCCTTGGTTACAAGGACAACCCACTGATTTAACTTTGACACCAGAAAATTACCAAATTCTGGCTCCCTGCGCTCCCTCAAAAATTGTAGCGGTGGGTAAGAATTATGCAGATCATGCAGCCGAAATGGGAACTCCAGTACCTTCTGAGCCACTAATCTTTCTCAAGCCACCCACGTCGATCATTCCATCTGACAGGGAAATTAAGTATCCTCCCCAGTCACAAAGAGTTGACTACGAAGGAGAGTTAGCATTAGTGATTGGCGATTACGCCTTTGAATGTACACCAGAGGTAGCCCAAACGAAAATTTGGGGCTACACCATTGCTAATGACGTAACAGCGCGGGATTTACAAAAACGCGATGGTCAATGGACGCGAGCCAAAGGTTTTGATACTTTCTGTCCCTTGGGGCCTTGGATCGTGCGGGAATTAAATCCAGGAGCGAAATTGCAGACTTTTGTGAATGACAACGCCAATCCAGTCCAATCTGCCTGTATCGATCAGATGGTGTTTTCTCCCGATGTTCTAGTTTCTTATATCAGTCAGGTTATGACGCTACTACCTGGTGATTTGGTGCTTACAGGTACGCCGGAGGGTGTAAATCCATTGCATCCAGGCGATCGCGTCCGCGTCGAAATTGAAGGTATTGGTCGCCTGGAAAACACCATAACACCCCGTTAATTATCTAACGCACTTGCATGTACACTGCATCTGAAATTGCCGGAATTTCCGCATAACGTCCCAGTAGAGACTGGACGGCGGAATATGCAACTGCTGCTACAACGCCTAGAAAGATGGTGTTAGCTACTGTTTCTATTGCAAAGCCAGTACCAGGAACCTGTCCTAAAACTTGCACGAGTATGGAACACAAAAATATAACTATGTCCAAAAGAATTGCTTGCATTGTGTTAAAACGAATGAAGTGACTGATTTTTTCGTTTCTTACCACTAATAAGAACAAGGCAAAGAACACAATTATTTGTCCAAATTGTCCTAAACTACCGTAAATTATTAAAACTGGTTGCAGTGGTAAAAGCAGAACTCGTAGTGCTGGAAACTGATTCAACAAAAAGCTGCCGAAGACTAAACCATCAACTAGGGGCAGCAAATAAGGCAAGCAAGCAAAAATTCGATCTGAAACCGTTGTAGACCCGCGCCAAGACATTATGCGTTCTCCTGTGATTAAATTTTAATAGTTACTTGAGCTTAGGATAACGCAGTTGCTTCGTTTTGCTGGCAAATTCAACTATTCTATATGGGCGATGCGAAAACCCATAACACACTCATACTGGTCTGGCTGCTGTTGAGTAAGTTTGCGAATGGCTTGACCACAGCGCAGTTGACCTCCACGCCAACGGGGTTGTCCGCTCCTGTCAGCGAGTAAACAAGACTGGCAAACTTGCTCAGGGGCAAGGATTTGCTCGTCCATTAAGATGACTAGCATCGAATCCCTCCTGTAAATCCTCATTGTCACCCACATTTCACTCAGGTGAGGATACGCTTTGTAGTGGTTCAAAGAAACGCTTCAGGTAGGTTGGGTGCGTGCTGCGCGATCGTGCTTTGCGCCTGCCGTGGGCGATCGCAGAGGACACTTAAGAGCCACATCCTAACTCTTTGTAGCAAAAATGTGGGGAATCACAATTTAATAAAAATTGTCAAGTGAATCTTACATTTATTGTATGTTGTGTCTATGGCAAATGGACGTTTTGGTAAAAAATCATACAAAAAAAGTTGGCGCTAAGTTGAAAATATACAGCCAACGATTTTATTGCATCCCTGTGAACTTAGCACTGGAGAGTGTCAAACTTAATATTCAGGAAACAAGAAAAGTTTTCTTTACGCACAAGCAACACGGCGATCCATTGAAATTCCCTTGATGCGACTAGTTAAAGTGCCAAAAGGCAAGTAAGTAAAACTGAGTTAACTAGATAGCTATTTAAGGGATGCATTTATAAAATACTGGGGTAAACTTGCAAGCAAGTTAATACACAATATAATTGGGCGGCTCGTCGGTCTGGGCATCACTCACAATGGAACATTGGCAATTTCTGATACAGAAACAAGGCGATCGCTCGTGGCATATCCTAGAATCGCCAAATTTGGAAATTTTGGAAGGGGAGTATAGAGTTTTGGCTCGTTCTAACCTTCCTAATACAGACGTGGAAGTGCGGGTAACTCACTCTTCAACCCAGGAAGTTCTACCAAAGCGGCGAATTTTCAAGCGATCGCGTCGCACTAATTCAGAAGGCTTAATGGCGCTAATTCCCTTTACCTACTTCCATCCGGGAGTTTTGGAGTTGCGCTGTATGAGCGATTTGATGTCGGATCTACTCGGTAAATCTTGGCAATATAGCGTTCAACTTAAAGTATTGTGCCAAGAAGTAGAGGGGGAGCAGGGGAGGCAGAGGAAGAATGTAGAATCAAATTCACCCGATCGCCCAGATGCTGTTTCTGAAAACCTGGAATTCACTTTCCCAGCAGAAACCGCAATTACGCTAGATAAAGCAATCGCAGTCTTTGCAGAACTGCTAATTGCTACAGAC
>NZ_CAXTNE010000150.1:12869-18939 GCF_964245445.1 uncultured Nostoc sp.
AATACACTGCCCCAGAAGAACCCGAAATTAACTTTGATAAAGCGATCGCTACAGACAGTAACCCCGTTAGTATTCTTGTGCCAGATGAAGGGAACTTAGAATACACTGCCCCAGAAGAACCCGAAATTAACTTTGATAAAGCGATCGCTACAGAACAGACGGTTACTACAGACAGCAATCCTAATACCACTGTTCTGCTAGATGAAACGGAAAAAGATATTGATGAGCCTGTGAATTCTGTGTGGCTCAAAGGTGAGACGGCAGAACAGATTTTACAAAATTTAATAGATTTAGCTTTACCCAATTCTGAAGCCCTGCTCAATGAGGAAAAGGTTACAGATTCTCCAGCAACACAATCATCGCCTCCATTACTGCTAACTTTAGATTGGGATACTTACATTGCTCGTTGGGGACAACCTCTTGCAATCAATGGGTACGTAGAACTCAAAGAAAAGATAAATCTAGATCAGGCTGAAACATTATTCCCCAAAAGCTTGCAGGCGCTTGAACTAGAAATTGAACTGCGATCGCCCAAAAACTCAAAAATCTTGACCCAGGTACGGCAACCTTTACCAGATCAGGAGTTGCCCTTCACCATCAATACCTCAATTGATATTCCTGCTGACTTTGAATCAAAGTTAATTTTGGCAGATATCACTTTGTATGGTCGATTTGCTAATTTTGGTGAAGTCATCAGGTTAGCCAGCCAGTCCTTCACGATTACAGCAGATGTAACACAATTACTGGCAATTACAGCCGCAGCAACACCTAGTACATCCTTAAATGACACCATAGCACCATCGGACTCGTCTGTTGCTGTCACAGAGCCAGAGGCCGCTGTAAGGATCGATTTGAAACTATTCAATCTGGTCAAGATTCCAAAAACAGACCAGTCTCAGATACTCAATCCATCCCCAAATACACCTTTACCACCGCAAATTAACTTACAAGTTCTGCGAGAAGCCACCCTGCGGATATCTAACTTAAAAAATTCAGGCACTTCGCCTCAATTGCCAAAACTGCCCCCTATTCAAACCCATGCCAACACTCCCACAGATGTTGTTGTAGAATCCCCTACAGAAGAGGAACTTCTGGAAAAGGATGTTACTATGGTTGCCATCAACTTGGAGCAGTTGATCATCAAGCAACGTCGAATGCCAATACTCGACAATACTTTGCCGTACTTGAAACGGCTACAACCTTTGCCAGATGATACAAAAGAAGTAAAAAACAATGCTCCAGATGCGAAAGTTCCAGCAGATGAAGACTTACCGCAGTTGGATACAACTGTAGCTGATGAAAATACACTGGAATTAGTAGTAGATGATGCACAATTTCAAGAAGAATCTGTTGCTGAGGTAGAAGAAGCCCAGCCAAATAAACAATTTCAAGAAGAATCTGTTGCTGAAGTAGAAGACCAGCCAAATGCACAATTCATTACAACAGGGAACCTTTACTCATCTCCCTTGCTCAGAAAGTGGATGCACAGCCAAGGATACTCTTTGCCTGAATCCATCGATGAACTGAAATCTGAAGACCACGATAGCTATGTTCCAGCCCAGCAGACCCAGCTTTCTCTTAGTGCTGAAACTCCCAATGTTGATGTCAACTTGCCGTTAAACGTGGATGCTGATACAGAGATATCGGAAGAAGTTCAAGAGTCGGTTTCTGATCTTGAGAACTTTGGGGAAGACGCAGACACACCAAAGGAAGCTGATATAGAAACAGAGGAAAATACGGTAGTAAAAGTATCTGAACCAACACTCTCAATGGTGGTAACACAACTACCGCCCCCCCCTCCTCCAATAAAAATGAATATAGCGTCAGCTTGGTTGGCGCAAGAAATCGTTGTAGATGATACATATAGTGAACATAGTGAACTGGAAGCCAATGGAACGAAGAATGACTCTTTTGAAGAAGAGAAGCAACCACTGTTAGGTTTATCCTCTTCCCAACCCATAACTGCGGCAGGCATTGAGCCTTTGCCAATTCCAGAACTGCATGTACCAGACGGCGAATTAATCGCTGGCAAGTTTATCATAGTGCGCGTAGTACTACCTGAAGTACCTCCCCAAGTTGTTGTCAAGTTATGGCTTGAAGATTATCAAACTCGCTGGTTACTAGAGGGGCCTCATTTACTGACAAATTTGTTACCTAACGCCTTGGGAGGATTAGAAGTGATGACGCAATTAAATATTCCCTTTGGGTGTCTAGAAATTCGCTTGGAAGCGATCGCACTCGATTTGACAACCCAACAGGAGAGTCACAAAGTCACAATAGTGCGAACTGTGATTCCTCCAGACTTGCCAAACTTGCAGCTAGATGAACTCCTCGATATGTAACTCAGGTATGAGGGGCATTAGGCATGGAAAAGAGGCAGAGGGGCAGGGTGCGGGGGGCAGAGGGGAAAGAGCTAATTTTTTATTCTCCCCTATCTCCTTCCACTCCCTACTCCCGACTCCCCACATTAGCTGTGTTAAAAATCTTTAGAATTTCAAAAATCTTGGCAGCATTTGCAGTAAGCTCATTTTGAATTGTAGTGTTATTTAACAGGAACCTTTACTATGGCAGCTTCCTTTTTGCCTTCTATCTTAGTTCCCATCATTGGTTGGGTTTTACCAGCTGTGACCTTCGCGTTTCTATTTTTATACATTGAAAGGGACGATATTGGCTAATCTAGTCATTAGTCATCAGTCATTAGTCAAGTTTTTGGACAAGCGAGTGCTATCAATCCCAATACAGTTCAGTTAGCTTGTTTACCCTGCGAAGATCCTCCCAAACCACGCCAGTTGCTCCACTTTGGAAGACTCCAAGATTGCAGTGACTCTCCTTCAAAAGGGAGGCTATTTTCCTCCTTTACCCCTTTTGAAGAGGGTCGCCACAGGCGGGGGGATCTTATCCGAACCGTATTCCTATCAATTCTGTAGGATATGTTTCTAGACTATTGACCAAAATTAATACCGCCCATCTCATAGAGACAGGCGGTTTTTTTAACGTTGATTTCTCAACAAATGCTAGAAAATTCTAACTTATAGTGTTCGGTTCAAACTAACTCATGTTAAATCGAAGAACCAAGTCCGGCGTAGGCACCATAAAAGAAAATGCCCAAGACTGTAATTATACCTAAACCTGCGATCGTAGCGACGACCCACAGGGGAATTCTCCCACTTCCAGACACAGCTTCTCTCCTCCCTTAACAACTAATCAACACAGATTCAATAAACAAAGATTAACAACAGGACTTCTACTTAGTTGAAGAAGTAACTGGAAAACAGAATACCCAGAACGAAAATCATTAGTAATCCCAGGTATAAAGAAGTCCGGTTTAGTTCAACCGGCTGATTATTGGGATTGGGGGATCTTTCTACCATGATTGCTCCTAACGTTGAATAAATTGCATTGCGGCGATCGCGCCTAAAAAGAATACAGTTGGTACACCTAATGTGTGAACTGCCAGCCATCTAACGGTAAAAATTGGATAGGTAACTGGTTGATTGATGTTATTGCCGCTAGTCATGATCTCAAACTATTTTCCAATAAATTGTTCAACTTGTTTTTTAGCTTCAAAACGGTTCTTCACAATGGGCACTTCTTGCCGTGCTGGTGTGAAATACTCGTTGGGGCGGGGTGTGCCGAAAGCATCATAAGCCAGTCCGGTGCTGACAAATAGCCAACCGGCAATAAATAATGCCGGAATGGTGATGCTGTGAATTACCCAGTAACGAACGCTAGTAATAATGTCCGAAAACGGACGTTCTCCAGTGGTACCTGACATTTAGCTCCCTACCTTATACATAGAGTGTTATTGAGTTTATTATCCTACAAAGTTAAGAAAGAGTTACAAGTTGCAAAGTTCTTCTCAGAAATTAGGTATTGGGGATTGGGAAAACTCTTACCTAGTTTCCTAATTTATCGCGGGGTTTAGAGAGATCTAAAAAGTTATGGGGTAAAACGAGTATTTTGAAAACACGCTCTAGTTCCCAGTCCCCAATCCCTAGTCCCCATTAAGCGGCTTCTGGAGAAGTTATTTCAGGGTTTGGTAGATATTTGAGCAATACGCCGCGATCGCCAATTATAAATCCCCGTTCTGGCTCTAAGAACACAATTTTGTACAAATTAGCAGCAACTTCTTCTACTGCACGGTCTTTTTCCCAGGTTTTGCCACCATCGGGACTCCGTAGCAAATTACCGCTACCGCCACCTATCCAAATTTCATCGGGTGTGCGATATGCCAAATCCAGTAAACCCCAGCTGGTGGATAACTCTGGATATTTTGCCTCTTGCCATTCTTCAGGTTTAGTTGGGTCACTAAACTGAATTTGACCTCCCCTAGCTAGTAACCATAATTGCCCATTGTCAGCAAAACCCATGTTTTCTACGCGCCGAGAACTATTGCGGTTATGGGGTACCCAAGCATCTTGTCCCGGTTCCCAAGTTGAGTAGAAACTACCCTTGGCGGAAACGGCAACATATTTGCCATCAGGAGAACGTTCTAAGTTACGCACTACACCAACTGCTGATTCCACCTGGGCTTTCCAGTTTTTGCCGCCGTCTGTGGTCTTATATATGGCTCCTACATCAGTAGCCATCTCAGCTGTCTTGTCAGCTAGTGCCTTAACTGCGATCGGGCTACCTGGTAGCTTTTCGCTCAGGGGAATACGCGACCAAGAAGCACCTTCATCAGTAGTGTGCAGCAACAGTCCAGGCTCTCCGGCAATCCAGCCTTCCTTTCCTGCAAAACTTACTGAGTCAAAACGATACTTTTGCTCATCCAGTTGCAGTGTTATTGGTTTCCAGGTATTACCACCGTCATTGGTTTCCAATAGGGTAGCATTGCTACCTACTAAGTAGCCATGCTCAGGGTTATTAGTAAAAGCAATATCCAGGAGATTCGAGTCTGTTGGCACAGAAATGACTTTCCAAGGGTTGTAACTAACAGAGGGAATTTTGCTACAACCTATACACATGAGGACTACTATCAACAAGGTAGCTATTCGTTGCCAACCTTTCACAATTGAATGCATTAGTATTTCTTAACTTGTTTCTAAATTTCTGTAGCTGTTCTCTAAAAGGTTTACTGATACTTTTTTGCTAACATTTGCTAACAAATACATAAGTTGAGCAGTTCAATCTCAACCAAGGTGTATCAATCGATGCATAAAAACAAGTTCTATGCACTCTTACTTGTTTGCTTCTAGCGTGATTCTTGCTTTGAGAAGCAATATATTTGCGATTACTTGCTGTAACACCTCAGAGGCAACTTATCAGTATAGAGGTTGCTTGACGTTACGGATTATCACCTGAATCTCTAATATTTTATCAGAGAATACACTGCTAATCAATGTAAACAAAAGTGAGCATTTTTAGCTTAATTAAATGCTCTAGGGAATAAGTAAAACAGCATACTTGTGTGATTATAGTCACACAACCAATAATGAAAATCTTTTTCCCTACTCACTATTCCCTGTTTCTGAGATAACGGCTGTCATTGTAAGCCGTAGAGACTGATAAAAAACAAGAAGCCAAGAGCCAAAGCACCGAAAATTAGGATATTCTTTTGGGTTGGCGTTAGGTTGTTGACACCCAAACCGTAACCGAGATTTTCTTTGAAGCCGGATGCAGTACCCGCAGGGCCGATGTTGGCAAAAGCGGTTTTTTTAGCAGCACAAACTGGACAGCGCCAATTTATGGGCAGTTCTGCAAAGGATGTCCCTGAAGGAATATCATCCTTGTCGTCTCCCTTCTCAGGTTCGTAAACATAACCGCAGGCGCGACACTCGTAGCGGTCTAACACCGTAGTCTCAACAGCTGGTTCGCTCATGGCTAGGGCCTCGCAGAGGAGAAATCTGAAATATACGTTACAAATTATGACATAATTGTTAGGCTTTTCTATCACTATCAAAAGCTAATTAAATACTTGAAGTGTATCTGTTTCCCAGATTTCAGAAAAACCAAACAGATATAATGTAAAAGAAAGTGTGCGATTCGATGGCGCACGTCATGAGTCGAATACTCCTACTGGATAAGGTTTTCAAGCAATTTCTGCACCGATACCTAGGGGTATTCGCAA
>NZ_CAXTNE010000151.1:0-18859 GCF_964245445.1 uncultured Nostoc sp.
CCACTCCCCACTCCTCACTCCCCACTCCCCCTTGATAAGTACGACAAACCAACGGCATATTCGCAGAAAATCTTTCTAGACGGGTTCCATCTACAGCACTGTCTAGAAGTACTTGCCACTTAGCGGTAAATGCATCATCTGATTGTCGGTCAATTATTGGTAAAAACTTACACCGTGAGATTAAATCTAAACTCCATCGGGCAACTTGCGACCAAAAACGTAAATCTCCTCCTAAAAAAGCATCTTCTCCGTTAGTAGCATTTAAGGGAACAGCAGCAAGAAATTTTACTGCTTCGCTGGGGTTGAGACAAAAACCTTCAACTCGCCACGGTTGCAAATATTGCAAAGAGTCTGTGTCTAGCCCCAAACTGGCAGAATGTACAGGGAAAATCGCTGTTGTTTCTTCCTTACTGCCTTCTGGAATATAAGTTGGTAAAGCAATGATTTGCGAATACGTTGGTAAACTGATCTCAGTGGTAGTGGCGGCTTTGCGCGTTCGTCCAGTCGTAGCGATGGCTTTGCTTGCCGCAGGCATCGCAACTTGGGGTTGCTGCATGAAGTTGGTAATCGCCATGTTCTGCGAATCGCCAAAGGCGACGCTTCGCGATCGCAACCACTCATTCAACTCAAGTGATGTCATCGCCAATGGATGTAATGGTATATCTCCAGAACCATTAGGCTCGAAATTCACTCGTGGCGATCGCCAAGTTTCTCCCCAAATAAATAAACAACCATTTTGATTTTTTAGTAACCAATTACAGTGTAAAATCGTCATTTGCTAACTACTCAGATTTCCCAAATTTCAAGAATGAAAACCGCAATTATTCTACTTTTTACCTCTTCTTTATAAGATTTCACTAAAAATTACATATAATTAATTTATCTCACATTAATATTATTAATTATAATGATTTTTCCCTTAATTAAAGTTTTAAAAAACGGGATAAAAGTGGAACTAGATTATATGCATCCTCAAGAACAGGAGGTTGTAAGAGCATTACTGAATGTTTTATTGATTGAAGGTAAAACTTATCCCCAAAAGGAACCTCTATCTCAGGCAGAATTTTCAGCTTACTGGTTGAATAAGGATGCCTTTGTTGTCAGGACATCTGTTCAGGATGCTACACACAAACCAAAAGAAATATTAGGGGCGTTTTATTTAAAACCAAACTTCCCCGGTCGGTGTTGCCATATTTGCAACGCTGGTTTTATTGTACAACCTGGGTTACGTGGTCAGGGAATCGGGCGGTTCATGGGAGAAGCGATGCTTTTAATAGCAGCAAACCTGGGCTATGAAGCAGTAATGTTCAATTTGGTCTTTGAAACTAATATACCTTCAATTACACTTTGGCAGTCGTTAGGATTTGAGATCATTGGGCGCATTCCGCGTGCGGCGAAGCTAGGGGATGAACAAACGGTAGACGCGTTGATGATGTATCGTGCTTTGGGTTGAACTACTTATCTATCTTTGTATGTACTAGAAGTCAGTCATAGTGCATAAATGTTAGGATTGCCACAGAAAGAGAATAGCGAAAGAGAAGGAAAAAAAACTGAATGGCAGAAGTTGATAAGTCAATATCCTTCGATGGAAGGGATATTCGACTGAAAGTAGGCCTACTAGCTCCCCAGGCTGGTGGGTCGGTTTTGATAGAATCAGGGGACACATCCGTTTTAGTGACGGCTACGCGATCGCAAGCCAGAGAAGGTATTGATTTTCTTCCCCTTACAGTAGATTATGAAGAAAGGCTATATGCCGCTGGTAGGATTCCCGGAGGGATCATGCGCCGAGAAGGTCGTCCACCAGAAAAAACAATTCTCACCAGCCGTCTTATAGACCGCCCCATGCGTCCCCTGTTCCCTTCATGGCTACGGGATGACCTGCAAATTATTGCCTTAACGATGTCGATGGACGAGTTAGTTCCACCTGATGTGCTAGCAGTTACAGGCGCTTCCATCGCTACTTTAATTGCCCAAATTCCTTTTAATGGGCCAATGGCAGCAGTGCGGGTTGGTTTAGTGGGAGATGATTTTATCATTAACCCTACTTATGCAGAAATTGAAGCCGGAGACTTGGATCTAGTAGTAGCAGGTTCACCACATGGTGTAATCATGGTGGAGGCGGGAGCCAATCAATTGCCAGAGCGAGATATTATCGAGGCGATTGACTTTGGTTATGAAGCAGTGCGGGACTTAATCAAAGCGCAGCAAGATTTAGTAGCAGAACTGGGTCTGGTAATAGTGCAAGAAGCACCACCAGAAGCAGACCAGACGCTAGAAAATTATATCCGCGATCGCGCTAGTAGTGAGATTAAGAAAATCTTATCTCAATTTACTTTCACTAAACCCGAACGCGATGCCGCTTTAGATGTCGTCAAGGATGAAATTGCCACGACTATCGCCCAATTGCCAGAAGAAGATCCAATTCGAGTTGCCGCAACTGCAAATAGCAAGGCACTTGGTAACACTTTTAAAGATATTACCAAATACTTCATGCGGCGGCAAATCGTCGAAGATAACGTTCGCGTTGATGGTCGTAAACTTGATGAAGTGCGACCTGTTTCTTGTTTAATTGATGTCTTACCAAAACGAGTCCACGGCAGTGGTTTATTTAACCGGGGACTAACTCAGGTATTATCCACTTGTACTCTGGGTACACCTGGGGATGCCCAAAACCTCAACGATGACATGCAGCTAGATCAACACAAGCGTTATCTGCATCATTACAACTTTCCGCCTTTCTCAGTCGGGGAAACCAAGCCAATGCGGGCCCCAGGAAGGCGCGAAATTGGTCACGGGGCATTGGCAGAACGAGCGCTACTACCTGTGCTACCCTCAAAAGAACAATTTCCCTACGTGATTCGCATCGTCTCGGAAGTACTTTCCTCCAACGGTTCCACTTCAATGGGTTCAGTGTGCGGTTCCACCCTAGCTCTGATGGATGCTGGTGTACCAATTATCAAACCCGTCAGTGGCGCAGCAATGGGTCTGATTAAAGAAGGGGACGAAGTGCGAGTCCTCACCGATATTCAGGGCATTGAAGACTTTTTGGGCGACATGGACTTCAAAGTTGCCGGAACGGATGTCGGGATTACCGCCTTACAAATGGATATGAAAATCTCTGGTTTGTCGTTGGAGGTTATTTCTCAAGCCGTTCACCAAGCTAAATCAGCCCGGTTGCACATTCTGGAGAAAATGCTAGCCTGCATTGACACGCCACGGATTGAAACCTCAGCTTATGCCCCACGTCTATTAACAATCAAGATTGATTCAGACATGATTGGTTTGGTAATTGGGCCTGGAGGCAAGACGATTAAGGGGATTACAGAGGAAACTGGTGCGAAAATTGACATCGAAGATGATGGCACCGTGACAATTTCTGCTGTGGATGAGAACAAGGCGAAGAGAGCCAGAAACATCATCCAAGGCATGACCCGCAAGTTACACGAAGGGGATGTCTATGCAGGACGCATCACTCGGATTATACCGATAGGTGCATTTGTGGAATTTCTGCCTGGAAAAGAAGGGATGATCCACATCTCACAATTAGCTGACTACCGCGTTGGCAAAGTTGAGGATGAAGTAGCGGTGGGCGATGAAGTGATTATCAAAGTGCGCGAAATTGATAACAAAGGTCGGATTAATCTCACTCGCTTGGGTATCCACCCAGATCAAGCAGCAGCAGCAAGGGAAGCTGCGGCGGTGAATCGGTAACTCGATTTGGGATTTTAGATTAGATAAAATCTAAAATCCGCGATGCCTACTGTGAAGGCATCGCCGTATGCTTCTCTAATTATGAGCCGAACGACTGAAGTCGCAGCTACATGAACAAAGCCTGCCTACCCTGCGGGAACGCTAAGAGCGAACGCAGGCTGGATGCAATTATTAGATAATTTCCCAGTCGGGGATGAGAGATTTTTGCTGATGGTGAGTTACTTGGTTAGAAATGTAATTTGCTGTCTGCTCGATGAGATGATGACTGGCTGTAAATGCCCCGTAACCACCTTGCCATTTAAAAAATTCGTGGTATTAGGAATATAGTTTCGCCTCTAACTGTTTTAAGATCCGCTTAGGATCATTCTTATTCCCCCCAAGAAATTTCCAAGCTGCAAAACCTGCGCCAAATGCAACAACAGCAGCGCCTCCAGTCATAACACCAACCCCGCCAAGGGCTGCCATAGCAGCACTATAGGCTGCCGCTCCTGATAAAGTACCAATCGCTGTACCTGTACCAGCCACACCAAAAGCGCTGATAGCAGCCCAAGCTGTTCCAACAGCTGCTGCACTAGTTGCAACTCCTACTCCTGCTGCGATTCCTAAATTCTTTTTCTCTTCAGAATCCATTTGAGCAACATAGGCAACAGATACTAGAGCTGCTGCACCAATCAAAGCAGCTCCACCGGTTGCAACTGCTAATCCTCCCAACATTCCTAAACCACCCCCAGCGACAGAACCACCCCCTAACAAAGCTAGAGTTGCATTAGTCGCTGCGCCTCCAGAGAGAGTACCAAACGCTGCTCCTGTTCCTGCTTTTACTCCTATAGTTGTAGCGACTTTAGTAGCAGTAGGAACAACCACAGATGCCCTTTTAACTGAATCATGAACTTTTTTTACTTTGCCAATGATATCATCGTCTTCCTGAGACTTTCCCTTATGATTCGTTACTGGCTCACGCATCAGTTTGTAAATTACTTTACAATCATCTGGAATATCTGAGTTTAAAATTAGCGAGTCTAACGAATGCAAGCAAGCTTTATCAGAAACTTGCTTACCATCTCTAAGTGTAGCGTAGGCAGCAAGTAATATCTCTGCTCTGTATATATTACTTGTGATAGTAGGGGAATTATCAATCAGATTGACGATAAATAAATCAGCAGTAATTGCTCTAGATATAACACTGTATTGAAAATAGACTTGTTTTAGTTCGTTCAGAAGGAAAGAATTTTGAATGATAGAGTCAAGCTGATTGAGAACATCAAAATCAGTTATACTTTCTCCTGCTCTAATACACTGATATATTCCTTTTAGTGACTGCTTTTCAGTCTCCTCTAGCTTAGATGCAGCTAAGGCGTTTTCAATACACTCTTCAATTTTGATCAACTTAGAGTTTTGACTGGCAATTTTGTAACGCTGGTAAAATAATGAGTCACTTTCAGAGAGGGAAACAATAAAATCTAATAAGTCCTGAGCCGCTAAAGACTCACTATATTTACCATCTTTGATTAGCTGATAGACTTTTCTACATCTTTGTTTGCTTTTTGGCTTGATATCTACAGTAGTTATCAATAAGTCTACTGATTTTTCTATATTTATAGTTTTATCAAATAGAGTGTGTAGAATAAGGACAACATTATTTCCCTGCAAACCACAGTTTTTTAAGCGTAATTTATCGTCTTCTGTACTGTTGGCTGGAATATTGACTTCATAGCTTTTTCCTGACCTCAATGTAACTTTTTGAGTTCCACCTTGGCTGGCTGTCTGATAAGGTACAAAGATGTGATGTAACTCATCTTGTTTAAATTCTATATTCGATTGTGTCATGGGTAAGTAATAAATATGAGGAATTTGGTAACAAAACTGCTACTTAACTATCGCCGCTCCTGCATATCGTTAACAACCGGATAAATACCCACAACAGCGTCGAGGAATTTACAATCAACAGAAAACGCCCTTATTTTACCGTAAATTTCTTTAGCCTGCCTACGCAGGCAAAGCCTGTGTAGCTACGACTTCAGTCCTTCGGCATCGAGGCTTCCCTGACCACTTCCCCTAAAGGGGATGAAAACGCTAGCAATTTTAGCTTTTATCTTTTTTTCTCTAAGCATTTCCCCCACCCCTTTATTTAAGTTATCATTATTAATAAGTCTTTGGGTAATATTTGCATTATAGAAAAATCATGTGAAACTCAGTTAAGACAAGTAATTCAACGCTAATTCATTATTTATATTATTCGTATCCTAAGTATGTAAAGTATTTTTAAATACAGTTATTGTCTAGTTACAAATTTAGTAAATTGTCTGATCATAACGACACAATAAAAATGCGATCAAGAAGACTTTTTTTGTAACCAGTAGTAGTTTATGTAATTTGTGTGATGAATGTTCTGTCAAAAATATCATGGCTTTAGTTTTAACCATAAATAAACTGACATCAACTCAAGTCCCCACACTCAATGATTGCAGTTCACAAAGCCTGCTCAATTACTTTGAGAATTCTTGGGAACTTGAAGAAACACTCATGAAAAGTTTGGTTGGGGAAGAAACTTTTTATCTTAACCCCGATCCTTTGAGAAACCGTCTAATTTTTTATCTTGGTCACTCAGCTGTTTTTTTCATAAATAAGTTAATTGGCGTTGGTTTAATCAAAGCTGGAATTAATTCGCAATACGAAACCCTATTTGAAATCGGAGTTGATCCACAAACACCGACAGAACTCGATGCAGCTATGCAAGGGGTTAGCTGGCCTGATGTAGAAAAAGTTTGGCAATATCGAGACAAGGCACGAGAGGCAATTACAAAAGTTATTCAAAATACTCCCTTGGATCTCCCGATTCATCAACAGCATCCCTTCTGGGCTTTGCTAATGGGAATAGAACATAGTCGCATTCACTTTGAAACCTCTTCGATGCTGGTGCGTCAATTGCCTACCGATCGCCTAAAACGTCCCCAAGGGTGGAATTACGCACCTAGTAACGGTAATATTCCTAATAATGAGATGCGCCGCGTTCCAGGTGGTGTGGTGAAATTAGGAAAACCCAAGGATGATCTTACTTATGGTTGGGATAGCGAATATGGCGATCGCACTGTTGAAGTGAAACCATTTTTAGCTAGTCAATATCTCATCACTAACGGCGAATATCTGAAATTTGCTCAAGCTGGTGGTTACAACAATCCCGATTACTGGAATGCTGAATCTTGGGATTGGAAGCAACTTTACAACGTCCAACATCCCAAATTCTGGATACCCTTCCAGGATGGTTATCGCTATCGAGCCATATTCGACGAAATAGACTTACCCCTAGACTGGCCTGTAGAAGTCAATTACTACGAAGCGATCGCATTTTGTCGTTTTCAAGGCTCAGAAATCCGCTTGATGACTGAAGCCGAATGGAATCAAGCCTTACTTACCTCTGAGGATAAGCACTTATCAAGTAACTATAATCTCAACTTACAATTCATTTCCCCCAGCCCAGTGGGAATGTTCAAACCAGCTAATAGTGCTTCTGGACTTTACGATCTTAGAGGAAACGTCTGGGAATGGTTAGGGGACACTTTCAACGCTCTACCAGGATTTCAACCTCATCCGCTTTACGAAGATCAAGCAGCACCCTTTTTTGATGATAAACATCAGATGATGCTTGGCGGTTCTTGGGCTACTAATGGATCAATGGCATTACCAACCTATCGTAATTGGTTTCGTCCCTACTTTTATCAACACGCTGGTTTTAGAATTGCTCAAGATTTCAAAGGAGATTGTTGAGAATGCGACCAAATCCTATCATACCAGAATCCGGTCAAGAATCAGTTTGGGATTATCCTCGTCCGGCTCGTTTAGAAGATAGCAACAAATCAATTCGGATAATTTGTAATGGTATCCTTTTAGCAGAAACAACTAAAGCTAAAAGAGTTTTAGAAACTAGCCATCCTCCGGTTTATTACCTTCCTTCTGAAGACATTAAACTAGAATATCTGATTGAAACGCCTAAAAAAACTTGGTGTGAATGGAAGGGTAAGTGTCAATATTATGATATCAGCATCGGTGATAAGTATATAAATAACGCTGCTTGGCGATATATTGAACCCACACATGATTTTGTAACGATTCAAGAATACTATGCTTTTTACCCTAGTTTAATGGATGCTTGCTATGTAAATGATGAGCTAATTATGTCTCAACCTGGCGATTTTTATGGTGGATGGATAACTGCTGATATTGTCGGGCCATTTAAAGGTAGCCCTGGAACAATGGGGTGGTAATTTATCAGCTAACAATTCATGAACATCAGATAGACATTATCTTGAGAAGCCCACACTCACTACAAGCGGTGAGTGTGGAATGTATTTCAGTTCTTTGGCTCCTCCTTTTGCTTAAGCTTTTTTCAACCAGCTAAACATAGCGCGTAAATCTTTGCCGACTTCTTCAATTTTGTGTTCTGCTTCTTTGCGACGCAAGGCGGTAAATCCTGGTTTACCAGCTTGGTTTTCTAGAACGAATTCTCGTGCAAATTGCCCAGATTGAATTTCGCTGAGAATCTTCTGCATTTCAGCTTTGGTTTGTTCGGTCACAATCCGCGGCCCACGAGTATAATCGCCATACTCAGCAGTATTAGAAATGCTGTCGCGCATTTTAGCTAAACCGCCTTCCACAACCAAGTCAACAATCAGCTTGACTTCATGCAGACATTCAAAATAAGCCAATTCTGGTTGATAACCAGCTTCTACCAAAGTTTCAAATCCAGCTTTGATTAAAGCACTCAAACCACCGCACAATACCGCTTGTTCGCCAAATAAATCTGTTTCGGTTTCTTCGCGGAAAGTCGTTTCGAGAACACCAGCGCGAGTACCACCGATACCTTTAGCATAAGACATGGCGCGATCGCGTGCCTGACCGCTAGCATCCTGATAAACTGCAAATAGCGCTGGTACACCTTCCCCCTGTTCATAAGTCCGCCGGACTATATGCCCTGGCCCTTTTGGTGCTACCATCACCACATCTACATTAGCTGGTGGTACAATTTGCCCAAAGTGAATATTGAAGCCGTGGGCAAAGGCTAACACATTCCCTTCTTCTAGATTCGGTTCAATCTCGTTTTTGTAAATCGTTTTTTGGACTTCATCAGGTAACAAAATCATGATGAAATCAGCCGCATTGGCAGCATCTGCAACATCTTTCACAGTTAACCCAGCTGCTTGGGCTTTTGCGACTGACTTACTACCCGGATATAGTCCCACAATCACATTCAAACCACTATCTTTGAGATTGAGAGCGTGGGCATGACCTTGAGAACCATAGCCGATGATAGCAATAGTTTTTCCAGCCAAAAGGTCTAAATTGGCATCTTCGTCATAGTACATCCGGGCCATAGAAGCATCTCCTGTCAGCAAGCATCGTCATTTATTGGCAGGCTTAAGATTGTACCTTAAATTGAGTAACCACAGATGAACTATTACCCGGATTTCTCACAATATTGCTCAAAACCTTATAAAACCTAGATGACATTCGGCGCAGCCAGAGTACGATCCTGGTTGCCATATCACCTTGAAACTTAACTGCGGTAACGGTTCCAGTAGACACTATAACGTTATTACTTCCAATTTGAGTTCAAAATCGATTGATTAATCAAGCATATAACATTTGAATTGCGGTTTAAATTGAGTTAGTAAATTGAAGTAATCATCAAGTCAGACTACCAATGCTCTCCCAAGATAAACCAAATCCAAAAGATTCACCGCAAGTATCGTGCGAAACACGTCGTCAAAATATTCTGCCCACCGCCCCATTACCGGAATCTATTAGTAAAAATATCGACACTATCATTGCATTGCACAGACGTTCCGAAAAAGACGTACCACAACACCAGCGGGTTGTAGAAACGGTAACTGCTTTTTTTGGTCGTCCTGCATTCCTGTATAGTATCCTGCTTGGGATTATTCTATGGATAACACCCAATGTCTTACCACGACGTTTCGGCATACCAAGATTTGATCCTCTTCCATTTTCTTGGTTACAATTTTCACTGACTACGGGTTCATTGTTAGTGACAACAGGGGTATTGATTAAACAAGAGCGACAAGAAAAGTTAGCAGAGCAACGCGCGCAGCTTAGTCTTCAACTCAACCTGCTCTCTGAGCAGAAAATCGCTAAACTTATCGCTTTGGTTGAGGAATTACGCCACGATATTCCTAATGTCAAAAATCGCTCTGACCCGGAGGCTGAAATGATGAAGTCCCCTACCGATCCGCACGCAATTATAGATGTATTAGAAGAGACTTTAGCATCCGAGTTAGCAAGTTTCTCTCAGCAAAAAACATCAATTGAAGAATAATTGGATTTTGGACAAAACTTTATGCCTGTTACATAAATCGCAACAATACAGGTTTTGAGGTTTACCTCAGTAATACTGGGGTTAACTTCATCCATCTAGGGGTAGATTATGTCCACTTCAGCTAAATTGCCGCGCACATCTGTTTTATTTGGGAGTGCGTTATTAGGAGGGTTGATTTTCACTAGTTGTGCCTCTTCCGAACAGATGGCAAATAAGGCTGCACCTCCAATTGCAGCCGATGGCGCAGCAAATCAAGCAATAGCACCTGCTAGTGAAAGCAGTTTCCAAAAGGCGGAAGCTGCACCAATAGCCCGTTCTCGTCCCCAACTCATCAAAAAGGCAGCAATGTCTTTGACTGTCAACTCTGTAGAGAAGACTATTGATGCTGTTTCGCAAATTATCAATAAACACCAAGGGGATTTGATTGGGTTGAAACAACAACAACCCAAAAACGACAACCCGCGTTACACAGCCACAATACAATTGCGGATACCAGAGAATCTGCTAGAACCTACCCTAGAAGAACTAGCTAAATTGGGCACTGTTGAAAGTCGTAATATCACGGCAGAAGATGTGGGCGATCGCTTAGTAGATTTCCAAGCCAGATTAACCAATTTGCAAAAAACTGAAGCCAATTTGCAAAAAATTATGGATCGGGCAGGTTCTGTGAGAGATGTGCTTAGTGTTGCCCAAGAACTGAGTAATGTCCGACAAACAATAGAACAAATTGATGCCCAATTAAAAAGCTTACAAAATCAAGTTGTATATTCCACTATTACGCTGAACCTAGAAGCAGCAGTTTCTAGTACCAGTCCCCAACCTGCCTTGGGTTTGCAAGTTAAGGAAACTTGGAATAACTCTACCCATTCTTTGAGTGCATTTTCCGTTGGCTTACTTAAACTGGGTATTTGGTTAATTGTTTACAGCCCCTATTTGTTAATTTTTGTTGCTCTTGTCTATGGCTTTAGGCGTTGGCGGCGAACTCATTCACCACGTTTGACACAAACACCAGAGTCAACTATTTCTGACTAAACTTGCATAAATACTACATCTACCTTTGATAAATCTACACAGATAAACAGGGATTGAAATATTTCAAACTTTTATTGTCTGTACCTTTCTCTTAAACAATTTTGTTTATCCTGTAGTCTCGATTACTTTAATACTTTTTCAAATGTAAAGAGCAATACAAAATATATGATGACAATTTTGATACAAATTTGTTAAGAATAGTTACAATAGTCGGCATACACGATAATATTTCTTATGGTAAATTCACTTGACAATAGTCCACCCCATAAAGTATTAATCGTTGGCGGTGGTTTTGGTGGACTTTATGCAGCAAAAACACTTGCCAAAGCGGCAGTGAACGTTACTCTGATTGATAAACGTAACTTTCATCTATTTCAACCCCTTTTATATCAAGTTGCCACAGGTGCGCTATCTCCTGCTGATATCTCTTCACCGTTGCGTTCTGTCCTCAGCAAGAGCAAGAATACGAAAGTACTGCTGGGAGAGGTAAATAATATCGATCCAGAATCAAAACAAGTGATGGTAGGCGACGAAGCAGTACCTTACGACACCTTAATTGTCGCCACAGGTGCGAAGCATTCCTACTTTGGCAAAGACAACTGGGAAGAATTCGCCCCCGGCTTGAAAACAGTAGAAGATGCTATAGAAATGCGTAGCCGGATTTTTTCGGCGTTTGAAGCCGCAGAAAAAGAAACCGATCCAGAAAAACGCCGTGCCTGGTTAACCTTTGTAATTGTTGGTGGTGGCCCAACTGGTGTAGAGTTAGCTGGTGCGATCGCAGAATTGGCAAATCAAACTCTCAAAGAAGATTTCCGCAATATCGACACCTCAGAAGCCAAGATTTTGCTATTAGAAGGTTTGGATCGGATTTTGCCACCCTTTGCACCAGAGTTATCACAAGAAGCGGAAGCATCTCTAAGGCGCTTGGGTGTGGTTGTCCAGACAAAAACATTGGTAACAAATATTGAAAATGATATTGTTACCCTCAAACAAGGCGATGAAGTTAAAGAAATTGCCTCAAAAACGGTATTATGGGCAGCAGGTGTGAAAGCTTCCGCAATGGGAAAAGTCCTAGCAGAACACACAGGTGCAGAATGCGATCGCGCTGGACGGATTATCGTTGAACCTGACTTGAGTATTAAGGGACATCCCAATATTTTTGTAATTGGCGACTTAGCAAATTTTTCTCATCAAAATGGTAAACCGCTACCTGGTGTTGCACCTGTAGCGAAGCAAGAAGGTGAATATGTAGCAGAATTAGTCCAAAAGCGGCTTGTAGGTAGCAATTTGCCACCCTTTGCTTATACCGATTATGGTAGTTTGGCAATGATTGGGCACAATTCTGCTGTGGTCGATTTCGGCTTTATCAAGCTAAAAGGTTTCGTTGCATGGCTGTTTTGGCTATTGATTCACATCTACTTCTTAATTGAATTTAACAACAAATTAGTAGTAATGATTCAGTGGGCATGGAACTATTTCACCCGTAATCGTGGAGCAAGATTGATTACAGGACAAGAATCAATCACGCAGTTCGGAATTAGCGATCGCAACATTTATTACGCATCAACCGATAATAAACAGCCAGTAAATATCTAGTTGTCATTAGTCATTAGTCATTAGTCATTGGGAAAGAGGAGGCAGTTCTTTCTGGAGGCAGAAGGCAGAAGTTCTTCAATTTTGAATTTTGAATTTTGAATTTTGAATTGATTTCTCCCCGCCCTCATAAATTAGCAGTAAGCTGTTTGAGGGCGTTTTTTCATAATCAACATAATGGCAACTATTAACGACAACTACCTGAAGCTGAAAGCGGGTTATCTGTTTCCAGAAATTGCTCGGCGGGTGAATGCCTTTGCAGAAGCGAACAGTAATGCTAAAATCATCCGCCTGGGCATTGGCGATGTTACCGAACCTCTGCCGGAGGCTTGCCGCACAGCTATGATTAAAGCTGTGGAAGAAATGGGCGATCGCAATACCTTCAAAGGTTACGGCCCAGAGCAAGGTTACGCTTGGTTACGAGAAAAAATTGCTACTCAAGATTTCCAAGCACGGGGAGCCGAAATTGATGCTTCGGAAATCTTTATCTCCGATGGTTCCAAGTGCGATACGGGCAATATTCTAGAAATCTTTGGACATGACAATCTAATTGCCGTTACTGATCCCGTTTACCCTGTGTATGTAGACACTAACGTTATGGTGGGAAATACTGGGGATGCCAACGATAAAGGCGAATTTGGGGGTTTAGTTTATCTACCAATTACAGCTGATAACAACTTCACCGCCGAGATTCCCTCAAAGAAAGTCGATTTAATTTATCTCTGCTTTCCCAATAACCCCACTGGCGCAACTGCTACTAAGGAATATCTCAAGACATGGGTGGACTATGCCAAAGCTAATAATTCAATTATTTTCTTTGATGCAGCCTATGAAGCTTATATTACCGATCCGTCGATTCCGCATTCAATTTATGAAATTGAAGGTGCAAGAGAAGTTGCGATCGAATTTCGTTCTTTCTCCAAGAATGCAGGTTTTACAGGAACCCGTTGCGCGTTAACTGTAGTACCGAAGACACTCACAGCAAAAGCCGCCGATGGTTCCGATGTGGAACTATGGAAACTCTGGAATCGCCGCCAGTCCACCAAGTTTAATGGTGTTTCTTACATCGTCCAACGGGGAGCCGAAGCGGTTTACTCTGAAGAAGGACAGGCACAAATTAAGGGATTGGTGAATTTCTATCTAGAAAACGCCAAAATTATCCGCGAGAAACTCACAGCCGCCGGATTATCAGTTTATGGTGGCGTGAATGCACCTTACGTTTGGGTGAAAACGCCTAATGGTTTATCCAGTTGGGAATTCTTTGATAAGCTGCTGCAAACTATCAACGTTGTGGGAACACCTGGTTCTGGCTTTGGTGCTGCGGGTGAAGGTTACTTTCGCATTTCGGCGTTTAACAGTCGGGAGAATGTCGAAGAGGCGATGAAACGAATTACTGAGAAGTTTAAGGTGTAAGGCATTTTTTTGCATTAAGTCTGACTATCTTAGTTAAACTCAATCTGTAAGTCTCAAATATTAGGGTGGACACTGCCCACCCTATTTGAGAATCCAAGATGCTGAATATTAAGTTGCCAATAGGAGCTTTTTATGAAATTACTACGAGTCCAAGTTCCAGATTTTCGCATTTTAAAGAACGTGGACATAACTTTTGAACCAGAATTTATCCCCAGTATTTTTCCCCTTGGTAGTCAAAATGGTGGTGGTAAAAGTACACTTTTGCAATTAATTTTTGTTTTATTACATTGTTCTAGTGATTCTGAGAAAAAAGATTTTGTGAAAAATATACTTTATGGATTTACGATTAATAACAACTCTAACAAGAGAGTATTAGCCATAATTGATATCTGGAATGACGATAAAGTTGTACAGCTTGAATTTTTATCTTATAATGACTCTTATCTGAGGGAGTTATTAATATTAAATGATAAGACTGAGGTTGACAATGATGATTACCTAAAATTTTCTGCTTCCAATCAATTAGAGAAGGTTATTAATAAAATTTCAAGTACTGAAAAGGAAATACAAGATTTAGAAAAAGCTATTAATAGATTAGATAGTGTGAGAAAACTTGAGAGTACTCAGGAGAGAAATTATATATTTAGAGAGTTAATATTAGAACTTCAAAGATTTAAATTTAGAACTCCTAAACTAAGATTATTACCGACAAATACATCTATAAAAGAATTACAAGATGAAGTTCAAACAAGACTCGATATATCTAAATTAAATCTTGAAACATTTAATGAACAACGTGAACAGCTTGAACGTATTTTACAAAGAGTTTTAAAATATTTGCAATCAGAAAACCTATTATATATTTGTAATTATTCAGCTAATGGTAATAAAGATAAAGACGAAGTTTTGCTTTGCCATATAGATAACATAGATATGGACAAAGGAGAAACATTCCTGAAGGAATTATCACAAAAAATATTTCTTGCGGCTCCTTCTACACAAGTTTTTATTTTTAATTCTAAAGAATCTAGAAAACTATTATTTAAAAAGCAGGATAACGAGACTGACTACTATTCACAGCTTAAATTAGCCAAATCTAAACTATCAGGCTTTTTTACCTATGATTTTCTGGCTGTAGATATCCTTATTGAAGCCTTTAAGTCGGCTCGAGACAAAGACTTTGCAGAAGCCATCAAAAAAGGCGAGTATGGTAATAGCTATAAAGCACTGATAAATGATTTAAATATAATATTGTCTAATAAAAAAATAAATGTAGATACAGATTTATCAGGTGTCAGTTTTAAATTAGATAAAGATGGTTTAGAGCTATATCCCGAAGACCTTAGTCATGGCGAATTGAAAAGATTGAGCATTTATATGTGGATAAAGTACCATAATATAGAAAATGCAATTGTGCTAATGGATGAAATTGAAATAGCATTTCATCCAGATTGGCAATATCAAATAATTGCAGATATCAATCAATGGGCACCAAGTAATCAATATATTCTTGCAACTCACTCATACGAGTTATGTCAAGCTCTTACACCTGCCCACGTTAAGGAACTAGAACCAAAACTTTTAAAGCCAGAAGCTAAAAATTAAAGATGAGTCTTAAGTCGGAACAACTAATACAACATTGTGAAATAATCATTGGCTCTCGTAGAATTAAAAATAAGATTGTTGTACTGTGCGAAGGCGAAGGTGGTATTTGGGATACTGAAGGCAGACCGTCACCTCAGTCATATAGCAAGATGGAACAGATGCCAGATTCTAACTTTTACAAGGCGTGTGTTCCAAAATTATGGAGTCAATATCGACCAGAGTTTTTTAACTGCGGAGATCGTAAAGATGTATTAGATACATATTTTACTCTTTCAAAATTGCATAATGAAAATAAAAATAATTCATATTTAAGTTTAGAAAAACTGTTTGCAATCGTAGATGTTGATCTACAAACACAAAATATAAAAAAAGAATATAACTATAGTTTTTCAGATACAGAAGCAATTTTCTGTAATCTTTATACAAAACTCAACATAAACGAAGAAAATGCAAAACAGCATCGGATATGGGTTACGGGTTTAATACATAAAGAAGCATATTTTATCATACCTGAGCTACAACCAGTATTTGATACTTTTTCTACACTTTATGATAATAATTTTCTACTACTTAAAGAAATTTATGTGACTATGGCAGATGCTATCATTACTGATTCTGATTTAAAAAGTAATTTATCAAAAGTATCTAATCGCATTAGCCATTGCTCTCGATTAGATTGTACTGCAATAGATAAATTGAGAGATTCATGGAAAGAACAGTTTCAAAACGCTCAAAATGATACGGAGGAGAATGAGTTAATTTTAGCTTTATTGACATTCAGAAAAGCTAAGTATTACTGGAACCAAATTCAACCACCAAGTGACTGGACTTCTTCAGTTGAGACATTTAAAGATCAACTATTGTTAGAAATAGGAAGATTTTATTCAGAACAAAGCAATCATGCTAAATATCACATTCCTTGCTTTTTTAAAATATTAAGGGAATTTGCTTAATAGCTTTAAATGTATAGCATTAAGAAACCTCTTGTCGCTTAATAACTTGCGAACAACTTTAAAACCCGGTTGATTTACCTCTGCTCCCGCTTCAATCTCCTCCCATAACATTTCAGAAAACTCATCCCAACTGGGCGATTCTTCCGGGAGTGGAGCCTGTTTTATATTACCCTTTTTGTAAATTCAGGATTTCAGACACCTTTTGCCTAGCAAATTTATGTACGATTCCTTCGTCTCTTTTTGATTGAGTGGCTATTTTACTTTATACAATAGCGATCGCGCATACACGACTACTCTAACTAAACTACGTACTTTCGCAATTATCTATTAATGACATAAATAAAGGATTTACTTCCATAGATAGATGCTTTTATAATATCTATGAATACTAATTTTATTTCTAATAGAGCAAGTATCCAAAACAACTAAAATTAGTATTTATAGAAGTTAAGTGGGAAAACCGTACTTATCAGATAGGTTTTCTGTACCATATAGCTAAGTTTACCTGGATACAATCAAAGTATGGCTTAAATAATGCTGTTTTTTAGAAAATTCATACAGCATTAGCAGGAGGCGAAAATATGGGAAATCAAGTGAAAACGGCTGCTTTGCTAGCTGCGCTAAGTGGGCTTTTGATAGCTATTAGTTACTGGATAATTGGCGGTACTAGTGGCTTGATAATTGGACTCGGCTTGGCAGCAGTAACAAACCTGTTGTCCTGGTATAAATCAGATAAGATTGCGCTGGCAGTATACCAAGCCCAGCCTGTGAGTCAAAAGGAAGCACCAGGACTTTATCGGATGGTGCAGAGATTGAGCGATCGCGCTAACATTCCCATGCCCAGAGTTTACATTGTTCCAAGTCAAGGTGCAAACGCCTTTGCTACAGGGCGCGATCCAGAACACGCTGCTGTTGCTGTCACCGAAGGAATTTTGAATATATTGCCAGAGGACGAACTCGAAGGCGTTATCGCCCACGAACTCACCCACATTATTAATCGTGACACCCTCACACAAGCTGTTGCTGCTACTGTTGCTGGTGCTATCTCATTCCTAGCGCAAATGGTTAGTTACAGCTTATGGTTTGGCGGTGGCTCACGAGATGACAACAGAGGTGCAAATCCTTTGGGTGTCTTATTAACAGTAATGCTTGCGCCAGTAGCTGCGACGATTATTCAGCTAGCAATTTCGCGCACACGAGAATTCGCTGCTGATGCAGGTTCAGCTAGATTAACTGGTAATCCCCGCGCCTTAGCTAGGGCACTACAACGTTTAGAAGCTTCAGCAAGGCAGATGCCTTTAAATGCCAATCCAGCTTATGAGCCGTTATTAATTATCAATTCTATCTCTGGACAGTTTATGGGTAACTTGTTCTCTAGTCACCCTGCTACAGAGGAGCGAGTTGCAGCATTGCTGAAACTAGAGCAACAACTGCCAACAGCAGTTTATTAATTAGTCATTAGTCATTAGTGGAATTGACAATGACTTATGACTACCACTACAAGGTGCAGTTTTCATCCGAGAGTAAGCTTTGTAATTAAGGATGTTTTAACTATGACTTATAACAACATCGAATCCTTTGGAACGCCAGTAATTGAATCTACTGAATCCATAGTTATTATAGAAATTAGTCCTGAAACCGACAAATTAGTAGAAACTGAAATGGCTGGCGAAAGTGATGAAGTCAAGCGCGAAACCAAAGCGCTGATTGAGGCACTAGAAAGACGCAGCCAAGCGGAGTCAGCAGGTACTCTTACGCGTGAAACTTATTTAAAAGCTGTGCGACAAGCACGAGAATTGATTGAAGGCAGGAAAGTCAAGGAACGCGATCGCTTAGAAGACTCTTTAGCGATAATTCAGGATGAAGCCGAGAGAAACTGGCACTTAATGATGAAAGACTTAGTAGACTTCAGCTTTCGCCTGCAAAAAGCGGCTATTGCTGCTTGGGAAACTTTCAATCACCCTTACTCTCGTTAGTTCGACGAACCTCTCCCTGTTTTGAATTAAAGTTCAAGTCTGTCCCAATATGCTTGAGTTAAGGCTTGTTACTTTCAAGTGCGTCCCTTTCTGAGTCGGCTACGGTGACACGCAGGTTATTGAATTACCCCTCCCTAACCCTCCCCTTGTAAAGGGGAAGGAATTAGATGTTCTAGTTTTCCCTTTCTAATGTTGATTTAGCGATCGCATTTGTTGATTTAGCGATCGCATTTGTTGATTCGGCG
>NZ_CAXTNE010000152.1:0-18702 GCF_964245445.1 uncultured Nostoc sp.
TTATTAGACAATGCTTCTACATCTTCGGCGACAATGCGACCGTGGGGGCCACTGCCTTGAAGAGTAGTTAAATCAACTTTGAGTTCTTTGGCTAACTTGCGGGCACGGGGTGAAGCTACAAGCCTTCCTTCTTTGTGGTTAGACCCGTTTTGAGACGCTAAGGCAGGTGTAGCAGCTGAGGCTGTAGCGGTGACTGGTTCAGGGGAAACGGCAGTAGTAGCAGCCACGCCGCCGGAATTGGCAAGAGATTTGGCCTGTTCAATTTCAGCTTCCGTTTCGGCGATGAAGGCGATCGCAGATCCTACCGGGGCAGTTTCACCAGCTTCAACTATGATATGGGCAAGAAATCCCTCATAAAAGGTTTCTACATCCATATCTGCCTTATCTGACTCTACAACCACCACTGTTTCGCCTTTTTCCACTTTGTCCCCTGGCGATTTCACCCAGGAAACGATTTTGCCTTCCGTCATGGTGGAACTCAGCGCCGGCATAAATACTTCGTGAATGCTCATAGGGTGGTTTGGGAATCAATGGTTTATGGACTTTAACAGTTTTTATCAGATCGAATTGTATCTTGGTGGGAGAGTTTTGGACTGGAGATTTTATATTTTAATTGGGGAGTAGCGAGTGGGGAGTGGAGAGTGGGGGAGAGTTACTAATTTTTGACTCTTAAATCTTGACGCTTAACCCTTGACTCTAGGAACCTAAATATAACTTAGAGGTCTATAATACAGAGCGATCGTCAATGGTTAGCCAATATCTCGATCTCGTTTTAGTCGTTGACTTGGAACAACCATCACGAGTTTCTCACAGATTAAATGGGATTGCTATTTATATTCCTCATAACCACTGCTTAAGATACAGGAGCTTCTCACAGGTAGAGGATATGGGATGCAGTTCAATCTAGAATTCAAAATTGGTCATAAACCTATTTGAAATTCCTGTTTACTTTTATGTCGGCAAAGTTGAAATTCTTTTTGATTGTGATACTAAGTATCTTTGCCACTGCTGGCGCTGGAGTATATATTACGCAGAGCCAGCAATCTACACCGATTGTTGAGACTAGTGATGCACAAACCCAGCAGGTGAGAGCAATACATCAGTCTCAAGAGGTTGTGGCATACTCAAAGCGTTCAAATTTTAAAACCATACCTTTAGAAAAGCTCAACTCATCTCTCCAAGGTAGTGATCCTGCTACCCTCGCCCTGAATGCCTTTGACGACATAGGATCAGTAGGAGGAACGCGAAAGGTAGAGGTAGCTTATCCACAACGAAATCAGGCCCTTGTGACGATTACGCAAATCAAGGGGGGTAATGATTCAGTTGGTATTAAATATCGAGTTGAGATGACTACTTTTGGGCGATCGCTTTTTATTAGCTCACCTCCAGTATGGCAAATTGTTTGGGCTGGCTCCCAGATGGAATGTTGGGCTGGGAGACGCTCCCAAACAAAGTTAAATCACATCTGTGATTAGTCATTGGTCATTGGTCATAAAACAAATGACAAATGACTAATGACAAATGACAAATTTAAATATCGCCGCGAATTTCTTCTACAACGCCATCGCGCAGAACGATTTCGACTTGCATTTTGCTAATCAGGTTATCACCGATTTCTACCCGGAAAAAGCCTTCCATTTGGAATTGGTTGACTTCCTGATCTTGCTGAAGAAACTGCACTTGCTGGAGGTTTTGTAGCAATTGATTTTTCTGCTCTAGAAATTCACTTTTCTTTTGATTGACTTGGAGTTGGATATTGTCAATTTGTTGGAGGGTCTGGGGGCCAGGTGGTTGCAGACTCTGTTTTTGAATTGCAGCGATCGCTCTTTGTCCTTCTACGTCTAGCTGTTGCAGTTGCTGATCAAGTTGATTGATTTGCGTTTGCAGCTGCTGTTGTACTTCCTCTTTCCAGAGGGGAGTCACAATGACTTTGACGTTAACAACACGTTTCAGGAGCAAGTTAGATTTGGAGACATCCATAAATATTTCACGTTCACTCTTACTAGTTGGGAGGTGGAATCATCAAGCAAACATGCCGTCAATAATATCGCGATAGCGTTCCGTGACGACGTGTCGGCGAACTTTCAGTGTTTGTGTCATCAAGCCATTTTCGATGGAAAACGGTTCCAGAATCAGTTTAAACGTTCCAATGCGGTCATCCGGTCGATAGCCTGGACGATTTTGCACTTCCCGATTCAATTCTTGCCGAAATAAATCCTGGATCATTCTACTCTCGAAGTCAATTTTTTGACTAGGTGAAGAAGCAACCGGATCATTCTGTGTATCCAGTGTTAGATTTTGACTTGCTGCCCATTTTTCTAAGGCTTCGACATTGGGGACAATTAAGGCTCCCAGACTGCGCTGATCTTGGCCGACGAGCATAATTTGATCGATGTAGGGCGATCGCAAACACACATCTTCAATCGGCTGTGGCTCGATGTTTTCCCCGTTAGTTAATACAATCGTATCCTTTGCTCTGCCAGTTAGCACCAAGTCGTCTTGTGGTGTCAGCCAACCCAAATCGCCGCTATCAAACCAACCTTCAGCATCAATTGCTTTCGCTGTCGCTTCGGGATTTTGGTAATAGCCTTGCATAATCTGTGGCCCCCTCAACAATAGCAAGCCTCGCTGTTCTACTGGTAGAGGCGCTTTTGTCTCAGGATCTACAATTTTAGCTTCGGTTGCGGGGAGTGGTAGCCCTGATGCACCAATCAAATTTCGCCAAGGACGCCGCACATGGGTAACAGGAGAAGTTTCTGTCAAGCCATAACCCTGCAAAATCTGCACACCAATAATTTCAAAGAAATTATCTATGTGTCTGGGAAGCGCACCGCCGCCGCTAATCATCTGCTTAACTTGTCCTCCTGTGGCTTCTCGGACTTTGGCATAAACCAGTCGTTCTCCCAAGGCATGGAGGGGTAATAAAGCAGATGCTTGGATCTTAGCTGCTAATCGTTCAATAGCTGAAGCATGAAGATTAGTTAAACTCAATCCTTGAGCAACTCGCCGCGCTTTGATATATTTCTCGCTATTGCTGAATAAAAAGTTAATTAAGCGTTGCTTTTTGGCTGGTTGCTCACGGAACTGCTTTTGCACTCCTTCATAAATCGATTCCCACAGACGGGGTACACCCACCATGTAGTTGGGTTTAAATTGTCTCAAATCTGCTTTTACCGAGCGTAAGTTGGTATAAACTTGCGTGCAACCTTGAGATAGTAGGTAATATTCAACAGTTCGTTCGTAGCTGTGCCAGGAAGGTAGGATACTGAGAACCATATCGCCCACATTTGGTTGCACTACTGTCCTGAAAGTGAGTACTTGGTGCATCAAGTTGTTATAAGACAGCATTACACCCTTGGGTTTACCTGTGGTGCCAGAGGTGTAAATTAGGGTTGCTAGAGCATCACGATTTTGCTTGACTGGCACAAAATTATGATTTTTCCCAATTTCGAGCAATTGGGCAAAGTTCAGCAACTTTAGGGTTTCGTCTGTCGGTGGTGCTTCATCCGAAAGTAATATTACCACCTGAATTGGTAAATCTTTGAGACGGTCTTGCAGTTTTTTAAGTGTCTTTAAATCTTCAACTACTATTGCTGTACTGCCACTATTAGCAATGATAAATAGCAGTTCTTCTTTTTCTGCTTGGGAGCTACGCACCGCATCAACGGCTCCAGCAGTCATTATGCCTTGATCGGCAATAAACCAGCGAGGACTGTTGTCAGAAATTAAGGAAATGCGATCGCCTACCTTCACTCCTAACGCCTGCAACCCAGCAGCAAATAGTCGCATTTGCTCTGCCAACTGGGTATAAGTAATCGCTACTTCTGGTTTAGCATGAGGGTTGCGGAGGGCGACAACATCACCAAATCGCCCAGCTGCCAAAGGCCAAATTTCTGGCAGTGATTCCACATTTGTGTAATCTACCAACCGCTTTAATGCCTGGCGTTCTTGTTCACTGATGTTAGATAAAAAAGAAGACGCGGTTTGGGTTTTTGACATAACACCTTACCTAAATATCGTAAACGGATCGTTTTCCAGCTTATTTTGTTATTACGCTACAATAACCGTCCTTATTATCCACATTCCCCTCTGTGTATGATAATTCCAGGAATTCCACGTTTATATTTACAAAAATTTATGTTAAAGTTAATTTACATAGACTGCAAGCAATGATTATGTTTGCAGCTAAGAACAGCAATCGCCTACGTTTCACAGGAGATGATTACCTATGAATTTGATAGATGCTATACTGCTAACGCTGCTCAACATTGCTGCTTGCATGGCGTTTCCTAAGCTTTTAGCTCTTTTTCTGGCTGAGAAAACCAAACTTACTGAAGCGTTGCCGAATGTTTCTAAATTACAAGCAGCTAAAATTCAACTTACCAGTTTTCCTTATTGTACAGCTTATGCATTGACAGGCAGCCAATTCTGTAAATTTAGTCCTAATTTCTGTCATAATTGTTCTCCGAATTGATGGACAAATTGCCAGTAAATTATTTTAAAATTTAGGTGAGGTGGATAAACTACCTCACCTAAATTTTATTTATAACTATATTATTGCAAGTACAACGTTCGCGTAGCGTCTCCAAGAGTTGCAATCACAAAGACTTTGACGGTTTGACATTTTGTTACAGGGTTAGCTTACAAGTTTGCTGATGCTTGAACTAAAATGCCCTAGCGCTCTTTTATATTTCTGAAGACAGAAAAATAAGATGATGACTTTGAATCTTTTTCAAAGCCTTGCTTTATCAGCAAAATCTAATTCCTCGGCTAACTTTTTTAATATTTGACTTCTGCCTTGCGGTACTATAGCAATCCTACAGTTGTGAAAATTACTTTTTAATCGAACCACGGAGGCGCAGAGAAGCCAGTGCGTTGGGCGGGTTTCCCGACTTGAAGCAACTGGCGCGACACAGAGAGAAGAATCAACATAAATTTTCACAAATGATTTGGGGCTGCTATAGCCACCTTGAAATTGTAAGAATATATTTAGTTAGCTTATATCTAATAAAGCAAATTCAAAATATTGGTTTGAAGCAATTGTACTAATTTTGCTGCAAACTAAAAATATAGTAAACACCAATTTTGAAATCTGGAGAATCGCAATATGAGTTTAATGGATGGTATATTAGTGACGCTGCTAAATACTGTTGCTTGCCTAGCGTTGCCTAAATTGCTAGCAATTATGTCCGCTAAACGCCAAAATCCTGCAACATCAGAAGTTTCCAACTCTGAAATCCCCAGCTTTTCTTAATATAAGCTGACTATCTATAGATATCGCCTTGAAGAGGAGAAAATTTAGTTATTGGTGCAAGGCGATGTCTTACAATAATATTCAAAAATGAAAGTTTGATTATTTATTATTTGTTTTTGCTGTAGTTGTTTTAGGTTTGACGATAATAAAAAATGCGAGCAGAGTAAAAGCTAACATTTGCCAAGTCACCAAATTCCAGCCACCAAGATTCCAGCATAATAGACCAATGCTAGTACCTATAGAACCGCCGATAAAATAGGTAGTCATGTAAACTGTGTTGATGCGACTATTCGATTGAGCATCAAGAGTATATATTCTTGCAACATTAGTAACTTGGGTTGCCTGTACACCCACATCTAGTAACAATACAGCAGCAGCGATCGCCAGTGCAGAATTGGAAGCAATTTTAGCAATTACTAAACTTGCAATCACGAGCGATACAGCAAGAGTTAAGGAACGTTGGGAGTTACCTTGATCGGCTAGTTTACCAAAAACTGGTGCCATTAATGCACCTGCGATCGCCACAAAGCCATACATCCCAATTGTGTCAGATTGAAAATTAAAAGGCGCTCCACTTAAATGGAAAGTCAGCGTTGTCCAAAATGAGCAAAAGACACCAAACAATAAACCGCTAATTAAAGACGCTTCCCTTAATAATGAAAAACGTTTTAATTGCTGAAGTGTTGAAATTAATAATTCCAAATAATAACCTTTAAATTCATTTTTGACACTAGGCAAATATATATTTAGTAAGACAATAACAATTAAAATCATTACTGCCGAAAATCCATATACATAACGCCAATTCAACCATTCAGCAATATATCCACTAAAAACCCTTGCTCCTAAAATTCCAATCAATATACCAGTAAAAATGTTGCCTACGGTTTGGCCTGTAGTTACTCTATCTATACTTGCTGCTAAAGGAAGAATAATCTGAGCAGAGACTGTCGCAATCCCAATTGCTACGCTCAATATCCAAACTTCGATGATATTTTGTGAAAACGTCATGCCTATCAACAAACAGAACAAACATGCCAGTAAGCAAAGAATTAATTTTTTCTTGTTGATTTTATCGCCCAAGGGGATTAAAAAGAAAATCCCCAAACCGTAACCAACTTGCGTAAGCACAGATATGCTACCTGCTTCGCCTTCACTGACTCGAAAAGATGATGCAATATCTTTGAGGATTGGCTGATTATAATAAACGTTAGCAACACAGACACCAGATGCGATCGCCATAATCAGTACCTGGACTTTAGTTAATGTATTACTTGAAATTTGTTTTTCCATTCAACCTAAAATTTATACAGGAAAAAACTGGTTTACAGTACAGCTAAAACCAGGTAATAGGGGAGAAATTATATTATCATTACTAAATAGAGTTTCTACCAATTTAAGTTGATTTTGTTCGCGTCGATAAACCTCTAGTTTATGCGATCGCCAATCAGCAATCCAATACTCTTTTACTCCTCTGGAAGAATAAAGCTTAAGTTTAGCTTCCTTATCTCGCCTTTCGTCTGACTTGCTTGCAGACAAGACTTCTACTATTAAATCTGGTGCGCCAGTTAAATGTCCCTCTTCATCCAACATTAACGCCAAGGTTTCCTTAGTAGCCCAAACCACATCAGGAATTACATTATCTGATTCTGTAAACAAAACACCAGGGTTGATCACAGCTTCTCCTAAACCAGTAGAATCTGACCAAATGTTAAACTGTTGGAAAATTCTGCCACAAGTTTGCTGATGTTTAAAGTGAGGTGCCCTAGTCACAAATAATTCTCCCTCAACTATCTCGTAGCGCGTCCCTTCATTTTCTGCAAAGAGTTCCACATCATGAATTGTCCAGTGTACTCCTGTTGTTAACATCTGGCTCATCGGCTAACTCCTTTAATCTTGCTCTTGTATTTCAATTATAAAATTTAATTATCACTTGCGATTTTCGCGCCGCCACTTACCCCGTACTAAGCGAATTTCATCAAAAGTGTAGCTTTCACCGAGTTGTTCTCGAATTGGCGTTAAAGAGATATCACCAAGCACTTCTAAAACTTGCCAAATTTTTTGTTGATGTTCAATAGGTACTAACTGATTTATGTCTACAGGCTGATTTTTTTCAATTAAATCTGTCAGATGGCGAATAATTGTTGTGGGGCGAATATTGCGTTTTTTGGCAATCTCATCAACACTTAAACCTTGTTTATGTAATTGTAATGTGAATATTTCTGTGTCGGAAGGTAAGCTAACAGAGGGTATAAAACTAACTTGGGGTGGATCTATCAAACCTTTTTCTTGGCGGTAGGCGCGAATTTCTGCGAGGAATTTATCGCCATATTGGGAAAGTTTGTGACTACCTACACCGGAAAGTTTACCAAATTCGGTTAGTGTTGTGGGTTGTACCTGTGCCATCAATTTTAGGGTAGAATCCTGAAAGACAACGTAAGGTGGTACAGATTGTTCATCAGCAAGTTGTTTACGGAGCGATCGCAACCTCTGCATTAATATCTCTGCTTGGGCAGCCTTCTCACTCCCTTCTTCCCAAGTAACCTTCTGTGCTACGGGAACAACAAGGGAAACTGTACGCTGTCGCCGCATCACTTCCCAACTGAGGGGGTTAAGTTTCAAAACTGAGTAACCATCGCTAGTCTGTTCTAACAACCCTTGATGTAAAAGCGATCGCGCTAACATTCGCCATTCATCTACACTCTTATCTTTGCCAATACCGTAAGTAGAAAGTTTATCGTGTTCGTACTGAATAATTTTGTCTTTTTTTGCCCCCCGCAACACATCAATAATGTGCAGCATCCCAAATCTTTCTTTACAACGCGCCACACAAGATAAAAACTTCATGGCTTCAATTGTCCAGTCTTGCATTGGTTTGGGATGACGGCAATTATCGCAGTTACCGCAATCACCTAGAAAACGTTCCCCAAAATAACCTAATTGAATTGTCCGCCGACAAACAGTACCCTCAGCATAGTCAATTACCTGACGCAGTTGTTGTTTAGCAATTAACTGTTCTTGGGGGTCAGTTTTTTGGTTAATACTCCATTCAATGGTTTTAATATCACTGAAACTGAAAAAAAGCGTACAACGTGAAGGTTCACTATCCCTTCCTGCCCTACCTGATTCTTGATAATAACTTTCTAAATTACGCGGTAAATCATAGTGAATTACTAACCGCACATCTGGCTTATTAATTCCCATTCCAAAAGCAATTGTCGCCACCATGACGCGCACATCATCCCGAATAAATCGAGTTTGATTGCTACTGCGTTCTTCATCAGTTAATCCGGCATGATAAGACAAAGCAGAGATTTTATCATTTTGCAATTTAAAGGTGAGTTCATCAACTTTTTTGCGCGTTAGGCAATAAATAATTGCTGAACCTTCGCTTTCCCGGACGAGTTCTAATAATTCAGCATACGCAGACTTGCTTTTAGAACGGACTTCATAATAAAGATTTTGGCGGTTAAAGCTAGCAATGTGGATACTGGGTTGCTTTAGCCCTAGTTGTTGGATAATATCAGCACGGACGCGATCGGTTGCTGTAGCAGTGAGGGCGAGTGTAGGGACATCAGGATAACGTTTCCGCAGAGATTTCATCTGGCGGTATTCAGGGCGGAAGTCGTGTCCCCACTCAGAGACGCAGTGGGCTTCGTCAATGGCAAAAGCCGCAATGCCAATTTTTTCTTTGACTAAATCGAGAAACGGGAGAAATCTTTCACTCAACAGACGTTCTGGGGCGACGTAAAGTAATCTAACTTTACCGGTGAGGATAGCTTCTTCCCGCGATCGCACCTTATAGGGATTCAGACTACTATTTAAAAATGTGGCAGCAATATTATTATTACGTAGTCCTTCCACTTGGTCTTGCATCAAAGCGATTAACGGCGACACTACCACAGTTAAGCCTTTTTTTATCAATGCAGGTAACTGAAAGCACAGAGATTTTCCCCCACCCGTAGGCATCACAATCAATAAATCTCGATTTTGCAGCGCATCTTCGATAATTTGCCGTTGTCCGGGGCGGAATCTGTCATAACCGAAGTGATATTTTAGCGCTTGTTCGAGATTGGGGTACTGAAGCATAGCGATCGCTTTTTCCGAGGCTGTCTGCGTGAGTAGTTATTGAAGATATAAGGATTTTAACTCACATCACCAGCAGCTTTGGTCAGGGCTGCGTTTCTGGAGTGCGTAGGCGCAGCCCGCACATCGACAAAGCTCAGTGACCACCGCAGGCATCGCACGCTCATCAACGATGATAAATGAGCGTAGGCGCAGCCCGTCGTAGACATCGCTTGAGATTTAAGACAGTCGCTACAAAATCGGCGATCTTACTTGTATTGAGCTAATAAACATCGTCATGAGTACCAATGTCTAGCAAAAGAACAACTTGTTCCTCACTCTCGTCATCGGTTTTCAGTGAGAAAACAATGCGACAATCATATCCACAAGACCATGAAAACAACCCTAATAACTTTCCCTCTAGCTTGTGAGTGCCCAAGTTTCTATTCTGCCCTGCAAGTCAGCATTACGACGAGCAAATTTTCGGAAACTTCTTTTAAATTTGCTCGTGACAACCAACTTATACATCGGCTGCACTTGGGTTATTGAGATATTCCCGTAATTCTTGAATTGCTTCACTAGCAGTCTGGACTTTGAGTCTACCTGCTTGGAATTCAGCAATGGAAGCTGCTGCATCTGAGGCAATTTCATCTCGCCGACTTTCAATAATTCGGTTTTTGAGAATTTGTACCAGCATTTCTTGTTGCTCTAAAGTAAGCTCCATTGCGGCATCTAAAACTCTATCTTGGTCAATTATATTTCAAATGCCGTCATGTCCATCACCAAGACAAGTGACTGTACTAGCTAGTAGCTGTTCATTAACCCAATCAATCACAACTTCATTATCCTGAAATGAAGTTCCAACTATTCCCAGATGATGTAAGCTAATCGCTTTATAACCAAGCCAAGCACATATTTCACCTGATGGAGTCCGAACACGGATGTTCCCACCATCAACGCTTAATTCTTCAACCGTATCTTCTGGCCTCGGCAATTCAAAGTTTTGGCGATGCACCAATCTCTGTTGACTGCTAGGGGAAACTTGTACGCCTATAAAATACTCGATATCTGCTGCTGCATCTTGATAGCTGACTGTCTTCACTTACGCGTAAACAGCAAATTTCCGGATACGGACTCAGTTGATTGCTAGAAGGTACTTCCAACTGCTCCGCTTGCTTGCTTGTGATTGGCAATTCTCCCAGAATACTTTTTAATCGTCGTTGATACCCGGCATTTGTGCCCGTAACTGTTTCGATAAAAAAACCCCTACTTCTGGCATAACATGCTTCTGCATTTGACTTCGCACTGCCGATTCAATTCCTGCAAGGCTTATTAGCCTTTCTGGTGAAGTATCTTCATATAGTATTTTAGCGATCGCTCGAACATGTTCTTGAAGAGCTTGCTTCTGTTCTGGGGTCATTGGTAAGTAAATATACTCATTTTACTTATCATGACTGATTTTCGCCCTCTTTGCAAAAAACTGGGATGCTCCCAACGGAAAGTTAGCCAATCTGAAGCTGAGTCCCTAGCTAAGTTTTTTAATGACCATTATTCTGGGCTTTCCCTAACGGCTTTTGATTTTGGATAGCGAGAAAATTGAAGATTATGTTTTTACACATTTGAGATGCTCCCGTTAACATCTACCTAACCGAGAATTTGCAGTTATTACTTTCCCTTGATGCCCAATGTGGGTACATTTTAACTGTGATTCTAAAGCATCAATCTTTCGTAAAAGTGACACTCCCCACACTATAGAAATCACCAACTTGATTGTCATTCCCACGAGCAAAAGTGTCACTATTGTAGCAGTTTTCTTTTGTTGAATCAGTCTTTTTTGTTGTTCTGCAAGTCGTCCTTCAATTTCTTTGGCGCGTTCGGCTTCTAATGCGTGCTGCATTTCTCGCCTATCTAATTCTTCACTAGCAGCTAAAAATCGATAATCTAAGTTACTCAAGCTTTTGCCATTTGCCCAAGTTTGGGCATCAATTAAGGCTTGTCCGCGCAATAGACGAGATTCATCCTTTTCGTTTGAGGCTATCCATATATTGAAGGTTTCGTAGTAAGGGCGCAAGTAAGCTAATTTTTTTCCAACCCATTCTAAATTGAAAACTTCTTGATAAATTCGATTTTTGATTTGGAGAAAACCTTGCTTTTTAATTACCAAACCAGATAGCAACAGTTCTACCTGTTCTCGGCTATCGTCGGCTGGGACTTTGACTCTTTGGAGGATTTGTTGATAAATTCCCAGCAATCTGGCGGCAATTTGTTCGTTTCCAAGGATGCGATCGCGAATTGTCCGTAAATGCTCCGGTTCATCTTGTGATTCCCATTTTTCAATGATGTATGATCGCACTACATTTTCTATCCAAAATTCCTCTGCACCAGGGGGTATTTTTAGTTTTCTACCCACATCATTTTGAGATAAACTGACAAGTAGCCGACATAGCTTTTGAGTAAGAAATGGTTGCCCTTCTGTCCAAGCTAATACTTCTTTCAAAAGTTTTTGGGGATGATTATCTTTAATATTTAGTCCCAAAGATAAGGGTTGAGCTTCTTCAAATGTGAATCCATTTACTTGGATGGCTTTACCAATATTAAACGGCGTAGTATTATTTCGATATCGAATTAAGTCTGAAGGTGTTGCAACACCAAAAATTGCAAATGTAATCCGATGATACTCTGGATCGATTGCTCGTTGGTTATAACAAAAGCGAATCAAGCTAAAAAAGTCATCAACAGAGAAATCGAGGCTAAGAATACTATCAATTTCATCAATGAAAATAAATAGTCTTTCATTAGGAAACTGAGCTAACAGTATTTCCGAAATAAATCGGCTAAGTCTTTGAACTAAAGAAATATCATTTTGTTCTTGCCACCAACTTTTTAAATTGACTTTACCTAACAGTTTAAAGCCTAACCATAAATCACCTACCACTCCCTTATACCATTGCTCTGGAGTTATATTTTCACAACCGATATTAGTCATATCAACGGTGGCACATTTAAAGCCCTCTTGTTGAAAGCGATGCTTTGTTTTTACCATAAGCGAGGATTTGCCCATTTGCCTACTGCTCAGGATGTAGCAAAATTCACCCTGCTTCAAGGCTTCGTAAAGTTCCACATCCGCTCTGCGTTCAACATAGCTAGGTGCGTCAGTTGTAAGGGTTCCACCAACTTGGTATCGATAATTGTTCATTTGATTTAAAATATTAAACTAGTTCTCATTTTTAATAAATGAATTTGTATTGAGATAATTGATTAAATTCATATTAAGAACGAGAACAAGTATTTTTATTATCTCTGTTTCAACAGTTTACCAGAACTATTATGACCTTGAACGTCCCAGTTGTTGGCTAAAATAAAAGCGATATAACTCACACATTGTATGAGCTTGATTTCCGTTTAGTTGAACCAAACCCATACTTTCGAGCTTGTAAGCAGCGATCGCGTCTAGCTCCACTTTTTCATCTGTTGCAATTACCTTTTCCATAGCTGACATTAATTCTGGTTCTTTTTGGAGTAAGCGCAACAGTTCTCGTAAATGCTGACTGTAAATTCCCACTTGTGTAGATGCGCTTTCTAATAACACCTCTAATGTTATTTCTTCATGACATAGATGATAAAGCGCCAGACTCACCAAATAGGGATGTCCTCCTACCATTGCTTGTAAGGGTACAAGGCGTTTTGCCCCTTCAGAGTCTGCTGCCCAATGTAGCCCGTAAGCTAATGCTAATTTCTGTACCTGATTGAGGGTAAACGGCGGCAACGTAATTGTTATCCCAACATTGAAAGGTGATTGGTTTAGCTTGAGTGGAATATAAATTTCTGTGGTATGAACTACGACCATTCGGAGTTTTTGCCAGATTTGATCCTGCTTTGCTTGTTCGTGCCAAAATCGCAGCATTGGCAGAAAGTCTTGGGCAATATTGGGATGTTCAAAAACTCGATGGACTTCATTCAAAGCCAAAACTACAGGACTTTGCTCAATGTATTGCAGCAGATATGCTTCAAAATAGATTTTACAGCTTACCTTGCTGCCCATTTCCGTATCCCAAAAATCATCTAGACTGGGAAGGAGATTTAATTGCCTGCTGACATTGACACAAAACCAACGCAAAAATTTATCCAGAAATGCAAAAACATCTTCGTCAGCTTCTTGAAAGTCCAAATAGACAATTTGATAACCTTGCTCTCTAGCATAAGCAATCATCCGGTTCAACAGTGAACTTTTTCCCGTTTTTCTAGGTGCTTTGATTCGGATTAAGCAACCAGGGTGTAAAATCTCGTTATAAACAAGTTCTTCTAAGGGAGGGCGATTGATGTAAAGAGGAGAACCGAGTGGTACAGGCCCGCTAGGAAATTCGATCTTACTTGCTGAAGACAAGTCTGGAGAAACCACTTTTAAGCTAGATTCTTCGCCTAACTTTTCTTGGCTCCGATTCTCCTGATCAGTTATCTTCTCTTGCAGGTATTTCTCCAAGGCTAAATGCAGATTTTTTTTCGTTATTTTCTTTCCAAGTGCAACGGAAAGGTCTTGCCACAACTCAGAGCCAACTTCCTTGATGTAATTGTTGCGGTAGCCAGATACCTCTGCCATTTCATCGTAAGTTTTGCCCAACCACGATTGAGAGAGCACAAAACATTGAATTGAAGCAAGAGGCTTGTCTTGCAAAATTGTTTCTACTGCTTGCAGAATATCTTCCACGGATATTAGTATTAAAGGTTAAACAGTTAGTAGAGGCATTTATTCAATTTGGTCTAGTAATAATATACAACCAATTAACAATTCAAAATTCAAAATTTAAAATTAAAGAGGCTTCTGCGTTCCTAACAAATAGAGAAATAAGGATTCCGAGACATGACCGAAGAAGAATTCGGAATTTAGGAGCCAGAATCCAGAATGGATTAGTGATTTGAAACACGCGTGATATTAAATTCTTTCCTTTGTGACTCTTCGCCCTGACTTGACTGCTAGGGTAGGGTATTCTGAATTCTGAATTCTGTCTTCAGGAGGGCTTCTCATTTCTTCAGTGCCACAGTCAAGCCATCTGCGATCGCTACTAAACTAAGACTAACTCGCTGGTCTTGATGCAGCTTTTGATTAAAGGCACGAATCTTTTTAGTTCTATTATCTTGCACTTGGGGGTCGGCGACCCTACCTGACCAGAGGACATTATCGATCGCAATCAGTCCTCCCGGACGCACTAATTGTAGCGATCGCTCATAATAACCATCATAGTTGCTTTTATCTGCATCGATGAAAGCAAAATCAAAGGTTTCTGCTTCTTTGGTTGCCAGTAGCCAATCCAAAGTCTCTAAAGCTGGGGCAATGTGCAGTTGAATTTTATCCGCCACTCCCGCTTGCTGCCAATAGCGCCGAGCGATCATTGTAAATTCATCACTCACATCACAGGCTACCACCTTCCCGTCCCTCGGTAACGCCAATGCCACCACCAACGAACTATAACCTGTAAATACCCCAATATCCAAAGTTTTCTTAGCTCCCAATAACTGCACCAATAACGCCAAAAATTGCCCCTGTTCGGGAGCAATCTGCATTCTACCTATTGGATACTGGGCTGTTTCCTGTCTCAGTTGGGTTAAGATTTCCGGTTCTCGCAAAGAGATTGATAGTAAATAGTCATAAAGGTTTTGTTCGAGTCCTAGTGTTTGAGTTGTCATAAGATTGGGGATTGGGGATGAGTCTTTTTTACTCGTGGACAAGTCTTTTTTACTCGTGAATGAGTCTTTGATACTCGTGGACGAGTCTTTGATACTCGCCAACAATTTTTTAGAAGTCAAAATTATCTTTAAATACAACTTAGTATGATGAGCAAAGCGATCGCTCAGGATATTTAGATCATGCCAAACCTCAAAGAAGATGATAACGCCTTGCGTAAGGTGTTAACCCAAGCCAAAACTATCGCTGTTGTGGGTTACTCTGATAAACGCCATCGTACCAGCTATCAAATCGCCCAATTCTTGCGACAAGTTGGCTACAAAGTCTATGCCGTCAACCCTCTAATTAAAGAAATTGACGGTGAATCCAGTTATGCTGCACTTCAGGAATTACCAGAACCTGTGGATATTGTTAATGTGTTTCGGCGTTCTGAGTACTTGCCAGAAATTGTAGATGAAGCAATTTCGGTCAACGCTAAAACTGTGTGGGCGCAATTGGGTATCTGGCATCAATCATCAGCACAAAAAGCAATAGAAGCAGGACTCAACGTAATGATGGATGCCTGTATAAAAATTGAGTATCTACGGCTGAGAGTGGATTCCGCAAGAAATGTCTAAAATTACAATCTACTTTTACATTGCTCATTATGCGTACAGATAACTTTAAAAGGAACGTAGATTGTCATTATTGTGCCAAAAGCGATGTCTACGACGGGCTGCGCCTACGCACACACATTCTATATATGTAGAGATATTGCATACCAAGCCTTTGTTTGAGTTACTTGCCTAAACCCTTTTAGAATAAAAACTATTGTAGGGAAATTTTATTACTAAACTTGCTTGTATTCTGGGAGGTATGATGAGCCGTCCAATAATTCTTGGTATTGTAGGCGACAGCGCTGCTGGGAAAACAACACTAACGCGAGGAATCGCCCAAGTACTCGGCCCAGAAAATGTTACGCTGATATGCACAGATGATTATCACCGTTACGATCGCCAACAGCGTGCAGAGATTGGCATCACTGCCCTCCACCCAGACTGCAACCATTTAGATATTATGCAGCAACACTTGTCGTTGCTACGCACAGGACAGCCAATTCTTAAACCAGTTTATAGCCATAAAACTGGCACATTCGAGCCACCGCAGTATATCAAGCCCAATAAATTTGTGATTATTGAGGGATTACTCGGTTATTCTACCCGTGCTGCTCGTGATTCTTACGACGTGAAAGTTTACCTTGCACCGCCTGAAGACCTACGCTCTAAGTGGAAAGTTAAGCGAGACACGCAAAAGCGCGGCTACACAGATGAACAGGTACTAGCAGAATTAGAAAAACGCGAACCAGACTCAGCAGAGTTTATCCGTCCGCAGCGACAATGGTCTGATATAGTAATCAGTTTCTACCCACCCACGGGCGAAGATGATGAAACCAATGGACACCTGAATGTGCGTTTGGTACTACGTCCGACAATTCCCCACCCAGATTTTACCCCGATTATCAACTCTACCTATGGTAATTCTGACTCAGCGATCCGCCTGGGGCTAGACAGGGATATGAGTAAGCCGGTGGATGTCTTAGAAGTTGATGGTCATGCAACCTTAGAACAGGTGAATAAGCTAGAGCATATTATTTGTTCTGATATGCCCCATTTACGAAGTATTTGCGATCGCGAAAGTAATCCCGAACTGGGTAAAATTGCTGGTACAACTGGAGAAACACTGCAAAGTTATCCTCTCGCTTTGACTCAGTTAATAATTACCTACCACATGCTCAAAGCAACGCAAATTTATCAGTAAGCGGTGAAAATGAAGGGATTTACAGGGTTTGTGATTGCGTGTAGTGTTTGTTGGCCTGCTGAATTATGCGATGCCTACGGCGGTAAACTACGCCTTTTACTGACGCTATTCAAACTTCAGAGGATGTTTGAAAAGTCCAAGAAGGTATAATTTGCCATTCTGAGTGAAGCCTCTTATAGAGAAGCACAACCAAGAATCTAGACTATAGATTTCAGGCTGCTGTCACTCGCCTTTAAGCAAACCGTAGGCAAGTGTATTGAATATACCGTTTTGAGTTTTCGTATGTTGCCTTAAGCACCCTTCTAGCTTAAATCTGTTTTTCTCTAAAACCTTTACTGAAGCGGTATTGAAATCAATAACATGAGCATTTAGGCGAATCACTTCAAGATTATCAAACGCGTACTGAACAAAAACACGGAGCGCATCAGTAGCTAATCCTTGCCCACGATATGCTTTAGCTAGCCAGTAGCCAATCTCTGCTCTGTGTGCTTTTTTAACTTTTAAGTCATCTACATCAACTGAGCCAATTAAATAACCTTCAGGGTTGCGAAGTGCAAAGGATATTTCTCTTCCAGTTTCTCTTAAAAACTCAAGCCTATGCTGTATCCACCAATCTGCGGCAGTTTCTGTATAAGGATAGGGGATGACAGGAATTGTATAGGAAATACTTCTGTCGTTGAAATGTTCCAAGTAAGCAGTTTTATCTGTGGGGTAAATGCTAGTTAAATGAAATCCGTCACGGATATTGAGTTCCATATCGGAGATTTATAACAGATTATTGAATTACATTAGGTAAACTAACACCTATCTAATCTCAATTACCACACATATAACAGCATAGTTGATAAAACCGCTTAACTCTAGGTGTAACAGCTTGCTATTGATGACCATTATTCTTGTGAAGGCGAGATGTGCCGAAAGGAAAAAATTGCCAAAGATTAAAGATTTTTTCAAATAAAGATAATTTATCGAGCAAACAAGGGATAACTAAAGATAGTTTGATGTGTGGTGACGATTATCTTAGTTTATGACCTATTGCCTTAGAATTGCCGACTTACCTACAAATGAGCGTCCGCGTGAGCGATTAATGACGCATGGTGCAAAAATTTTAGCCACAGCAGAGTTAATCGCAATTCTTCTAGGCACCGGTCAAGGGCCAGGAAAACTATCGGCTGTGGGTTTGGGACAATATATTTTGAGCGAATTAGGCAAACACCAACGCGATCCTTTGGCAGTTTTGCGAGAAGTTAGCCCTGCTGAATTGATGCAAATTTCTGGTGTTGGCCCAGCGAAAGCGACAAGTATTTTAGCAGCAATTGAATTAGGCAAACGCGCCTTTCAATCTCGCCCTAATGACGGCACATTAATTGATAGCCCACTTGCCGCTGCTGCTACCCTCAGTCAAGATTTGATGTGGCAAATACAAGAACGTTTTGCAGTGGTGCTATTAGATGTTAAGAATCGCTTATTAGGTACACAAGTAATTACCATTGGTACAGCAACCGAAACCCTAGCCTCTCCCCGTGATATTTTTCGGGAAGTTATTCGTCAAGGTGCAACGCGGGTAATAGTTGCCCATAACCATCCTTCTGGAAACCTCGAACCCAGTCAGGAAGATATAGAATTGACGCGTCAGTTGTTAGTAGGGGCGCAGCTTTTGGGCATTCCGGTACTAGATCATCTGATTTTGGGTAATGGCAATCATCAGAGTTTACGGGAACTGACAACCTTGTGGGATGAGCATCCGCAGGGGGATTAGCGAAAGAGCAGGGGAGCAGGGGAGAAAGATATGCTCATTCCAAAAGCAAAAAGGGTTTCAGAGCAAGTAAATTTATTTATGCCCAAATGCAAAAATATTGATTTTTAGCCGAAAGTGCCACGAGAAATAATGGGCAGGGGGCAGGGG
>NZ_CAXTNE010000153.1:0-18694 GCF_964245445.1 uncultured Nostoc sp.
TCGTATGCCACTGCAAGATTTCGTAACCGCAACACCTCGGGAATATTGATATTTTCTGGACAGGGCAAACAAGCATAACATTGGCTACACTTATCAGTTTCTAAAGCAACTTTTTGGTGATTTTCTAACCGTTCAAAAGCAGAATTTTCGGCTAATGTTAACTCTCCATCATAGTCAGCGATTCGCAAAGGTTTCCTTAATTCATCTGGGTTTGCTGGGCCGATACTCAAAGTAGTAATACGGTTATCTGAAAGTAAAAAGCGATAGCTTAACTCTAAGGGGAAATACGGTGAACAGAGGTCTTTTAGAGTTTGGGGTGGTGTATAGAGCCGTCCTCCCTTATCAGCAGGGGAAATAATGAAAATGCCCATGTCCTTTTCGGCAGCTAGTTGAATTGCTGGTGCGTGCCGTTGGAAAAAATAGTAATAATGCAGATTGACAAATTCAAAATAATCTGTATTTATTGCTGCCTGAATTAGCTCTAATGACCCGTGGCTAGAAAAACCAACGTGTCGCACTCGACCATCAGAAACAGCTTCTTCTACGGCTTGCATACAGCCATTTTTGGCTTGCACCCACTCTAAATGTTGCCAGGTGTTCAAGCCATGAACGCCTAAGCAATCTAAATAATCTAGCTGTAATCGTTCTAGGGATTCGTCGATGCACCGACGCATGGTGTCAGCATCTGTTGTGGCTGAGATTTTAGTAGTGATATAAAGCCTCGTTCGGGGTACTGACAACCCAGCTTTTAGCGCCCTACCAAGATACTCCTCACTTTTGCCGTAACCTCTGGCGGTTTCTAGATGATTAATTCCTAGTGCTAAGGCTTGTTCAATGGTCTGGTGAGCATTTTCAAAAGAAGCCAAGTAGCGCATTGTTCCCAAGGAAAAAACCGAGAGGCGCAGATTCGTTTTCCCAAAGCGTCGGTATTGCATCTTTGACAAAGAGTTATGAGTCATTCAATTTTAGATTTTGAATTTTGGATTTTAGATTCAAGGAAAAATCTAAAATCTAAAATCTAAAATCTAAAATTGCCTAGCTGTCGCCATTACCGAAGCGCTTAATCAAATCTTCAGGACGGAGATTGGAAATAAATTCACGGAAGGCTTGCTGTTCGGCTTCATCTGCATCACGATCAACAGGGATAGAAGCATCGGCAATCACTTCTTCCATAACCCAGATCGGGGTATTTGTACGGAGGGCAATGGCGATCGCATCGCTAGGACGTGCATCAATTTCTTTTTTGACCTCGCCTTGCTGGACGATTAAAGCTGCATAAAATGTATCCTTTTGCAGGGAATGAATAATCACCTTTTCTAGAGTCATATTCCAAGTCTCCAAAAGATTCACAATCAGGTCGTGGGTTAAGGGTCTGGGAGGCTTTTGATTCTCCAGTGCGCCCATAATTGCCCTAGCCTGTTCCTGACCAATGTAAATTGGCAAAGCCCGCCGATCTGAAGAATCTTTCAAAAGGACGATCGGGCTGCGGGTTATGGCATCTAATGCTATGCCAGCGACTTTCATTTCAATCATTGCCTAAGCCTCTACAATGCTTTGAGAGCCTTGGATGCTATGTAATAAATAGCACCCCTTTTTAGGCGGTTGAGCGACAGTAATAAACATAAGCATTCGTTCTCTATAATTGCTTCTATTAAACTCCGAACTTGTGGTGAAAACCAGAGTAAGTCAAATTGGTCTTCTTAGACAATAACGTTCTTACCCAAGTATGCCCTGTGAAGGATGCTAATGTGTTAATATTCCTATACGAAAAAAAGTCAGAAAATATACTTGGATGTTGGAGATTTCTGTGACAATTACCAATTGATTTCAAGCAAAAGTAGGCAATAAATAGAGTTAGTTTGACAAAAAAGCCGTGTTTACAGGATTAATCCAGGCATTAGGAACGATGGAACCCTTAGGGGGCGATTCTTGGCAAATTACTTGCGTAAGCCAGTCGGGTGAAGTAATTATGCAAGATTTGGCTTATGGTGACAGTGTTGCTGTAGATGGTGTTTGCTTGACAGTAGAAAAAGTTTTAAAAGACGGGTTTATTGCCACGGCTTCACCGGAAACGCTACGCCGCACAACTCTCGGAGGTGAGCAAACGCAGCAGAGATATGTCAATTTAGAAGCATCGCTAAGGGTGGGCAGTAAAGTTGGCGGTCATTTTGTGATGGGTCATGTAGACGGAATCGGTCGATTGCTAGTGGTAGAACAAACGGCTAGTTCTTGGGAAATGACCTTTATTGCATCCGAGGCGATCGCACGGTATATTGTCCCCAAAGGTAGCATAGCTGTCAATGGCATCAGTCTTACTGTAGCCGCTTATGAGCCAGAACTCTCTCAATTCAAGGTGGCAGTAATTCCCCTCACATACAGCGAGACAAATCTTCGCTATTTGGTTTCTGGAAGTTTGGTGAATTTAGAAGGGGATATTCTCGGCAAATACGTCGAAAAATTCGTTTACCCTGATAATTCACACACCACCACTGATGAAACTAGTATGGATGGCATTACACCCGCATTCCTAGCAGAACACGGGTATTTGTAATTTCGGAATGGGGTATGGGGCATGGGGCATAGGGCATAGGGCATAGGGCATTGGTTTCTCCCTTATCCCCCTCATCCTCCTCATCTCCCAGTCCTCAGTCCCCAGTCCCCAGTCTCAGCTGCCTGGTTCCCGGCTTACCTGAGCAGTTTGTAAGCCTCGCACTAACTGGCTGAGGGCGCTTTGTAATTCTACGCCTGGGTCAGTAGCAACCCACCCGTTCGGTGTAAGATGGCGAACTTCAAAGTGCAGGTGAGGGCCTGTGGAGTTCCCAGTGCTGCCAACTAGGCCGATAACAGTTCCAGGTTGTACCCATTGACCGGGTTGAACAAGGATTTGTGACATGTGACCGTAGAGAGTTTGTTCAGCAGATTTGTGATTTAGAATCACGGTTAAACCATAACCACCCACCCAGTTAGCAGTTTCCACTTGACCAGCAGCAGCTGCCAAAACTGGCGTACCCGTAGGCGCACCTAAGTCTGTACCAGCATGGAAGCGTTGATTACCTGTGATTGGATGAATTCGCCAACCAAATACAGAAGTGATGGCAGCAGGTATAGACAATGGATACATCATTCCCGTACCACTATAGGCAACTCTATTTATGTAGGGGATTTGCGGCAACACTGATGCTAGAGAGAAGTCATAAGCTACGTTGCTGGGGCGTGGTGCAATGTTGCCATCTGCCATTGGTGGAGGCAAAGTTCCGCCACTAGGTGCGATGGGAGTTGCACTCACTTTTGTGGGGCTGAACTCGGCAGGACTTGGTATAAACCGATTAGGGCGAAATCCGCTCTTGGTGACACCGCTAGAACCACTTTGAGTTGGAGTAGCACGCCATCTGCTGGTGTTGCCAGTAGAAGATGCAATCTGCCGCACAGGTGGAACTACTGGTAATTGTGCATTTTGACTTCTTCTAAGCCAAGTAGGTGCTGGTTTACTATTAGAATCAGCTACACTCCTTTGCGGTACTTTGGCGCAAACGCCGCCTAATACACTTTGCCCTGATGGCAAAATGGCTCGACAACCACTGGAGCGTTCTGTGAGAATTACAGAATTTGGTGCTTGATAAGTAGCTGTGGCACCACTGTCATAACTATTAGGATCAATATAGGCGTTATTATAATCCTTGGTTTTTTCCGCAGTTGCACTGACAGGGCTGTTCGAGTTAGTTGATGGTTGAGCAACTTCTGGAAGTTTTTCAGGTAAAGAGCGGAAAGGGGTATTGGGTTTTTCCTGTCTCACCCGTACAGGAGTAACTTGGGATGCTTCTACCTTGGGTTTTGACTGTCTGATAATCACAACAGGTTGAGCAGCTTCGATTTTGGGTGTAGGCTGCCTAACTGGCTCTTTTAATTGAGCAACCTCTGGCTTGCTTAATCTCTTTCTGAGTCTGGCTCGCCGTTGGGAAAATTCCGGTTGCGCTTGAGCGGCTTCCGGCGCAACAGACTGCTTTTTAACTGGATTTGTAACTGCTGTTGGCTGGGAACTTTCAACTGTGGGAACGATGTTGTCTATTTGTGTTTCCGTTTGGGCAAACACAAAGCCGCCGCTAAGGAGGCTGACGCTACTCAGCCAACAGAGGCTCTGAGCTGGTAGTGTTGAGGCAAAACGTTTTTTTGTTAGACCTTGCTGCCATAAGTAATGCAAACGATGAGGGGCAGAATTTTTGCGCTGCGTCATTTGTTCTCTCAGTTGTGTGTAATTAGCCTAAAGAGATGATGCTAGTGGTTTGTCTTGCCCAAAGAGCGGAATTTTGAACAAACCTCAAATTTAAACGGAAGATTTATGGTATCCCAAACTGATTGTACCGGGTTCAATATAAATTTCCGGTGTAATTAGTTCCTTTGTCTCATGTGTTTCTAAATCAACTCGTAAATTTCCTTGAGGAGTCACCCCAACTACTTTACCTGAAATATTGTTGACGTAGACTTGATCGCCCATATTTATAAGCAAATCTAAATAGCGAGACAAGAGTACCTTTACTCCTTCTTGGTAAAGGCACTCCATACCGGATTCTATTCCCAGCAAGACTTTAGAGGTGAGCATTTCCAGACAAGAAATTGGTCTGAAATCTTGAGAAGCTTGCCACGATTCCAGATTGATTCCAGTTTCTGGTACTGGATTTGTCCAGTTAATACCAACACCAATTACTGCTTGAGTGATTTGTCCTTTGTTTACTTTGGTTTCTGTCAAAATGCCGCCTAGTTTGCGACCATTTAAAACTAAATCGTTGGGCCATTTTATCCCAACATCAATACCGCATTGGCGCAATTGAGATGCAATTCCCCAAGCAGTAGCAAAAGTTAGCTGGTAGCTGTCAGTAGCCTCTATTTTGTGGTCGAAAGAAATCGCCACGGAAACATATAATCCCCCAACCGGAGAAATCCACTCACGGCCCCATTGTCCCCGTCCAGCAGATTGCACAGTTGCGATTACGACTGTTCCTGAAATAGCCCCTTGGTTAAGTAAGTTCCAGAGGGTTTGGTTAGTTGAAGAGACGCTTTCAAAAAAGTGAAGGGAGAATGGTAAATATGTATACTTACGCGCTGCCTTCAAGGCTGCTTCCAAGTTTTGCAAATTAAATCCCACAGCAGTTAACCCAAATTCCGTTGTTCAAGTTAGCATTGATTGGCTAATGAGTGATTTCTGTTTAGGTTTGGTTGAAGATGCACACTTGGCACTGGCGCAATTGGGAAGGACTGCCCTATCTAACTTGTAGTATTCTGGAACGTTGGCATCACGGCTTCTTTACCCAGCAGTTTTGGCCGCGATCGCCACAAGTTATCACAGAAGTATTGCAACCAGAGGCATCAGTCTATCGCTTAAAGCAGGTTCATGGCAATACTGTTCTCACCCCCCAAGAAGTTGAAAGCTTCTTAAGCTCTGCTGAGGAGGATTTAGCATCGGCGGATGGTTTAGTTAGCGAACAGCCTCTCCAAGCCGTTTGGGTAGCTAGTGCAGATTGTACACCCGTGCTGATTGGGGATGTGCAAACTGGACGGGTGGCAGCATTACACGCAGGCTGGCGAGGGACTGCCAAGAAGATTGTCCCATTAGCGATCGCTCGATTACAATCTCAAGGTAGCAAACTTGATGATTTGAGAATTGCGATGGGCCCAGCGATCGCTGGTGAGGTTTACCAAGTCTCTATTGAAGTGGCTGCTGAAATTGGGGCTAGTATTGTACCACATGAAGAAGAAGAAATTGTTAGTGCATTACATGAATTACCAAATTCACCCTTATTGGAAGACCCCAATCCAGGAAAGGTAAGGTTAGATGTCCGGCGAGTGAATACCTTACAACTGGAAAATATGGGGATTAGTGCAGAACAAATTGCGATCGCACCTTATTGTACTTTCCAAACTCCAGAGCATTTCTTTTCTTACCGCCGGGAGAAAGAGAAAAAAGTTCAATGGTCTGGGATTGTTAGCGGTAAAAGGTAAATCTGATTTTAAACTTTAGCATCAATATGAGCAAATAATTACTAATTCGTAATTCGTAATTGCTAGGACTTACGAATTATGAATCATATCTCAATTCGATTCAAAGGTTTAAATTTCATCACTTGTTTTTGACGAAGGGAACTAATTGCTAAGACTAAAATACTTAAAGTGATTCCTAAAACTGCATAACTCGGTAGAGCGAAGATAGTTATTTTCATAATGTATGGCAATTCTCCTGCTTTCACGTTCCATCGGTTTGCTAGAGAGTGGATAAGCCAGCCATGAATAACTGCTGTTTGCACTGTAAGACAGCAAACCCCTGCTAACCAAACAGACATTCTTTTCCTAGAAAATTTACAATTCCTGATCTGATATAGCAAATCATTTAGCAAAAAAACAACAGCAGGTATTAACATCACAGAACTCGTTTCCTGCGAATAGGTGATGCCAATACTCAAGCAAGAAACTATTGCCATTTCTGCTAAATATATTTTTTTTGACCAGTCGGTGAGAGATTGCTGTATATACCAATACCAACCCGCCAAACTAAGAAGTATTAAAACAATTAAGTTTGACAAAAGCTTGGCAAAGAATGGGTTATTGGGAAGTAATCTTGGCCCCACAACCATCAAATCAAGACGACTGATCGATATATAAGGGCTAACTGCGGGATCGTTTTGCCAGAGGGAAAATCCACGAAATGCATCCGAGACAAATTGTGTCAAAGAATTACCTGTCAAGGCTAGACCTAAAAATGCTAGACAAGTTACTGTGATAACAGATACAAAAACTAGAGAGAACCGTCTTTTAAGTAGAAAATACAGAACGAATAATGCAGCTAATGTTGGTTTAAAAAGGGCAATCCCCAAGCAAATTCCTGCTGGAATATCCTGATTTTTTTTAGCAAAGATAAACATCCATAAGATAAGAACTGCAATAAAAATTGCAACATTACCAACTTGAAGATCGCGAATAACGCCATAAATCAAGGCAACCGAAATTGTGCAAATAGTTCTGAAAGATCGCGACTTAGACTCTAGTAATATATTCGCTCCCCACAAGCCTAAACCAATTGCTAATATATGCATTAAAATCGAGATTTTAAATGCAGTATTCATCGAAAAATAACCGAGAAACCAGATGAGAGGAATAATATTAGGTGGATAAACAAACGGTGGAAGAGAGCCACACACCGTAGTTATGCTACAGAAAATCTGATTAAAAATCTCGACATTAAAAGGACTCAGATGCTGATGAGCCAATTTACTCGCCACATAATACCACTGAAAATCCCATAAAGGTGGATTTGGCTGGTTTAGAAAATAAAGTAGCCAACCTGTATAACAGAGGAATCTTGTAACGATTAATACAACAGCTGCTTGGAGGAGAAAGTTAACAATTGGTTGACGAAAAAATTGTATCAACCGTTGGCTCACAGAAGATTTTAAGAATAAAGAATTTTTCCAGGCTGCCTTTTCTTCATCTAATCGCCAATTATTTTTGAGAACTAAAGTAACTAAAATTACTATAATTAAGTTCCAAAAACCAAAGCTGATCATTAGAATTATCTCAATAATTATTTTTGCATTTAGTAAATAATATCGCTAAAGTGAATCTGGATAATAAATACTGAGGTATTTTTATAACCACTTCATAAAATTTTGACAATTACTCCCTTCCTGCCAAAAGAATGATTAATAAAAGTCGGAAAAGAGGTATTTACGTAGACATATAAAACGATTTTTTATACAATATGTCAAGTCTATAAGTTTTGCATTTTATTAGCTCTACATTGTTTAATCTTACTTATTACATAAAGCGTGGCTCAACAACTCGCGGTGCATTAATGCTCTATCTACTAAAGATTGTATTTGGTCTGGTGATAACGGATCACCATTAGCGTAATGCTCCATCCAAGTCAGACTAATCAAATTGGGGTCATCTGGTAAACTAGCTAAATCCCATCCAGGCATTTCCAAGTCTTCCATGAGACGATTTACTTTAGGATCATAACTGAGAGCAAAGCAGCGACAACCAACAGATGCAGCCATAATCAAGCTGTGCAGGCGCATCCCAATCGCCATTTCAACGCCGCGAAACACACCTTTTAAAAGTTGTGGATCTTCCAGACATAAAATCTTGCTAACCTCTTTAAGGTGTGGTTGAATGGCTTCGGCAATACTTAAATCTTCACTTTTTTGAAATGGTAGTAGTAGAAGAAAAGTTTGCGTAGCTTTTTGGAAGTCAACCAAAGCACGGGTTAAGTTTGCTAGGCGTGTTTCTGTAAGCTGAGGATGCGATCGCAACGTTACCGCAACTCTCGGCGCAGGTAAATCCCAAAGTCCTGGAACTGGTTTTGACTCCAACGCCCAAACCGGGTCAGGAGCTATAATACAAGGAATTTGCCAATCAGATAATAAAGCAGCACTGGCGCGATCGCGGACACTAATTTTGGTACAATTACCAAAGGTTTGCCGTGCCAACCAACGAGTTTGCGGACGTACTAACGGGCCAATACCCTGCGCCCAAGCAACAGTTTTCAAACCCATTTTTTGCGCTAATGCCATCAGTCCGCCATAATAAAATGGGCTGATAGTACTGGTAACATCCTGAATGAGACTCCCGCCGCCCCAAATCAAGGCATCACTTGAGCGTAAAGCTTGCAGTACAGGTAAAAAAGCCATGCGATCGCATGTTTCTACATTGTAGCGATCGCGCGTTTCCTCTGGATTCCCCGAAAGTACCACAGGAGTTATGTGAGATGGTAACATTTGCAAAAGCGTTGCTAACAAAGCTTCGTCACCACCATTACCTTTACCGTAATATCCAGACAATAACGCCCGCATCTTGACCATTTTGGATTTTGGATTTTAAATTAACAACTTTTTTAACGTAGCTATATTGATCTATATAAAGAAAGATGTGAAAACTCCTAACTCTTAACTCCCTACTCCCCACTCCCCACTCTATGCAAGCCCTTTCGATTCCCACCTGGATTATTCATATTTCTAGCGTTATTGAGTGGATTGTTGCCATTTGGTTAATTTGGACTTATGGCGAACTCACTGGTAATCGCAATTGGTGGGGATTATCCCTTGCCATGTTACCAGCTTTAGTCAGCGCCTTATGTGCCTGTACCTGGCATTATTTCGACAACGCCGAATCTCTAGAATGGTTGGTAACGCTTCAAGCTACCATGACCTTAGTTGGTAATTTTACCCTTTGGGTAGCAGCGTACTTGATTTGGCGTTCTACCAAGTCTCCTGACACTGTTGAACCAAAACCTATCAAATCAGAGCAATGATTTCTAAAGAAACCCTGTTTGCACTTTCACTGTTTCCCTATTTGGGTTTCTTGTGGTTTATCAGCCGCAGTCCGCAAATGCCACGTTTAGCGCTGTATGGATTTTACGGTACTCTCGTCTTTGTTGCCATCACCATCCCAGCCGGAATTTATGCTGTATTGCATTATGGCAAGTCTTTAGCCAATGTAGATTGGTTGCACGGTAGTGCAGAAGTATTTTTGACCCTTTCTAACATCTTGCTTGTGATGGGTTTTGGGCAAGCTGTAAGGCAATTAAAAATGAAAAACTAGTGTTTGATTGCATTGAGCTATGAGGAAAAAGTAAATGGATGTAATTCCAGCGATTGATTTATTAGAAGGTCGCTGTGTGCGACTATATCAGGGAGACTACGATCGCTCACAAGTTTTTAGCGAAAATCCTGCTGATGTTGCCAAACAGTGGGTAGATCAAGGTGCTACTAGATTGCATATAGTTGATTTAGATGGTGCTAAAGCAGGTAAAGTAGTAAATCTGGGGGCAATTGAAGCGATCGCTAATGCGGTGTCAGTGCCTATTGAAATTGGTGGAGGATTGCGCGATCGCACCAGCGTGCAACAAGTCTTTAATCTAGGCATACAGTGGGCAATTCTCGGAACTATCGCCGTAGAACAACCCCAGCTAGTGCAACAGCTGTGTGAAGAATTTCCTGGGCAGATTATTATTGGCATTGATGCCCGTAACGGCCGAGTAGCAACTCGCGGTTGGTTAGAAACCTCAGAAGTTTTAGCAACCCAACTGGCTGTACAAATGCAAGAATTGGGTGCAGCCGCCATCATTTACACAGATATCCACCGAGATGGTACACTTATTGGCCCCAATTTAGAAGCTTTGCGAGAACTTGCAGCAGTAATTTCCATCCCGATAATTGCCTCTGGTGGAGTAAGTTCTGTTACCGATTTGTTGAGTTTGTTAGCGTTAGAACCTCAAGGCGTGACTGGTGTGATTGTCGGACGTGCCTTGTATACTGGGGATATTTTACTCAAAGAAGCGTTGCGAGCGATCGGGCCAGGGAGGATTCAGGATATTCCACCCAATCTAGGTTTTTCTACTTTTGCTTAATATTTTCTGGCTTTGGTCAAACTGTAGGGCTACTGTGTACACCATAGAATTGTAGGGTGGACAAATATTTGCCCATCCTACAAACTTTTTTGATACTAGTACAGCACGGCGGAAATAAACCATCCATTCAAAATTAATAAAACCCCTACGGTGTATACCTATTTAGATTTTAAATTTTGACTTCCGCCTTGCAGTACTAGTGCTTAGAATTGCCGCTTAATTTGGAAAGTAATTCCTGCTGCACCCAAGACCAAAATACCCAAGATAGGACTAGATTCAGGAACAGACTCTGTTTCTAGATATGAGAAAATCTCGCCAGCACTGAAAGGCAAATTATTGAAACTAGGATTTAACGAAACTAGAACATTAGGAGGTAAATTAGGAACAGCAAGAGTTTGTCCTTGAGTGGTTCCTGGATCTGAGAGTGTATCTACTTCCAAGTGCAAAGGAGTTTCCTCTGAGAAATTTGGTTCACTAAGGTTAATAGCAGCAACTAAATCCCAAGCTGGATTCGGGTCATTGTTACTTTGAATAACTGTTAAAGCAAAGTCCAAAAATTCCGCCGCTAGCTTGCTTTCAGGTGTTCCAGTTGCTAGCCATGCTTGTTGATCGGCACGAGAAAAGCCAATTTTCTTTGTTGCATCTAGAGGAGTCAACTGAATTTTTAATCCTTGTGATCCTGCGGCAAATACTTCTTGAGCCGCTAAAGGATCGACCCAGATGTTAAACTCCCCAACAGTGTTGGTTGAAAATGGAGGATCAGGAAGGACGGTGAGATTTCCTGGTACGAAGACAGCGCCTCCCATAATTTGGACGACAGCAATGTTGCTAATAATGGAGGGATCAAGTCGCAAAGCTTCGGCAATATTAGTTAAACTGCCGGTTGCTAAGATTGCTACAGGTTCAGGAGACTGCTTAATTTTCTCCACAATCAATTCTGCTGCTGATCGCCTTTCAACTGGTGGTGCTGTGTCTGGTAGTTGGACAAAGGGAGACCAAAAAGTTTCTGCACCATCACGAATGAATTCTGGAAAAGCATTGTTTCCAGCCAAAGGATCGGCTCTACCAATACCAACAGGGATACCAGATACTTCTAGTCTTCCTAACATCCGTTCCACATTATTCACAAAGCTTGCTGGACGGGCAATACCTTGGGCGATCGTAATTGCTTGAATATCAAATTTGGGATTCGCTAACATATAGGCTAAAGCTGTCATCCCATCTTGACTACCATCATCATCAACGATCAAAGGGGTTGGCTTAAAATCAGCAGCAAATACAGTTTGACTAAAGAAAGCTCCTGATGTTAATAACAACAGTGCAGCATTTGAAAATGCTTGATACACAAGACGTATATTCATGATAAAATCAAGGTTTCCTGATTCTTCGGAAAAACAGTTAAGTGGAACTTATGAAATCTAAGGGTATCAATAATGCCATAACCTTAGCTAAGTTACCGCAGCCACCATAAAGCTTATCATCACTGTTGTCATTTTATAGACAGTCGTTCCCAGGATTTATAGTGAGTCATAATTCCCAGGTTTCCTCTGTTATAAAGACGTTGAAATCACAGCACCTTAATTTTTTAAATAAACTTAAATTTTTTTGCTTAATCTTTTCTCGCTTTGATGAGAACTCCACACATTAACTCGAAGTACCGACTACGGTGTGGGATTCTTACCACCCCTCACTAGACGCTTGGTTGGAGTTTTTGTCCGATACCTAATTTGTAAACCATTTTTTGCCCACCTTAGCTGTAAATATTGCGATGGTTTTGGGAACCCTAGATACTGAGGTTTCAAAAATTAAGTCGTATGGTCAGCATTCCCGGATATGACGTTAGCAAAGAACTCTACAACGGTTCCCGAACCTTAGTTTATCGCGCTGTTCGAGAAACTGACCAAAAGCCTGTGGTGATTAAGCTGATGAAAACTGCTTATCCCAGTTTCAGTGAATTGGTACAGTTTCGTAACCAGTTCACTATCGCCAAAAATCTGAATCTACCTGGAATCATCCAAACCTACAGCCTGGAACCCTATCAGAATGGCTATGCGTTAGTAATGGAAGATTTTGGGGGAATTTCTCTCAACCTGTGGCAAGGGAGAGGAGAGAATGGGGGGATGAGGGTAACAGCACAAGCTCTCATTGAGTTTTTACAAATAGCGATCGCTCTGTGCAATACATTAGATATTCTAATTCGTCATCGGATCATTCACAAAGATATTAAACCCGCCAATATTTTAATTAATCCAGAAACTAAAGAAGTTAAATTAATTGACTTTAGTATTGCATCTCTGCTGCCACGAGAAACTCAAGTCCTTATGAGTCCTAATGTGCTAGAAGGGACACTCGGCTATTTGTCTCCAGAGCAAACTGGACGGATGAATCGGGGAATTGATTACCGGACTGATTTTTATTCTCTGGGTGTAACATTTTACGAGTTACTATCAGGGCAATTACCATTTAAATCGCACGAACCAATGGAATTGGTACATTGTCATATTGCCAAACTTCCGCCTTTAGTACATGAGATTAATCCGCAAATTGCGCCTGTACTCTCATCTATTGTTAGCAAATTGATGGCAAAAAATGCCGAAGACCGCTATCAAAGTGCATTTGGGCTGAAATATGATTTAGAAAATTGTTTGGCTCAACTCAATAAAACGGGGAATATTGCAAGTTTCCCAATTGCCCAGAGGGATGTGTGCGATCGCTTTATTATCCCAGAAAAACTCTATGGTCGTGAGCATGAAGTTGAAACTCTGCTAAAAGCCTTTGACCGCGTTAGCAACAATCAGACGGAACTAATGCTGGTGGCTGGTTTTTCTGGTATTGGTAAAACTGCTTTAGTCAACGAGGTTCACAAACCCATTGTCCGACAACGAGGCTACTTTATCAAAGGCAAATATGACCAATTTAATCGTAATATTCCCTTTTCTGCTTTTGTGCAGGCGTTTCGAGACTTAATGGAGCAATTGGTGAGTGAAAGTGATGTCCAATTGTCAACTTGGAAAAATAAAATTTTACAAGTGCTGGGTGATCAGGGGCAAGTCATTCTTGAGGTAATTCCCGAACTCGAACAAATTATTGGTCAACAACCACCTGCAACAGAACTTTCACCAAGTGCAGCCCAAAATCGCTTCAATTTACTTTTCCAAAAGTTCATTCAGGTATTCACCACAAAAGAACATCCATTAGTAATTTTCCTCGATGATTTGCAGTGGGCCGATTCTGCATCACTCAAATTGATGCAGTTGCTGATGAACAAATCAGGAAGTGGCTCTTTACTTTTAATTGGGGCTTATCGAGACAATGAAGTATCTACCGCGCATCCGTTGATGTTGACTTTAACGGATATTCGCAAAGCTAATGCTACGATTCACAACATTACTTTAGCCCCGTTAAGTAAAGCCAGTTTAAATCAATTGCTGGTTGATACTTTGAGTTGTTCGGGTAAAATTGCTCAACCTCTAACGCGACTCGTCTATCAAAAAACTCAGGGAAATCCATTTTTTATAACGCAATTTCTGAAAGTATTGTATGAAGAGGGACTAATTACTTTTAATTTGGAACAAGGGTACTGGCAATGTGATATTGCTGGTGTGAAAACACTTGCTCTCACAGATGATGTGGTAGAGTTCGTAGCACTACAGTTGCAGAAATTGCCAGCAGCAACGCAAAATGTGTTGAAATTAGCCGCGTGCATTGGCAACCAGTTTGATTTGTTAACCTTAGCAATTGTTTCTGAACAATCGGAAACCGAAACGGCAGCATCTTTATGGAAAGCTTTGCAAGAAGGGTTAGTTTTACCTACTAGTGAAGTTTATAAATTATTTCAAGATAGCGGCCATGATTCTGACTCAAACCCCTTCAATTCAAATTTCCAAGTCCCCACCTATAAATTTTTACATGACCGGGTGCAGCAAGCGGCTTACTCTCTGATTCCAGGTGAGCAGAAACAATTTACCCATCTTAAAATTGGTCAATTACTCTTGCAAAATACCTCTGAGTCTCAGCAAGAGGAGCGAATTTTTGAGATTGTCAGTCAGTTAAATCGGGGAATATTGCTAATCACCCAGCCAGATGAACGTCAACAATTAGCTCAATTAAATCTGAATGCTGGTCGAAAAGCGAAAGAAGCTACCGCTTATGGTGCAGCAATGCATTACTTCAATTCGGGAATGGAATTGCTGACAATTAATAGTTGGAAAATCGCCTACGGATTAACTCTAAGTTTACACGAAGAGGCCGCCGAAGCTGCCTTTCTCAGTAATCAATTTGAGCTTATGGAATTTCTGATCCAGGTTGTTATCCAACAAACAACCACCTTATTGGATAGAGTGAAAGTTTATGAAGTTCAACTCCAAGCTTATCAGGTGCAGGGTCAACCATTGCAAGCGATCGCAGCTGGGCGTGAACTTCTCAATCAACTTGGGGTAACATTACCCGCATCAGTAACACCTTCCGACATTCAGCAATATGTAATAAACACGCTCTCCACCTTGGCAGGCAGAAGTATTGAGGGCTTAGTTGATTTGCCATTGATGGATGATACCAAAGCTTTGGTTGCTTTGCGGATTATCGCTAGCATCGCTCCCGCCATCCACCAGACTTCTTCCTATTTGTTACCAATTGTTGCCTGCGAACAGGTGAATTTATCTCTTAAATACGGCAATGCACCACTATCTGCACCAGGGTATGCAGATTTTGGAATTGTACTTAATACTTGTAACCAACTGGATTCAGGCTACGAATTTGGCAAGCTAGGTTTAATGCTTGTAGATAAATTTCAAGCAAAATCTGTTCAAAGCATGACTATATTTAAGGTAGCTGCATTGAATCAATGTAATAAACAACATGTTCGCACCTCAATTAGTTTATTACAGGAATCCCATAATATTGGGTTGGAGACAGGTGATTTTTTCCATGTGCTTGCATCCATGATTTTCAAGTTATTCTATGTCTATTTAAGTGGCACAGAAGTTTTGGAAATCTTCCTAACAGATATCAAAGCCTACGAATCTAATTTTGCCAAAAATCAGCGCTTATTAAATTGGTCGAATATAATCTGTCAAAGCATTAAAAATCTAACCGAATATAGCAACAATCCAGAGTGCCTCATTGGAGAATATTGTCAAGAAGAACAAATTTTATCTGCGCTTATCAAAGAAAACGACGAATTAACACTTCATATATTTTTCCTAAATAAGTTAACACTCAGTTATTTGTTTGAGAATTTTCCTGCGGCAGTTGAGAATGCAAATCAGGGAGAGCAATATCTCAACGGTGGCACAGGAATGCTATCTGTGCCTGTCTTCTATTACTACGATTCTTTGTCCCGGCTTGCTGTCTATCCAACGGCTGAACCGTCTCAACAGGAGAAATTACTATTAAAGGTTGGCGAAAACCAGGAAAAATTGCAGTTTCGAGCCAAATTCGCACCGATGAATTTCCAGCATAAATTTGATTTGGTGGAAGCAGAACGCCATCGGGTTCTGGGCGAAAAAATGGCAGCAATGGAACTATATGATCGCGCCATTTCTCTTGCTAAAGAAAACGAATACATCCAAGAAGAAGCTTTGAGCAATGAGCTAGCTGCCAAGTTCTACCTCGACTGGGGCAAAGAAAAAATCGCCCAAGCTTATATGCAAGAAGCTTATTACTGCTATGCCCGTTGGGGCGCTAAAGCCAAAACTGACAACTTAGAAAAATACTATCCTCAACTTCTTGCTCCCATCTTACGAGCGCAACTTAATCACTTTCAACTGAGTTCAACCGTCGATGGATCATCATTCCCACATCAAACCATCCACACAAACCTTTCTAGCAGCAGTATTTCTGAAGCCCTCGATTTTGCCACCATCTTTAAAGTCTCACAAACTCTCTCTAGTGAAATTCAATTAGAGCAATTGCTCACTACCCTCTTGCAAGTGGCGATGGAAAATGCTGGAGCGAAAAAAGCTGCCCTACTTGTACTCGAACAGGGCAACTTAGTGGTTAAAGCTGTAGCCACCATCAATGAAGGGGTGACTTTAGTATCTGTACCATTGTCAAGCAGCCAAAATATTCCAATCGCATTGGTAAACTATGTCAAACACAGCTTAAAAACTGTGGTGCTGGATGATGCAATAGTAAAAAACGATTTTATTACTGACCAATATTTGATGCAGCAACAACCCAAAAGTGTGTTGTGTACGCCGATTTTGCGTCATGGCCAATTAATCGGGTTACTATATCTGGAAAATAAGTTGACGATTGGCGCATTTACAAGCGATCGCACCGAAGTTATCCAACTGCTATGTACCCAAGCCGCCATTTCTCTAGAAAATGCCCGTCTTTATCAAGAATCTCAAAATTATGCCCATCAACTAGAGCGATCGCTTGTTCAACTCCGTGTCAGTGAAGCCCGCTTCCAGAAACTCGCTGATAATATTCCTGGGGCAATTTACCAACTACGTATCGATGCTGACGGTTCAGCTTCAATGCCCTACGTCAGTTCTGGCTGCTACAACCTTTATGAGGTGACAGCAGAGGAAATAATGACAGGAACGCAAAGTGTTCGTTCTCTGGAACATCCAGATGATTTTGCCAGCATTCAGCAGGCAATAAGCTACTCTGTTGAAAACATGACACCATTTCGACACGAATGGCGAATTATCACACCTTCCGGAACCGTGAAATGGATTCAAGGTGCATCCCAACCAGAGCGACAAGCGGATGGCTCGATTGTATTAGATGGCTTAATCATGGATATTAGCAAACGTAAACTTGCTGAAGCCGCACTACAAGAGTCGGAAGCTCATTTACGCCACAAATCTCAGGATTTAGAACAAGCGGTGCAAAATTTCCAACAAGCCCAATTACAAATGGTGCAAAATGAAAAAATGGCAACCTTGGGCAACTTGGTTGCAGGAGTGGCACATGAAATTAATAATCCCATTGGGTTTCTCAAAGGCAGTGTCAACAATGCCGAAGAGTATATTCAAGACTTACTCGCCCATATCCAATGCTACCAAGAACATCATCCCACTCCTGCGATCGCAGTCATTGAGCATGGCCAAGAAATTGACCTAGAATTCTTGGCTGAGGACTTACCAAAGTTAGTAAGCTCGATGAAGGTGGCTTCAGAACGGATTAAGGACATTAGCATCAGTCTCCGCACCTTCTCCAGAGCCGATACTACCGAAAAAGTTGCTTGTAATCTCCATGAAGGGATTGAGAGTACGCTGTTGATTTTGAAGTATCGCCTCAAAGCTAACGAAAAACGTCCAGCCATTCAAGTCATCACGGAATACGGAGAATTACCCCCTGTCAAATGTTTTTTAGGGCAGTTAAATCAAGTATTTATGAACATTATTGCTAATGCAATTGATGCCTTAGATACATCCACTGAAGGATGTTCTTTTGCCCAAGCGCAAGCCAATCATCAGCAAATACTGATTCACACCGAAGTATCCAGTGACCAACGCACGGTAGCAATTCGCATTAGAGATAACGGTCAGGGGATGCCAGAGGAGGTTAGAGCGCGGATTTTTGACCACCTGTTTACAACTAAAGAGGTTGGCAAAGGTACGGGATTAGGATTAGCGATCGCTCGTCAAATTGTTGAGGAAACCCATGATGGGCGGTTGAGTTGCAATTCTGTGCTTGGCGAAGGAACAGAGTTTGTCATTGAGATTCCAGTGTCTTAATGGCTAATACTCCGATTTCAAAATGTACAGACTTGTAAGATGGGCAAATAGTTGCTTATCTTACACACTTATAGGACTTACGTAAAACTACACGCGGTAGGAGCAACGCAAAGGCATCATGCCAGCTAAGTACTAAATAAGTCACGAGTAACAAACCGCACGGAGGCTGCAACTACGGCTGTGTAAGTCTAATGTGTTTAATAGCGGTGATACAACCAAGTTACTTCTGAAAAATTTATATTGCAAAGTTTTAAGATGAGTGATTTTGTCAAGTCAGCGATCGCTGACTTATATATTAAGATTTGTATTTATTCCGTTAAAAGTGAAGCCTTCTACAGATGTAACATTATTTACTAACCTTTTCTAGTTAAACTCAAATTTTCTGTGATATATTTCTGTAATGAACAATATCCGTGATGTATGTAATATTGTAGTAAATTTTAAAATTTAGTATTATGTCTAGTCAAGAACAAAATTCCAATCAAGCATTTAAGCAAACACAAGTTATCGGAACAAAGAAGAAGAAACCACAGCCTCCCGCAGACATCAAAAAACCAAACAAAACTGAATAAAAAGTATTATATAACGTTTCCTAATTATATATAAG
>NZ_CAXTNE010000154.1:0-18649 GCF_964245445.1 uncultured Nostoc sp.
GATAATACTGTGGATGAACTATCGGCTATAGAAAATATCAATTTTGGAGAAAGTTCAGATTTAGCTCAGACAAGCTCAGAAGTTTTAGGTACTGAGCCGAACAATAACTTAGAAACTGCCTATGAGTTCCCAGAAAATACAGATTTTGAAGATACAGATCTGGGTTTGGCAAATGATTTGTTGTTTAAAGAAACTGCTCTATTAGAAGCAGAAAAGCAGGAAGAGTTAGGAGAAAGTGCGACAACAATTGATACGCAAACGGTTATTCAGGAAGGTGTAGAAACCGATTTGTGGGATCTAGCAGAGACATCTGAATCTGTACCAGTGTCAGAGGACGAAAACGCTATTGTTACCTCAATTGAAGAATTGGTAACGACAGAAAACGTTGAAGTAGTTACTCCAGAAGATGATTTTGCAGACTTGGAAGCATTACTAGGAGAGGATGTAGCGCTTAACCCCAAAGCTAAGGAGATACCAGAAGTAGATTTTGCAGCCTTGGAAGAATTGCTGGGTACAAATAACGCCAGCGATGCCTACGATGGGCTACGCCAACGCCAGCCCTTCAACGCTCAACCAGTCTTAGCGAAAAATGTCATTCCATCACCATCTATAGATGAATTTGGTGACTTGGAGAAGTTGCTGGCAGAAGCGGATCAAACAATATCCCATTCACCATCAGTAAAATCTAACACTAACAAAACTACCCGTACCTCTACTCGTCGGGCTGCGAGATTTGAAGAAACGATGAAGGTTCCAGTTAAGCAACTGGACGATATGAGTAATTTAGTTGGGGAGTTGGTGGTAAATCGCAATACCTTAGAGCAGGATCATGAACGGCTGCGGCAGTCATTAGATAACTTGCTGATTCAGGTACAACAACTCTCGGATGTGGGCGCAAGAATGCAGGAATTGTACGAGCGATCGCTACTGGAAGCTTCTCTATTAGCTGGACGCAAAAAGAAAGACTCCGGCTCACAAGCAGCTGATTCCAATGCCGATAGGGGTTTTAGCGAGTTAGAAATGGATCGTTTTACTCCCTTCCATACGCTGTCCCAGCAGATGATTGAACGCATTGTGCGAGTGCGTGAGTCGGCAAGTGACATTGATTTTGTTACCGAAGAAACCGAGCGCGTAGCAAGGCAGTTCCGCCAAGTAACTACCCAGCTACAAGAGGGATTAACAAGAGCGCGAATGGTGCCTTTTGCCCAAACTATCGATCGCTGGCGGCGAGGAGTGCGCGACAACGCCATTAAGTGTGGCAAACAAGTAGAGTTGGTGATCGAAGGTGGCGATACCTTAATTGACAAGATGATTTTAGATCATCTCACTGATCCGTTAACTCACATGCTGAATAATGCGATCGCTCACGGTATTGAAACGCCAGAAGAAAGGCAAGCTGCTGGAAAACCACCCATAGGAATCATTACTATCCGCGCCTTCCACCAAGGCAACCAAACGATCATTTCTGTAGGCGATGATGGCGCAGGCATCGATTCAGCAAAGGTTAAGGCTAAAGCGGTGAAGATTGGCATGATTACAGAAGCGCAGGCTAAAGCCATGTCTCGCCTGGAAGTCTACGATCTGCTGTTCCAGTCTGGTTTTACAATCAAAGACCAAGCAGATGAAATTTCTGGTCGTGGTGTGGGTATGGACGTAGTACGCTCCGAGATTAGCGAAATTCGGGGGACAGTGAACACTGATTCTGTGATCGGTAAGGGAACCACTTTCACCATTCGTCTGCCACTGACTCTAAGTATTTGTAAAGCTCTCTGCTGCGTCTCTGATCGAGCCAGAATCGCTTTCCCAATGGACGGTGTAGAAGATACGCTGGATATACCAGTCAAAAATATCCAGCACGATGCCAATGGGGAATCATTTATTTCCTGGCGCGATACGGTGCTGCCATTCCGACCCCTGAAGGAACTTTTAACCTTCAATCGCCAAATCAGTCGCGGCAATGTTTATGGTGGCACTAGAGATGATGATATGGTTTCTGTGGTCGTGGTGCGATCGGCAAATACCCTAATTGCTCTACAGATTGACCTAGTGTTGAGCGAACAAGAAATTGTAATTAAGCAGTTTGAAGGGCCAGCGCCTAAACCCATTGGTGTCGCTGGTGCTACAGTCCTGGGTGATGGTCGGATTATGCCCATTGCTGACGTATTAGAAATAATTGACATCTTCCAAGGACGGATTTCTACACAAATTGGTGGCAATTCTTGGCAACAGAAAGGAATTCCTGTAGACACCTCTCCAGCGAAGATTGACCCGACAGTGCTGATCGTCGATGACTCGATTACAGTCCGAGAGTTGCTCTCCCTAACCTTTAATAAGGCAGGTTATCGTGTAGAACAGGCGCGTGATGGACAGGAAGCTTGGGATAAACTTCGCTCTGGTCTGCCTTGCGATATCGTATTTTGCGACATCGAAATGCCCCGTTGCGACGGTCTGGAGTTACTCTCTCGCATTCAGAAAGACTCTAACCTCAACCACTTACCGATCGCGATGCTCACCTCGCGGGGTGCAGACAAGCACAGACAAATTGCAGCTCAACTCGGTGCTAGTGGCTACTTTACCAAGCCTTATCTCGAAGAAGCTCTACTTGAAGCTGCGACGCGGATGTTGAAAGGGGAAAAGCTTGTTAGCACTACAGGTAATGTTTAGTAAGTAATAAAAGACCTTTGCAGTAAACCTGTCAAGGTCTTTTACTTAAACGAGATAAAAATTAAAATATAGCAACCGCCACAGCACTTAGGACAATAGTACACTGTGGCGGAAGTTTGCCTTTTCCAAATTGCTGTGCTTTGGTTCGTAGAACTTTTTGAAGATAATCCCAAAATAGCTGAAAATATTGCCTAAATGGCAACATTGCTCTGCTGAGTTTAGGTATTGTCAGTGTTAAGTTTATCCATTGTGGATTATCTACTCAGACTTGTCTATTAATTACGTAAAGTTTGTATAAAGAACTATAACTAACCTGCTTATAGTACTGAATATCAAATTTGCACTGTTATCTGCTCAACTTTACATATACAGGAGGAGCGAGTTTGGTATACTAAATTCCTTGTATATACCAAAATCTACGTTAGAAGGAGAACAGAGTAAACATCTAAGCAAAAGAGAGTATAACGATGTAAAACTACGTTATAAGCTCTAATAACACTCATTTAGGCTGCAACTCGCCTTCTAAAGCGAAATATGTAGCTTTTCTGTAGTTGACTAGTGCTAGATTTAAGTTACTCTTAGAGCGGATCGCTTCTTGTAAGAATCTACCCTGACAGAAGTGTATAAAGATATAGTTAAATTTATAAATTCTGTCCGAGATTTTTAATTTGCAAACTGAATAGTTTGATACGGCGCCCAAAAACCTGATCTACTACCCTAAACAAGGTAGTCAATTAACGACTCAATATTATCTGTCTGGTAATTGTATTGAATAGTTTACAATACCAGTGGATGAGAAAATCTAAAGAAAATATAAAAGAAACTCAAATTACTGTGGTGTCTGGAGGACAAAAGTGTTTCTGAGACTAGCACATCAACATCGACAATTCGTCCAAGACTTGGTAATGAACCTGCAAGCCTTGGCCGTTGTATTAGAGCGGCGCGGATATCCTGCATCCTGCTACACCTGTGGCGATCAAATGAATAGTGCATCGTTTATGGTTAGCCTTGGTGATAACCACCTGATTCGGTTTTTGGTGTCCGATTACGGGATTACTTGGACGGAAATGCGGGATGACCGCGAATTAATGAAGCTAGAAGGTGCAGAGGCGATTAGTCAGTTAGACGATCTGGCTGATCTTGTCAAACAATCTATGCAAACCGATACAGGCTCTAAAACTCTTGCCAAGAAGTATTAAGGTTCCAAAGGTCGATGGCAAATTAGAAATTGATTATCGGTAATTGGTAATGGTGGCTTAGTTAGCGATCGCTCTTACCTGTTCTCCATTACCATTAAGTGATTGGCTCGTGGCTGGCCCGTCGCATATTTTTTTGTATCTGCCAAAACCTCACAAACCGGATTTTGAGCCTTTAGCTGGAAGGTTGGTAAAACGCACAAGATAATTAGTAATTACTAATTGATAATTCATAGTTAAAAGGCAGGTTAAATAAGCCTGCAACTATCAAGCAAGCAACCCCGTTTTGCTTGGCTCTAAATCTAGTTATATAACGCAATTATGAATTATCAATTATGAATTATGAATTTTTAATGAATTTTCTAGCTGACATATCAGCCAAACAGTTAAAGTCCATTGCCGATCAAAAAAAAGGATGCCCAGTAGTACGGATGATTAAAATTACTAACTGCGGCAACGGGGACATTATGACTTCTTACCTTCGAGTCCCCAGTAATTAATGAGACTTGAGCTTGGCGTAAAGCTTCAGTTTTAGTCAACTTATCAGTAGAGAGGAGATTATAAAAAGCACTCATAAGTGCCTATGTACCACCATCATCTATAGACCACAATGAGGCGATCGCAGCTCTTGCGCCTGTTTGTTGCATCTGATAGCCAAAGCCCAAAATTTCCTCACCGTTACCTAACTTGCCTCCCAAGCCGGTTTCACAGGCGCTCAACACTACCAAATCTACATGGGGGAGTGACCAAGTAGCGACATTTCTAAAGTTAACGCGATCGCCATTTCCGAATAAAATAAACGAATCTTCTGGTTTACCGACGACAAAGGCTGCATGAGTCGCTAAATGGACAATTGTATAATCATCCATTTGGGGTACAGTAGCTTTGGGGCTAAAGGCATCGTCTAAAACCTTTGTAGTTTCAGGAACCGCAGCAGCTAGACTTTCTACTTCTCGCATTGCAAAAGGCAATCCAGCGAAAGCAACCTGTCGATTCCCAACTTTGATTTGATAATTACCTTTAGTAAAAGCACCGGCTAAAACCCGCAAAGCAGATTGTTTTGGGGTATTTAAGTTAGTCAGGCTGGCAGATGTAATGTGATTGACAGCCAAGCGCTGCACTAGCCATTGTTTGCCATCATATAAAGCAGTTAAAGGAATATAGCGTAACTGGTCATCTGGAGCGTAAATCAAAGTTTGTGTACCTGATAGCTCCAGGTCTTTTTCTATCGGTTTAATTAGCCAGTCATACAATTGGCGTGCAGGTGCTTTGATATTTCGACTGGGATTGATTAAAGCTTGGCAAAAAGCAGCAATTGTTTGATAGAGGTTTTCGCGTTTTACGGCAACGGTGCGATGAATTGGTGGAGATTCAGGAGTTACCAATACTAATTCCAAACTATCTTTTAAAATCAGTGGGTAGAGTAGTGCCGATTTTTGAGGTAATCGCCCCAAATTATCCCGAAGTTCGTTAAGACTCTCCAAATCCAAATTTTGCCGCCTAGCTGTACGGCTAATTTGCTCTACCTGTGCTTTCACTGAAAGACTATTGATAAATTCGTTAAATTTATCTAGGAGTTGCTGTTGATTTAAGACTAATTGCTCAATGCGTTGTTTTTGTTGGAGCGATCGCTCTTTGGGGGAAATTTTCCGTAGTGTTGTCAGTTCTTTACCCAGTACAACAGCATTATCCACCATTTGATCCAACTTTTGTTTAATTGGTTTTTCTATTGCCGCTATATTAATACCTTTGACAGTACGTTGATTACCTGGCACAGTCTGGAGATATTCTTCTAGTTCTTCAACTTTGAGTAAATCTATTGTCCTTTGTGCTTCAGCAACACGTTCCTGTTTGAGCAATCGTTCACCTAAAATGCGATATGTCTGGCTAACAGTTATGCTGTAAGCATTTGGTTGTGGCGCACTAAGTGCTGATGGATTCAAGCGAGCTTTTTCACGATTAATCAAGCAATGCTTGTAGAAAAAAATTGCTAACTCTGGTTGATTTTGGATGTCAAATAAGTAACCTATATTACTGTAGGTTTTGCCAAGTCGAACGAGATCCCCAAGTTCTTTGTTAATTAATAGCGCTTGCTGATAGGATTGAAGTGCTTCAGGATACTTTCTTTGACTTTGGTAGATTCTGCCGATGTTGTTGAATGTTACTGCTTCCCAAAAGCGCTCTCCAAGTTCTCTACTGATGGTTAATGCTTTCTGTAATATCTGCAACGCCTCTTTTGATTGACCTTGCCGAGATTCTTTGATAGCTTCTTCGTTGAGCCTTGCAATTTCTGAAAGTTGATTATTTTTGGGTAAAGCTTGAGCTTTTTCTCCAGAGTCGTACCTTAACTTTGCATTTGTGCTTACCTGGTTCTTGTCTGGGTATGCCATCCCAAAACCTAGTAAACTAAGTAGAGTCAAAGTAACAACGCCCACATACCGGAGATTAGGCTGCATAACAAAACACTCCCTATACTCGGAAGGTAAATATTAAATCAATAAGTCCGGTAGTGCAATTAATTTTTATGCTATTCAATAATTTGGAAAATTTATTTATAGGTGCTAAGGAATTTGAAGATGTCAGAAGAAAAACCTAGCCAACCAAAACTACCACCAACCAGCGCCCTTGACAATTCATCAAGTCCTGAATTTGAGAATTGGTTTGAATATCCTGTCAGAGTGCAACCTCACCACACTGACTATGCCGGTCTTGTCTGGCACGGTTCCTATATAGCTTGGATGGAAGAAGCACGGATTGAATGCTTACGATCTATAGGGATTGAATTTGCTGATTTAGTCGCTATAGGTTGTGATTTACCAGTAGTAGAACTGTCGCTGCGCTATCACCGATCAATTAAATTGGGTATGGCAGTGTTGGTAAAAACGCGCATGGCTGAGGTGACTGGTGTGCGAATCAATTGGGATTATGCCATTGTCTCAACTGATCGGCAACAATTGTACGCCACTGCCAAGGTGACTTTAGTAGCTTTAGATAGCGAAAGAGGTAAAATTATGCGTCAGTTGCCGGCGAGTGTTAAGGATGCACTTGCTAAAATTTCAGCATTAAATAAAAATTGACCAACAAAAGTTGCAGACACGATTTGCTTTAATGTTGAAAATTTTATCTGTTCCTTTTTTGTAATTCACCTTGATTAACAAAGGTGAATTACAAAAAAAACAGAACAAAGGCGTCAGTCTCACAGAATTTAGAATTGAATTTTGTAAGACTGGTGGATAGCACAGCGTAAAGCCTGTGGCATGGCTTGTCTGCGACACGCTATGCGTAGCTTGCTTCTCCGTGGGAGTACGCTTAGAGCGAGTCCGCGATAGCGCAGCGTTAGCGAGTATTCGAGCGTCGCGTCTGAATAAACAGGTTTAATTCCCCCACTAAATTGGAGATTTGATGGTCAACAATTGAGTGGCATGTCTGAATTCCCCACTCATTGATTCTGATTTCTGAATTCTGACTTCTTCAATTTTTTACTTGCCGTTTTGAAACTGTGATAAAGTTTGCGTAAACTGCATTATGTGATGCCAAATATCTTGTGGGGTAATGCCAAAACTAATGTTTAATAAAATCAGGATTGCGGCAATAGTTAATGCACTACTCAAGGTTGCTTTCAACAACTTCCACAATATTATGAAGATAATCCAAGCTACAATTAACGTAGCAATCATAATGTAGAAACTCCTTAAGAATAGCCCTTATCTGAGAAGGTGTTTATTCAGAAAGGGGAAGTTTTTATCTGAAGTAAAAATTATTAGTACTAAAGCTATTAGAGCTAATTTGGAATAGATACTAAAGCTAATATTTTTTAACTGTACTAATGATATATTACCTGAAAATGAGACAATGATTCAGATAAGAGGCAATTTATTTGGCAATTTGGCAGAATTCCTGAAAAGATTTTCTATTGAAATTTTGGTATTAATAATTACAATGTGCAGAAGTTATATTTTTTGAAGGATATGAGAATAGACAAAAATGAATTTAGCTGTTAGCCTTCAGCATGAGGCTGAAGGCTAAACAAGAATTGGTCAAGAGCCAGAAAACCTGCCTTTTGGGTATCTGGGTAAAGGTTTTTATCGCAAAGAAATTATCCGCGAGTGAGTTTCTAACTTTTCAGTCGCTGTTAAAACTTCTTGTCTTGCCCATTTATCTGCTGTCAAAATGTCATCTAAAGAGGGATTAGAGCGGTTATCCTTTTGATGGCGATCGCACACCCATTCGATACACCGGGGAATATCTAAAAACCGAATTTTTTCTGATAAAAATAAAGCCACAGCTTGCTCATTTGCGGCATTTAACACAGCTGGCATCGAACCACCAGCCTTACCCACAGCATAAGCTAACTGCATACAAGGATACTTTTGGTGATCTGGTTCACGGAAGGTTAAGTTTCCAGCTTTGACTAAATCTAGTCGTTCCCAGTTGGTGTAAATGCGATCGGGCCAAGATAGAGCATACAGCAAAGGTAAGCGCATATCCGGCCAACCGAGTTGGGCTAAAACTGAAGTATCTTGCAGTTCAATCAGCGAGTGAATAATGCTCTGGGGATGAATGACAATTTCGATATCGTCATAATCCAACCCAAACAGGAAGTGAGCCTCAATTACTTCCAGTCCTTTATTCATCAAAGTAGCAGAGTCTACAGTGATTTTACGCCCCATCGACCAATTAGGATGCTTGAGAGCGTCAGCAACGGTTACATCTGCTAACTTTTCTACATCCCAGTCCCGGAAAGCCCCACCAGATGCAGTCAGCAAAATTTTCCGCAAGCCTGCTTTTGGCACACCTTGGAGGCATTGAAATATTGCGGAATGTTCGGAATCGGCAGGGAGTAATTTTACACCATGTTTTTCGACTAGGGGTAGAACCACAGGGGCCCCGGCAATCAGGGTTTCTTTGTTCGCTAAGGCAATATCTTTACCAGCTTCAATAGCTGCGATCGTGGGTAGTAAACCAGCACAACCAACGATCCCAGTGACAACGGTTTGAGCATCGCCGTAACGAGCGACTTCTATCACTCCCGCCTCACCAGCCAGTAAAATAGGTTGGGGATCGAGGTCAATGATAGCTTCTTTGAGCGCTGGTAATTTATCTTCTGAGCAAATGGCTGCTATTTCCGGTCGAAACTGCCGAATTTGAGCAGCCAACATCTCTATATTGTTCCCAGCTGCCAATCCCACAATCCGAAACTGATCTGGGTACTGAGTGACAATATCTAAAGTCTGAGTACCAATAGAACCAGTGGAACCAACAAGAGTAATCGCTTTCACAATTGCTTAAGGATTTACAGACAACTCCCACTATAAATTGCCGGGGACTCTTTAATAACAGGAATCCCTATAATCGATACACTGATGACGGCGAGGAGAGACGCGGGGAGGGGGAGAAAGACAATTTCCCCATGTCTCCTTGTCTTCGTGCCTGCGCCAGCCCCAATCCCTTAATTTCAAGCTTTTATAATAGATAAATCTAAAAAAATGGATGAATATTTGCCATAACAAATAAACAAGAAGATATGATGAACCTCCTAACTAAAATATACGAAGATGAACCCTACTTTAGTTTGCTAAATTACTTTAATCAGTCTATCAATGAATTAATAAAGTATGACCAGGCTCCTGGAGTATCGCATAACTGCTGGATGCAACTTTTGCGGTAACTTTACTTCAACACAGTAAAAGATGTCAAATGGGTTCTAGATGGTAAGATTTCGCTCTTTATGATCTGTGCATCTCTGCGATTGGTTAAGAAAGAATAAAACCACAGAGGCGCAGAGAAGCCAGTGCGTTGCGGAGCGAGTGTGGTCTTGGGGGTTTCCCCCATGAACAACTCGCGTCGGGGTTTTCCCCGTTGTAGCAACTGGCGCGGCACAGAGAAATGAGAGTGCAAAGCTGTAAGTAATATTTAAGTGATCTGCAAAAACCTAGACTTTTTTTGATACTATTTAAGACCAGACTCTTGAAATATTGATTGACGTATGAGCAAAGGTACCCTGTTTGATAAAGTTTGGGACTTACACACCGTTGGTACACTTCCCTCAGGACTGACGCAACTATTTATCGGGCTTCACCTAATTCATGAAGTCACTAGTCCCCAAGCCTTTGCTATGTTACGCGAGAGAGGTTTAAAAGTGCTGTTTCCAGAGCGGACTGTCGCCACAGTTGATCATATTGTGCCTACAGAAAACCAGGCGCGTCCCTTTGCCGATAACTTGGCAGAGGAAATGATCCAGGCACTTGAAAATAACTGTCAAGAAAATAACATAACTTTTTACAATATCGGTTCTGGTAGCCAGGGTATAGTTCACGTAATCGCTCCAGAACTTGGACTGACCCAACCAGGAATGACGATCGCTTGTGGAGATAGTCACACTTCGAGTCATGGAGCATTTGGTGCGATCGCATTTGGTATTGGTACTAGCCAAGTCCGAGATGTTCTTGCTTCCCAAACCCTTGCCCTATCCAAACTGAAAGTCCGCAAAATCACAGTTCACGGCACTCTCAACCCTGGTGTTTACGCCAAAGATGTAATTTTACATATCATCCGCTCACTTGGTGTTAAAGGTGGCGTGGGCTATGCTTACGAATTTGCCGGTACGACATTTGAGCAAATGAATATGGAAGAGAGGATGACTGTCTGCAATATGGCGATCGAAGGCGGTGCTAGATGCGGCTACGTTAATCCCGATCAAGTCACCTACGATTACCTCAAAGGCAGAGATTTTGCACCCATTAATGCAGATTGGGATAAAGCAGTGGCTTGGTGGGATTCCATCAAGAGCGATGCTGATGCCCAGTACGATGATGTAGTCATATTTGACGCTGCGGAAATTTCTCCTACTGTCACCTGGGGTATTACTCCTGGTCAAGGTATCGGTGTTAACCAGTCAGTGCCTCAACCGGAAGAACTGCTTGAAGAAGACCAATTCATTGCCGAAGAAGCTTACCGCTACATGGATTTATATCCTGGTCAACCGATCAAGGGCACTAAAATAGATGTTTGCTTTATTGGGAGTTGCACCAACGGCAGAATTACTGATTTGCGAGAAGCTGCAAAAATCGCCAAAGGTCGCCACGTTGCAGAGGGAATCAAAGCCTTTGTTGTCCCTGGTTCTGAAAGGGTGAAGGAAGAGGCGGAAGCTGAAGGACTGGATAAAATCTTTCAGGAAGCCGGATTTGAATGGCGTGAACCGGGATGTTCTATGTGTCTGGCCATGAACCCCGATAAGCTACAAGGAAGACAAATCAGTGCTTCTTCCTCCAACCGCAACTTTAAAGGAAGACAGGGTTCCTCTTCCGGTCGGACATTGTTAATGAGTCCGGCGATGGTCGCCACAGCTGCGATTAAAGGCGAAGTCTCTGATGTACGCGAGTTGCTGTAATTTTGGGGACTGGGGACTGGGAATTGGAGATTGGTAATTGAAAGTTTACCTATTACTATTTCCATATTCCCCATTCCCTCATCTTCCCTAGTCCCTAGTCCCCAGTCCCCAGTCCCTTTTTCAACAGGCTGTCATTGAAAGAATAGATATAAAATTTATGGTGAGTGAAGTTAAAACAGTTTCAGGGCGCGGTATACCTTTAGTAGGTAATGATATAGATACCGATCGCATCATTCCCGCGCGATATTTGAAAGCAGTTACCTTTGATGGGTTAGGTGAAGGCGCGTTTATTGATGACCGAACAGCACTTAAAGGTGAACATCCCTTTGACCAACCCCAGTACCAAGGGGCGAATATTTTAATAGTCAATAGAAATTTTGGCTGTGGTTCATCACGGGAACATGCACCCCAAGCGATCGCAAAATGGGGAATCCAAGCTTTAATCGGTGAAAGCTTCGCCGAAATCTTTTTCGGTAACTGTGTGGCGATGGGTATACCTTGTGTGACGGTCGATGCTGTTACTGTTAAACAATTACAAGATTTAGTGGCTGCTAATCCCCAAGCTGGCGTAACAGTGAATCTGGAAACCTTGCAAGTACAAATTGGTGATTACACTGCCCCAGTTGCGATCGAAGAAGGCACCAGAAGCACATTTATTTCTGGAACTTGGGACGCTTGCGGTCAGTTGGTGGCGAATGCTGACCAAGTTCGGACAACGGCTGCAAAATTACCCTACGTGGGTTGGGGCAATTTAGCCGCGAGTTAGCATTCTCTCATTCCCTAGCTCTGCCGGGGAATGTTAATTTATAAATTTTACCTAAATTATTCAGCTAAAGCTAACAATAGCTTGATCTATTTCAGATTTGGCATAGTAGACATATAGCTAAGTAATTCTAGACTATGCCATTAATAAACCCTCCTCTCACTAAAGAAGATTTCATTAACTCTCGCTGGCTAGAAGTGGTTAATAGCAGCGAAACAAAAGAGTGTCTTGCTTACAACAGAGTCTTCTGGAACAAGGCACAGGAAGCAAGAGAGGCAGGAAATGTCAGAGAACAGTCTGTCTTTGAGATTCTGGCGTTCATAATCGGTGCTGCAATCAAGCCAGAATCAACAGAGGAGTTTTTTGCTGAAGTTTTCCAAAATCTTACTGATGAACATTTAAATTTTCTTACTGACATTGCTCCTGAAGTATCAGATCCAGAACTTCAAGCACGAATTGCGGATATTCTCTGGGTCAAAAAGGGCAATTATCAGATGGCACAGTTAGCTGTTACAGCCTACTTACAATCTGCCACAGAATTAGAAGATCCTGAGAAGTGGAGTTGGTGTTTCGAGAGGATTGAACGGGCACTTCGGCTAGCACGCAAAATTAATTATCAAGCTGAATTAGTTGTCGCACACATAGAGGCAGTCCTTGATCGCTACAACGGAGAAGATCCACTGTGGTTGTCAGTAAAGCTTATGGAGCTTTTGCAAGAATACAAACTCGGTAATCCGACTAAATACGCTGCTCTGGCTGAAAAAGCAGCAATTATAGCGGAATCTTCCCAAGATTGGGATAAGGCAAGAAACTACTGGGAAATTAAAGCAGAATGGCATCGCATTGACAAAAATGCTGAACAGAGACACGCAGCGCGAATGCTTGCTGCCGAAACTTATGTAAAGGAAGCTGAAGATTCATTGATAAAACACCCTCAGCCTTATTTAAAGGCATCAGATGATTTACAAGAGGCGTTGGAAGCATTTGAAATATTAAAAAGCCAAGGTACAGAGGAAGAAAAAGCAGTAGCGAAAGCTAGATATGAGGAAGTTCGTAAGCTTCTGTCAGAGTATCAAAAACAATCCTTGAATGAGTTAATAACAATATCTTCTCAGTTTAATATCAGCGCTGAGGTAGAACTAGCTAGAACCTATGTTAAGGGCAAAAAATTTCAAGATGCAATATTTGCCTTGGCTCTTTTGGGAATTCCACCTAAAGTTTCATACCTTCAGCAGAGCGTGGAGAAAACACCTTTGTTGTCTCAGTTCATGCCAATAACAATTATGAATGAGATGGGTAAGGTTGTAGCCCGTCAATCTAGTAATTCAGATGAAGCAAAGAAAGCAATTCGTTTTGAGATGTACAGGAATGCAGTCCTCTATCACAAACTTTACGCCCAAGCTTACATTGAGCCTGCAAGGGGTCAAATAAATCTGGAACATAGTGTAGAAGTAAAAGACTTATTTCCATTTGTTTCAAACAACCTCTTTGTACCTCCTGGGAGAGAATATCAGTTTGCAAAAGGGCTTTACGCTGGACTCATCGGAGACTTCTTCACATCCACTCATATTCTCATTCCTCAAATTGAAAATTCTATCCGTTATTTACTCCGAAGGCAGGGTGCGTTACCCTCAAAAATTGATATTGATAAGGGAATTGAAGATGAGCGTGATTTGAATACTACTCTTTTCCCCCGCAATTATCCAGAAATAAACTCAATTTTTAATGAAGACGCACTTTTTGATCTTCAAGGCTTGCTAATTGAGCGTTCAGGTTCAAATTTAAGAAACCGTATGGCTCATGGTTTAATTAATGATAGTGAGTTCAACAGCCCTATCATGTCTTACTTATGGTGGGTCACATTACGGCTTTGTTGTTTGCCAATGTTGAAACATGAACAGCAGGTTGAAGAGTCCAATCCTTGGGTTAAGTTTAATGGTATTTTCAAAGATGACCCGCTTTTTGATGATTTTGTCGAAAATATGGATGCAAATCGATGTGAATTAGATGCAGAAGTCGCTGCTTATGAAGCTTTTTTAGAGGAGAATCAGTCAGCTTGAGCCTATATATCCTCGATACCGATCATGTTACTCTTTCTCAACATGGTAATTCTAAAATTTTACAAAGCGCTCAAGTTGTTGGCAGTTCCAACATATTTGTTACGACAGTTACACTCGAAGAACAATTAAAAGGCAGACTAGCTTCTATCAGTAAATGTGCTACTAAACCAGAACTTTTAGCAGTTGCTCATAGAAATTTGCGAATAACCCAGATTTACTTTTGTGGTATGAATTTGCTGGAGTTTGATGAGGCAGCATATAGTTGCTACCAAAGTTTGCGCTGGCAAAAAATACAGGTAGGTACGCAAGACTTAAGAATAGCTGCGTAGGCGTAGCCAGCCGTAGGCATCGCTCTCGCTAAGGGGGCAATTCTCGTTACGCGTAATCAGAAAGACTTTAGCAAAGTTCCTAATTTATTTCTTCAGGATTGGACTATGGACGGGTATTCTTAAAAGATGGACATCGCATACACAACGATAATTTATCTGCATACCCTGCGAAATATAGAATATAAATTTTTTATCTAATAAAAATTAATATTTTGATTAAGTTGTGTTGATTTTGCGCGAATAATTCTCAACTATTCCACTAATTTGTTATGTTTGAAGGCTTGACTAAAAACAGTCACTTTTGATATTATCAAATGACTCGATAAGATTAGGGCTAGTTATAAGTTTTTAAGGTAATTGCTCAGATTTTTGTTGCTACTTTGAAAAAAAGTAGCCTTAGCGATCGCAATCTAATTTGTAACACTAAGATTTAACTTGTTACAGCTGGCTTGTAATCATACAACCATTTAGAAAAATCTTCGTTGAGCGTCATTTGCCGTTGCTGTGTCTGTTCAGGAGATGTCAATGTGTCGTCATAGTAGCGCATCTCTCCCCAAGCACTGCGAGCTTGAATGATTTTTGTCCGCTCAATGCGACGCTGTTCGTAACTAGTTAAAGCTTCTTGGAGATTAGCTGAATGGGAAAAACACTCTCGCAGTTCGTATGCGTCTTCAAAAGTGGTATTAGCTCCCTGTGCGAGCGCAGGTGCCATTGGATGAGCTGCATCGCCTAAAAGAGTTACTCTGCCTTTGCTCCAATGGGTTAAGGGTGGGCGATCGCAAATCGGCCCCTCCCAAATTTGCTCGGCTGGTGTTGCTTCGACCACCGCCCGAAAGGATTCATCCCAGCCGGCTAATTCATGGAGAATGCGAGATTTCACTTCCTCAGCACTGTGAGAAAGGGAGTACTCAGGCGATAACTTACGATTAATCCAACTGGTATAGCCGCCGCCCACATTGAGAATGTACATAAACTGTTTATTGCCTTTGACAAAAACTAGTTCATAGTCATTAAATAGCTCGTGGTGATACTTGATGACGGCACGCCAACACATACTACCGATATAATTAGGCTTACCCTCGCCAAATAAAGTTTCTCTAATTACAGAGTTGACGCCATCAGCCCCAATCAGCAAATCTGCATATACCGATTTTTCGCCATCAAAATGAATTTCCACACCGTTTTCATCTTGCTTAAAGCCGATGCAGCGATGATTGAGGTGAATGATGTCAGATGGCAATCTAGAGGCTATAACTTGCTGTAAACGATACCACCAAACAGTCAACAACGGTTGTCCGTATTGCTCCAAGTATTTGGTTGCGTTAGTTCGGATTGTTTCTCCCTGAATATTCTTTAAAACCGTGTGGTGAACCTCACATCCTGAACTTTTGAGGGTTTCGACAATTCCCGGTGCGATCGCATCTAAAAAATTCAAGCCATTCGGAGCTAGTCCTAGTCCAGTTCCAGCCGGACGAAATTCTTGGGCTTTTTCATATACTTGAACGTCTATCCCTTGGCTTCTCAGTGCTATTGCAGCAGCCAAACCGCCTGGGCCAGCACCGACAATGGCAACTTTCTCTACTATTGGTTTGGATAATTTATGAATTAGATTTGTGTTCATATTCTGAGGTTAATTCTATGAGCTAAAAATATCAGCAGATTATATCAAATACGGGATAGAGATTTTCAAATATAAGGTTTTTGCATATTATTTTATCAAGAGACTACATCTTAGATTAGAACAATAAACATCTAAATTTTACAAAAATAAGTATTTTTTAGTATTTTTATGATATTTGGCAACAGGTTACAGCTATTTTCAGGTAAATAGACCACGCCCTACGGGCACAGTATTGTTCCCTACGACAGTGGGAAGGGGATAATTTGACATTGTATGAAACCACTCAAGGCGTTTCTGCAACACAAAAAGGAATTGCATCTGTTCTGAATATTCCTCAAGAAAATGTCCGCGTCATCTCCAAATATTTAGGCGGAGGATTTGGTTGTAAAGCACTGCTGCGATCGCAGCTCGTCAAGTTAAACGCCCTGTGAAAGTTGTGCTAAACACTCTTTTGGTGCGATATTTGTCGAAGTTGCAGTTGATGAGTTGTTGGGAGAAATCAAAATAAGACGTTGCGTAGGCGTTTATGGTGCAGGGCGAATTCTCAACTTTAAGACAGCGCGGAGTCAAGTTATAGGCGGGATTACATGGGGAATCGGTATGGCGCTGATGGAGAAAACTGTAATGGATACTAATCAGGGCAGAATAGTTGGTGCTAACCTTTGCGATTACCTGATTCCTGTTCATGCAGATATCCCAAACATGGAAGTGCAATTTGTTGAAGAACACGATGCTTATGTGAATGCACTAGGAACTAAAAGCCTGGGGAAACTTCCGATTGTTGGGGTAGCAGCTGCCATCTCTAATGCAGTTTATCATGCCACAGGTAAGCGGATTCGGGATCTGCCAATTACACCAGATAAGTTGTTGTGAGTGAATAGGTTTGTAGTTTGCGCTTTAGCGCTAAAGTAAAAATAATTGTAGGTTGGGTTGAACTTTAGTGTTACCCAAACAAGTCTTGATATGATGTTGGGTTTCGTTCTACGAACCATGATAGCGGTGCATTAGGCTAAAGCTGTAACACACCCTACTGGCTTGATATTACGAATTACGAACTACTTTAACGTGCATCACCAATCAGCACAAATGGCGACCAATAAAAAGGATGGCGATGGTCTGCAATTAGCTTCAACTTAGCTTTTTGCAAAGCTTCACCTTTCGTCATCCCCTGCTTGATATTTTGATAAAATTGAATCATCAATTCCTGAGTTGCTTCATCATCAACCGCCCACAAACTTGCCATCACAGCTTTAGCACCAGCCCGCTCAAATATATAAGCAACACCTGCAATTCCTGCACCATTAAAATTAGTGTCTACAGCAGTTTGACAGGCACTGAGAGTAATCAGTTGTGTGCCTTGTAGCCCTAAAAGAGCAGCATTGGCAATATCTAAGGATTTGTCAGCAAATAGTAACGTATTATTTTTTAATTTGACTTTTTTGCAGTCTTCAGTTTGAAAACAGCCGTGAGTTGCTAAATGCAAAAATGAAAAGCGCAATGCTTGGGATCTAAACTTTTCCAGGGTGGCTTCATTGTGAATATAAACTTCACTGTCTGGGAGTATTTTCTTAATATTTCTGACTTCTGCCTCTGCACCTGGGAGATTTTGCGGGTTACTGGGTACTGGATTACCAAATGCTAAAACAGCTTGTGGTTTGCGGGGTATGGCATTTTGCATACCTGGAGATTTTAGGGAATTATTGGAAATGCGAGTGAGATAGTTGACAGGATATTTCTGGATCAGAAATTGGTTGGTTTTACTGTCGTAAAGAGTTTCAAAAGGTAAATGGTGCAGTTTACCAGTAGCAATAATACTTAGTTCTTTGGGTGATAAAGCTTGAATTTTATCTTCTATAGGACGAATGAGAATATCATAGAGTTTGCCACCTGTTTCAAGGTAGCTAGCATCACTATCGTCTTGTACCTGTTTTAGATAATTGGTAATAAGTTTATTAAATTCAGTGGGATCAATAGATTTTTTAACAACACTTAATTTTTCTTTTGTGAAGATGAAAAATGCTATGCTATTAGGTATATTTCTGACATTAGTCAGCAAAACAGGTCGAATTACAACCGTTCCTGTGGGTATGGAGGATATCAGGTTTTTAATATCTGCGGGTGTAGTTTCAAATAGTTCTGCCACTTCAGGAAAACGGCGAGATATATTTTCGGCTTCTGAGTAAACTTGTACTTCTAATTGCCGAATTTTTTGAGATAAAGCTTCAGAAAAATTTTCTTGCAGTTGTTGTTGCAGAAATTCCAATTGTTGATTTTTTTTACTCCAGTCATCAAGAGCTTGCTGTGCCTTTGAATTGGCAACTTTGGCATTAATGAGGCGAGTATAATCAGCAAGGTCGGCTGTGTTAACTAGGTTAAGCCATTCAAAGGCTTGCTCATATTTATTTTGGTTAATGAGGACATCGATTAAAGCAGTAGCAATTGCACTTCCACTGTTTTGCTGTAAAAACTTTTGGCGATTTTCTCGTTGCAAACCCCGGCGCATTTCTAAGCTGATTTGAAGAGATTGCTCTAAATTAGTAATGGCTTGAGTTGGTCGATTTGTACTTTGGAAGAATACACCAATATTACCCAAGGTGATAGCTTCACCAGAGCGATCGCCCACAGC
>NZ_CAXTNE010000155.1:0-18593 GCF_964245445.1 uncultured Nostoc sp.
GGTGGAGGGGAAAGACTTACTGCAACTTCCTTCCCCTCTGTTCCCCATCTCCCTCATCTCCCCTATCTATACCCTGCGATCTGGTGAATTCTCCTGATAGATAGAAGCTTTTAAGCTTTGTTCATATCTTTTTTTGATGAATATTCTGGAAAAATCTGTGTTGGCTGTTACAATATTGTTAAGAAAAGTTGCCCGTTGCATTTTGGGAACGCGCAATTGGGTTTTAACTCTCTTGAGAAGACAACGCAAAAAAAATGTTCCAGACCAGCTGTGGGAGGCTGGTCTTTTTGTTTTTTAGGTGCTTAAAAGGTCGATTTTTAGGGTCAAATTTTGACCCTATTTTCCATGCCTACGCACCCATTAAAAAAGCTTCCACAAGGGAAGCTTACAGGCAATGGACATCAGGGATTGGGTTTACTGGCTTAACAGCCCTAACGCTACCTCAAGGTGATGTTTAGCTTTATGCAGTGCTAGCAGTTTCTCTTGGACGTACCTATCGAGAGCATTTAAAACTCTTCCTTCCAAGCTTGCTTTGATGAGTGCTGACTGCTCATCGCTCGGTGAGTTCATCTGTTCTATAGCGCTCGATAACTCTTGCATAAAGGCAAAAGTGACATTCTTTAGTCCTTTACCTACCTCAAACTGAGAAAGCGCTATTTGAGGGAACACCATAACGGATGTAATGTAACTAGTCTTATATGCTCTGTTCCCTGTAGGCTTTAACCCATAGCGCAAACACAATTGCGCTAATTCTGGTTTAGTTTTGATTTCGAGTTCCGTTCGTGTAAACATGGAATTGTTCATTTAATAGACGGACACTGGGTAGCTAAAACTTTCCACGGTCAACAGCTACCCACCAAATGATATTTCCCACTGGTAGGCACGTTAAGAATAGCATTATTTATATTTCTACATAAATGACTAAAAACAAAGGTAACCCAGAAAATTTACGGCCGTTCACTACAGATAGGGAAGAGTCGTTAACCGAAAGATTGAATTTACGTGTTACCAAAACAATGAAGGAAAAATTATCTATCAAAGATGACCCGCCAGAATTCTGTAGACGCGCTATTCAAAAAGCACTGGATGAAGACGAGCAATCGAACTTAGATAGCTAAAGATAGCTAATATTATTTTTTTCAAAAAGAATATGAGATAAGACGCCTGTACGAAACTTAGACAGAGTTACAAGCATCTTATTTTATTGTTCCATTGTACTTTTAATAACATTGTTCTCAAAAATAGAGAAAAATAGAAAATGTTACGGAAGAAATGGTAAAAGAGAGTTTATATAATTTAACAGAGTTAGGATTATGTGATGTAAATACCCGAAAAGGAAAAGCAAGGTATTCAGACATGAATAGCCAAAATATATTTATTAGCCATTTTAGGGGCAAATTTTTACATTTGGTTGGCGAAAAAAGTTCTGATTAACAGGTTTAAAATAAGGTTTGCAGTCAGAAAAATGTTTTTCTACTGTTACGTTTTACATTCATTCTAGTCTGTGTAAAAAATATCTTGAGTCTTACCTGCTTTCACTTCATTGCATTTTTACAAAACCTATGAGTTTGTAAAATACCCTTGCCTTTGACGGCTTGCTCAACGCTATTTTTTGGCAAACCTTAAGGGCTAGCAAGTTATTTTTACCTTACACGCTTCTTGTCTATAGGGTTATAAGTACAATTAAGTTAAAAACATAATAATGAATCCACATAAGCCTTTTCCTGGATTATGATATAAATTGGCTTATGCCGAATTTATGTCAGTTATGCCTTACACTAGGGGGGCTATTTTTCTGTAATGTATGCCAGGAACCGGACTTGAACCGGTGACACGAGGATTTTCAGTCCTCTGCTCTACCAACTGAGCTATCCCGGCTGGGGCTTTTGTGAGCCACGATTAATAAATGTAGCAAACATCCAAGAAAATAGCAAGCCCTTGGAGAAAAAAGATTTATGCGGCTTTCAAATTCAACTTAAACCAGATGAAAACGGCTACAAATAGCAGAAATTGAACAAGAACAATACTTGGGCCAGAAGCAAAGTTGAAAATACCTGACACAATGATGCCAGCAATGCTGCTAATGGAACCAACTATCACCGACATGACTAGAAAGCGGCTAAAGTGGTGACTCATCAGTTTGGCGGTAGAAGCGGGAATCACCAAAAAGGCGTTCACCAGTAAAACGCCGACAGCTTTAATCGCTACAGCAACGGCGAGTGAAAGCAAGACCACAAAGACGTAGCGGTACAACTGGACGGGAATACCTTGAACTTGAGCTACATCGGGGTTAAGGGTCAATAAAATTTGCTGCCGCAGGGTTGATAGTAAAAATATGCTGCCTCCCACAAGTACTAGCAACGTCAAAATCAAATCTGTGGTATCGATCGCTAGAATATCGCCGAACAGCACAGCCATCAAGTTGCCACGATATCCTTTAATTAGGCTAGTGAGAATCACACCGATCGCTAATGCCCCAGATAGCACTATGCTAAGAACGCTATCGCTACCTAAGTCGGTTTTGTCGATAAAGTAGAGGACAATAACCCCAAAAACCAAGGTAAAAGGTAACAGCATCCAAGTCGGATTTATTTGTAGCAGCACACCTAACGCCACACCTACTAATGCTGCATGACCAACCGCGTGGCTGAAAAAGGACAACTGGCGCAAGGTGACAAAACTACCCAACATCCCGCCAAGTATTCCCATCAACACAGCACCTACGATCGCACGCTGCATAAAAGGGAATGTTAACAAGCTTACTAAGTCATTGCTATTGGCGATCGCTAGCCTTGCTATCTGACAATCATTGAAGAAATTCATACTTATAAGCTTTAATGTTGGTGCTGGTAACGGCTGAAACCTGGGCCGTAGGTTGCTAACAGGTTTTGCGGTGAAAGGGCAATTTCCGGCTTACCAGTACAAACAATACTTTGGTTCAGGCAAAGCACGCGATCGCAATGGCGATTTACCATATCAATATCATGAGAAACTTGCAATACTGTCCAACCCTCTTGACGCTTTAATTCATTTAGCAAAGCGTAAAAATCTGCTGAACCTTGCACATCAACACCAGCAAAGGCTTCATCTAGTACCAACAGTTTCCGAGGCATTACCAAACAATAAGCCAATAAAACCCGCTTGAGTTGACCACCGCTAAGAGTACCAATAGCTTGATGCTGTAAATGATAAGCATCGGTTCGCCGTAAAGCTTCTCCTACGGCTGCCGATTTTTCTTGGTCTTGTCTCCACAGCCTAGAGAAAAATAAATCCCCTTTTTTCGCTTCCTTGTCCCATCCAAGTCCTACTAACTCGCTGACAGAAATGGGAAAGCTGCGGTCAAAAATGAAGTTTTGCGGCATATAGCCCAATAAGTGACGTAAACGCCCCAGTCTTGCAATTGGACGACCGAATATTTGAATCGTACCAGCACTTCGAGGTATCAAATCTAAAACCGCTTTTACCAAAGTACTTTTACCAGCACCATTGGGGCCGACGATAGCTGTATCTGTTCCTGGCAATAATTGAAAAGAAACATCTCGAACAGCTAGATAGCTGCCTTGATAGACAGTTAATCCTTCTACTTTTAAAATAGCAATGTCATTAGTCATTAGTCATTGGTCATTAGTCATTGGTCATTAATCATTGGTCATTGGTCATTAGTCATTTGCAAAGGACATAGACGCGCTAGCGGCTTCCCGCAGGGTAGGACAACTGACAAATGACAAACCTATTTACATGCTGTTTGCAGAGTTTGCAAGTTAGCTTTCATAGCCTTGAAATAATGCTGTGGATCTGTTTCGCCAGTTTCTAGAGAATCCAGAGGACGCAAAGTTAATTTTAAATCTTTGGAAAGGCTGGATAGAAGTTTGTTATCTACTCCTGGTTCGCTAAATAAAGCTTTAACTTTGTACTTTTTCACCGCATTAACTGCATTTTGCACATCCGTTGGTGAAAGTTGATCTTCGGGAATTTGTACCACAGCAACTTGCTTGAGGTTATAGCGTTTAGCTAAATATGGAAACGCATCATGAAAGGTAATAAAGGTACAACTAGGAGTTTTCTGCAAAGTCTGTTGAAATTCGCTGTTTAAACTTTCTAATTCTTTAATATAAGTCGCAGCATTCGCCTCATAAGTTGCTTTGTTCGCTGGGTCAGCAGCAACTAATCCATCTCGAATATTAGTTACCTGCTGTTTTGCCAAAACTGGATCTAACCAAACGTGTGGATTACCTTGGCTATGTTCGTCGTCTTTTTCTTCTTGGGCCGTTTTTACAACAGGTGAAATTTCATTTAAGGGTTTAATACCTTTACTAGCATCAATTTCAGCTAATTTGCTATTTTGGGCATTTTTAACAGTATTTTCCAGAAATTCCTCCAAACCTAAACCATTTTTTACTAACACATTCGCAGTTGCGATCGCCTTGACATTTTCGGGTGTCGCTTGATATTCATGCACCTCCGTACCAGGTGGCACTAGAATTTCTACATCTGCCACATTAAGAGCTACTGCCTTAGTAAACAAATATATCGGCAAAAATGTTGTCACTACTTTAGTTTTTCCCGACTGCACCGACGGGGTAGAAGCAGCTTCCTGTGCTTGCGGCGACTGTTCGGAAGTCTTTCCCTGATTTGGATTCGATTGACTACAGCCAGTAGCCATTGACAACATCAGCAAAGCAATTATGGGCAAGATGCCGCTTCTTTGTTTGCTTGTTCTAATTCCTCTACAATTTACAATCACGTATTTTCTCCCCAAAACGGATGCTGACTCTGCCTCTGTCAAAATTCCTATTGACAAGTTTATACTATAATAATTCTCATTCTCATTTTAGGCATATAATATTATTTTGGGTTTTCTGTGTAATGAATAACAACAAAACTTTTTCAGACGGTACAACCCTCTGCAATTTAGTTTTCCCTAAATAATTAGGATTTCTTGACTTTTTTTGTTAAAGAGGTTGCTTACTTCTGATAAGATTGCTGACAAATATTCTCATAAAATACACGTTTAAAAAACGTGGTTTGGGTGTGAGTTGGAGATCAGTGTGAGGAGAGAAATGCAAAAATTCTGGAAATATCTGCTAGTTAGTCCAGCAGTCTGCGGTGTCATGCTATTTGTGAATACTGCTACATTTGCAGGTGAAACATCGGGAAAGTCTGAAATCAATCAACCGCAAGTTTTAGCTAATCCAGATATAAGAGCTACGAACATCGCGCCAGTTAATCCAATGGCGCAAGTTACCTCTGTGTCTCAATTTTCCGATGTACAACCCACGGACTGGGCATTTCAAGCATTGCAGTCTTTGGTTGAGCGTTATGGTTGTATTGCAGGATACCCAAATAGCACTTATCGTGGTAATCGGGCATTGACGCGGTATGAGTTTGCGGCTGGTTTGAATGCTTGTCTTGACCGCGTTAACGAACTTATTGCTACAGCCACCGGGGATTTAGTTAACAAACAAGATTTAGCTACATTACAAAAGCTGCAAGAAGATTTTTCAGCAGAACTGGCGACACTCCGAGGTCGTGTAGATGCAGTAGAAGCTAAAACTGCTGAATTGGAGGCAAATCAGTTCTCAACTACAACCAAACTGCAAGGAGAAGTTATCGCAGTCGCCAGCGATGTTTTGTCAGGAAATACAGTCAACGGTGAGGAAATTACAGACAAGAATACAACTTTAGGGTTACGGGCACGGATAGAACTTGTGACAAGTTTCACAGGCAAAGATACACTGTTTACCAGAATCCAGGCTAATAATATTCTCAGCCCTAACATTGGTACACCAGAGGGCAACTTATTTTTTGCTGGCGAGGATGGTACTACTAATGCTTTTATAGATGCCTTGTATTACAAATTCCCTCTGGGTGAAAGAACACAGGTTACTGCTCTTGCCAACGCAGCTGCAGCAGATGATATTACCAGTACTGTCAATCTCTTTGACGGTGATGGCTCCTTTGGTGCTTTGTCCACCTTTGGTACACGCAACCCAATTTATGGTCAGATAAATGGCGCGGGGTTGGCAGTAACGCACGAGTTCAGTGAGAAATTGGCACTGAGTCTAGGGTATTTGAGTGGTACAGCTAATGACCCTACGCCCAATAATGGTTTGTTTAATAGTTCTTACGGTGCGCTAGCACAGCTGACGGTTAAACCAAGCGATCGCATTACTATTGGTTTAACTTACATCAATTCCTACAACCAACCACTACTCACGGGTAGTAATGCAGCAACTCTCGGGCCCTTGGATTTAGATGGCGATGGTACGTTAGATTCCCGATTTTCCAGTAATTCTTACGGTGTCGAAGCATCCATTGGCATCACTGATAACATAGTCTTGGGTGGTTGGGCTGGATACACCAACAGCCGCACATTAAATGGCGATCGTGGAGAGGTTGACATTTGGAACTATGCCGTCACTCTCGGCTTTCCTGACCTTGGTAAAGAAGGTAACTTAGCAGGTATCATCGCTGGTGTGGAGCCAAAAGTGACAAGCTCTAACATCGCAGGATTGGATAGAGATCGGGATACATCCTATCATCTTGAAGCGTTCTACCAGTATAAGTTGACTGACAATATTACTATTACTCCAGGAGTCATCTGGTTAACATCGCCAGATCATAACAATGACAACGATGATGTTGTAATTGGCGCACTGAGAACCACATTCAGTTTCTAATTTTCAAAATCTCCAAAAAAAGAAGACGCAAAAAATAAATTTGCGTCTTTTATAGCGGTTCTCAATTGCGTGAAATACAGACCTAACCCCCTGCCCCTTCCCTGCGAGCGTTGGGGAGTAAGCCTCAAAGCCTCTCTCCTTTTAGGAGAGAGGAATGGAAGTGAGGTCAAAATGTATTGCTTCCATTCGAGAAGCACTATATTTTGTCTATAATCTCAAAAATAAAACCCAATAAAAAAGCTGGGCTTGATAAACTCAGGTTTGCACAGCAAATTCTTCTGGATCAATTCCCCAATTTACCCAGCGAATTGCTTCACGCGCTGAGTTCATATTTGGTGGAACTCGTAAGGCGTGAATAAACCCTGTACTGGGGCAAGTCATTTTTAACAAGTAAATTGGTTCTTCATCGACATCATTATCTATTTTTAATAGAGTATATTCTTTCCAAAAATCTAATTCAATTGCTTGTAATTCTTGGCAAATTCTAGCGTAACCAATACCCTGAATTAACACTCGGCGTAGTTCGGCGTTTTCCTCCGATAAAAGCCATTGAGATTGCCATTGCTGCGGGTGGATTTTACCGTATTTTTCAGGCAAGGTTACACCGTGGTATGAGTAAAGGCTATATCCATCAGTAAATTCAATGGCGGGTTTGCCTTCAGCGTGGAGGCGATCTTGATTGTCGAAGCGCAGGTGAAGCGGGCGATCGCATACTATACAAATGTCATCATACGCAAACAACCAACCACATTCTTGTATGAAAGATTGAAATCTTTCCCATTCTTGTTGATGATGAGCAATGTTCAAAACAGAGATACAAAAATCATTTAAATCCATGCAATTACCGTGATTTTCAAGTCTAAAGGAGTTATTAACTTGAACTTCAATCAACCACGATTTATCCTCTATTTCCTCGTTTAATTGAGTATAAAATTTTTTAATTAAACCTTTGTATATTTCATAATTTAACAGACAATTTGCCATCCCATAGAAACAGTAGATGAATTGCTTACGGACTTTTTTCCCAAGCTGTTGATAGAGTTTAATCGAAAGTTCTTTAAAGATATGAGGCGAAAATAAGCTTTCTAAACTATTTGGTTCATTATTGAGATAATTGTCTATAAATTGAGATGACAGTTGTTTTAGCATCCAGTTGCAAGCTGCATAAGGGCTATCACAAAAAACAACTTCAGGTTCTTCAAAACCAATCGCTACATAAGCAGCTTTTACCACATTAGCTGCTTTTTCTCTATCAATTCGCTCAGTTGAAAGCGCGATCGCTCTCCACTTCTCTCGATAAACTGGAATCAAAGCCTCTTGCTCAGGCGTTAACTTTTCAATCAGCGACATATCGCCAACCTTCAGGCTCGTATTCCCGTTGAATTTTCACCATCCAGTCACCTTGGGGAATATAAATAGCTTTATGCTCCTCATGGACAAGCAATGCCGAGTCGGAAAACACACGCAAATAGAGTGTGCTATCTTTATCGTATAATTCTGCGTTTCCCTCAGTAATGCGATGCTTATGCCCCCTAACTTCGCCTTCTGCCAAAGTTAAGTGAGGTATTTTTTGTCCTTCAATTTGCTGCACAGGCAGTAAGATTACATCACCTTGGCGAATCGGTTTCATGGTTTTGCTTTCCTGGCATGGGTACAAACCCCACTTCGTTTTTGCTCTCAAGTTTGGTTTAATCTTGGCACAAGCTCTTAGGGATTGGGCATTGGTCAATTAAATAGTTCTTCTTCCCTTCCTTCCCCTACTTCCTCATCTCCCATTCCCCATTCCCCACTCCCCGATGATATTTTGAAAACTGTAGTCGCCAATTATGCGTTAGATAAGTTAAAGATTGAAATAGCTGGAAATTCACACCCAGCGTTCTCCTCCTCTAACCTCTGGGACAGACTGGGCCATAAGTTCAGCAGATTTTATCCCAAGCAGGCAGTTTATGTGAGGATTAAATCACCGCCCTAAGCGTGACCTTTTATCTTGACAATTTGCAAAAATTACCTCAATTTGACTGTTTTGCTTAGTAGCTCTTCTTTTTATTGAAATTTCCATGTCAACTCTCGTCATCGTCGAATCTCCAGCCAAAGCTCGTACCATTCGCAACTACCTGCCATCAAGCTATCGGGTGGAGGCGTCTATGGGTCATGTGCGTGACCTCCCCCAGTCGGCTAGTGAAATTCCCGCTGCCGTCAAGGGGGAATCATGGGCGCAGCTAGGGGTAAATGTGGACGCCGACTTTGAACCGGTATATGTTGTCCCGAAAGACAAAAAGAAAATTGTCACCCAGCTTAAAGAAGCCCTCAAAGATGTAGATGAATTGATTCTGGCAACGGACGAAGACCGGGAAGGTGAAAGCATTAGTTGGCATTTATACCAATTGCTGAAGCCGAAAGTTCCCACTAAGCGGATGGTGTTTCACGAAATAACCGAAGAGGCGATCAAAAAAGCTCTGAAAGACTGCCGCAATATCGATGAGCAGTTGGTTCGCGCCCAAGAAACGCGGCGGATTTTAGATCGACTGGTGGGCTATACCCTGTCTCCCCTGCTATGGAAAAAAATCGCCTGGGGATTATCTGCTGGGCGAGTGCAATCTGTAGCCGTGCGGCTTTTAGTCACTAGGGAACGCCAACGCCGCGCGTTCCGTGAAGGTACATACTGGGATTTGAAAGCCAGTTTCTCAAAGGAAAAACCCCCCTTTGCTGCCCAGTTGGTAACATTGGCAGGAACCAAAATCGCTAACGGCAGTGATTTTGACGCAACGACCGGACAAATTACCGCAGGTCGGAATGTCTTGTTGCTCAACGAAGACCAAGCGGTAGCCCTCAAGGAACGCCTAACTGGGAAAACCTGGAGTGTTACCGAGATGGAGGAACGCCCAGTGACGCGCAAACCGTCGCCACCGTTTACCACCTCAACGCTGCAACAAGAATCTAACCGGAAATTGCGCCTCTCAGCCCGTGATACGATGCGGGTTGCCCAGAATTTGTACGAGCAGGGGTATATTACCTATATGCGGACAGATTCGGTGCATTTGTCAGATCAAGCGATCGCAGCTGCTCGGAGTTGTGTAGAAAAGCTCTACGGTCAACAATACCTCAGTCCCCAACCCCGGCAATACACCACCAAATCCAAAGGCGCACAAGAGGCGCACGAAGCCATTCGTCCAGCAGGTAGCAGCTTTCGCACACCTCAAGAAACTGGTTTGGGCGGTCGAGAACTTGCTGTCTACGATTTGATTTGGAAGCGGACTGTTGCCTGTCAAATGGCTGATTCCCGCCAAACTCAAATTACCGTGCAATTGCAAGTTGAGGATGCTGGATTCCGTTCTTCTGGCAAACGGATTGAATTTCCAGGATACTTACGTGCCTACGTTGAAGGTTCAGACGACCCAGAAGCAGCACTGGAAGACCAGGAAGTGATTTTGCCGAATCTGAAAGTAGGAGATCATCCGAATTGTACAGACTTAGAAGCAGTTGGGCACGAAACCCAACCGCCAGCTAGATACACCGAAGCAACTTTAGTGAAAACCTTAGAAAGCGAAGGTATCGGTCGTCCCAGTACCTACGCCAGCATCATTGGCACCATCATCGACAAGGGTTATGCCCATTTGGTGAGTAATGCTCTTATTCCTACCTTCACCGCTTTTGCCGTCACCGACTTGCTGGAAAAACATTTCCCGGACGTTGTTGATCCCAGTTTTACCTCAAAGATGGAGCAAACCCTGGATGACATTGCCACAGGTGAAGCCAAATGGCTACCCTACTTGCAGCAATTCTACCTGGGAGAGAAAGGGCTGGAAACCCTGGTAAAAGAACGGGAAAGTCAAATTGATGCCACTAAAGCTAGGACTGTAGAACTGGAGAATCTAGATGCGAAAGTCCGCATTGGGAAATATGGCCCCTACATTGAAGTCGAAAATGGTGAGGGGGTTATCACCGCTTCAATTCCCAAAGACCTGACACCAGCCGACCTCGACCCCAAACAGGTTGAAGTATTGCTGCGACAAAAAACCACTGGCCCTGATCAGGTAGGTCGGCATCCCGAAACTGGCGAACCAATTTATGTGAAGATTGGTGCCTATGGCCCTTATGTCCAATTGGGTGATAAAACCGACGAAAACCCCAAACCTAAACAAGCCTCCCTACTCAAAGGTGTTACCCCAGAAACCGTTACTCTGGAAATGGCTGTTGGTCTGTTGGCACTACCCCGGACATTGGGAGTTCATCCAGTCACTGGCAGCAAAATCCAAGCAAGTTTGGGGCGCTTTGGCCCTTATGTGGTTCATGACCAGGGTAAGGAGGGGAAAGACTACCGTTCTCTAAAAGCTGCTGATAATGTATTGACAATTAGCTTAGAACGTGCATTAGAATTATTGTCTGAACCCAAAAAAGGACGCAGTTCTACAAACAACAAGTCCAAGGCAGCTTTACGCGAATTGGGTACACATCCAGATGATGGAGAAACAATTAACATCTACGATGGCCCTTATGGCCCTTACATCAAGCATGGCAAAACTAATGTGAGTATCCCAGAAGGTCAAACGGTAGAAAATGTAACCTTGGCTGAGGCACTGAACTTGTTGTCAGCTAAAGCATCAACAGCGAAATCGACTCGCAAAACGACTAAATCAACGACTTCTAAATCTAAGTCAACTGCTAAGTCAACAACCTCTACCAAAAAAAAGGGCACAGAAGGTTAATTGCAAGTCAGCTAATTTTGGACTTCGACTTTGCTCAGTCGAACGATTTTGGATTTAAAGAATTTTGGGGTTCATTCCCCGCGCCTTGTAAGCGAAATAAATCTAAAATCTAAAAGACGCTCCTACGTCGCTAACGCTACGCTATCGTAAATCTAAAATTAGTAGTCAAGAGTCCAAAGTCCGATCCTGAACTCTTGACCCTTGATATCTATCCTTGATAGGATGCAGTTCAGTAGGTGCAAGTGTGATACTCTAAAAAGTAAGGGAAAACACAACGCCAAATTTTAGAAGTGGCTTATGTCCCAAACACGGGATTGTTTATCAGCCCGGTTGGAAGCCAGAGGTGCGAAAATATGCCAATTTCTGCGTACCTGTTAATCAAAAATTGAGGTAGTATCTCAGGAGCCGTCAGTTCATGGACTATATAGAAAAGGTGCTGGAAAAGGTTAAGGAATTAGCACGGAGGCTAATAGAGAGCCTGTTTGGGCCAGAGGCAGAACCGGAACCGGAACTGATTCCGATTCCTGTAAACGATCGCTCGCGTCGTCGCCACTAATCTCAAAGTGCTCAACTCGACGTTGCAACCCTTAAGCATTCTGGCACTGCATGGGCCAAACTTAAATTTGCTAGGACAGCGAGAACCAGGAATTTATGGTGCGTTGACTCTAGCTGAAATTAACCGCCTGTTAGAAGAAGAGGGATTCAAGTTACAGGCGAAAGTTTTTTCTGTGCAGTCAAATCATGAAGGAATTTTGGTAGATACTATTCATGCCGCATTAGGACAACATCACGGGATTTTGATTAATGCAGGGGCATATACCCATACAAGTGTGGCATTGCGAGATGCGATCGCGGCTGTTAACTTGCCCACAGTCGAAGTACATCTGAGTAATATTTACCGTCGGGAAGATTTTCGCCATCATTCGTATATCGCCCCAGTAGCGATCGGGCAAATAAGTGGTTTTGGCGAACAAAGTTACTTGTTGGGCTTACAAGCTTTGGTGAATCATTTGAGAGTTAAGAGTTAGAAGAGACGCGATTAATCGCGTCTGTACAAGAGTTAGAAGTTAGAAATTGGTAGTTGGTAGTAAAGTTAGGAATTAGCAATATTTCATTAACTCCTCACTCTTAACTACATAGTTTATGCGTTACTCTCCTGTAAGTCGGTTTAGAGGTACTTTGCTCGGAGCATTACTGGGGGAAAGTTTAGCCACTGGCAATATACAGTCTCAGAGTTACCTAGATTTGGGCAGAATGGCGGTTCTAGGTACTGAGAGTTTGATTGTGTTGGGTAGATTAGATTTAGATGATTGGATAGCGCGTCAGCAACAAGAATCTCTTCATTTAACAGTAACTGATGACATATCGATCAAAATAATTCTTGCGACACTACCAGTAGCACTTTTTTTTCACGAAAATCCGATTAAGCTCCGGCAAAACTTGCTGCATGTCCTAAAAATCTGGGAGGATGACCCAATAATAAGGGATGGAACGTTAGCAGTAGGATATGCGATATCTCTTGCTTTAACTGAAAAACTCAACCCCCTAACCCTGATCCCACAAACAATTTCTTTTCTCGGACAAACACCGACATCAATACCAAAAAAATTATTAACAGTTCAGAATTTATTAGAGCAAGGGGCGGGATTGTCAAGGGCGCAAGCTGAGTTTGCTAGGGAAGAACAACTCAGTAACACTATTGCTATGGCGTTCTATTGCTTTTTGAGTACCTTAGAAGACTTCCGGCTGGCAGTTTTGCGGGCTACTCACAATGGCAATTTCATGCAACATGCTACCCCCCTAGACTTACAGGCTACAGGTGCAATTACTGGTGCTTTATCAGGAGCATATAACGGTATAGGCGGAATTCCCATAAATTGGCAAGTCTTGCTCTTACAGAGGAATTCTCCAACATGGGGATTAACTAGCTTTTCCCAAATGTTAAAATTGGCGGATGCATTTGTGGCGGTGTGGTCGGGAGTGTATGATCTTACCTTAAATCCAAGGGAGTTAACTGAGGAGGGATGTGAGGTGGTTCTGCCTTCAGTTTACGCAGCTCCTCGCGTTATTCGGTCGCGTTAATCCTATTTTTACCGAACAACGGTGCGGGTACTAAACACTGAAGACTACTAAAATCTAGCCAAAAACTAAAAAACTTATATACTAGAATTTTTCAGCAAACCTTTGGACTGATTCTGTAGGTAGCTATTATGGCAAGCTTTAATTAGGCTTTGCCACCCTAGTTGCAGCAGCCGCAGAGCAAACTTCCCTGATGATTGTCTATTTTGAGCTATCAAAATCAGCAATTGCAGGCAGAAATAATGAAAATAAAGCAATTTTTGCAGTTCTTAACCCAGCAATTGACTAACTGTCGGCGACAGTACAAAGGACTACGCCGTAAGGGAAAGTTAATGAGAAGCCCCAAAAGCAAAAGCCATAGAAGGGAACTTTTAAGGACTATCGTTAAGAATGTAATTTTATTTTTATCTAAAAGCAACGATAAAAGCGTAGGCGTAGCCAGCCGTAGGCATCGCCGAAAACAAGAAAGAGCGCTCCAGTCAAAGACAAAATCGGTCACAACTAAGAGTAGTATTTATGCAGTCGCTTTAGATTGGGTACATGAACAGCGTTCCTTGGTAATTTTAGCGATCGCTCTACTCTCACTCACTGGCGTTATTGGGCATAAATTATACAACCAAACTCAACTCCAAATCGGAAATCCTGCACCCCTGACAATTACAGCGCCTTACACAGCTAGCATCGAAGATCAGAAAAAAACAGAATTACAGCGCCAAGCCGTTAGTGAAACATCCTTACAGGTGTTGATGATTAATGCGCGAATGAACGAACAAATTAACGAAAATTTGCAACGACTTCTAGATGATGGCAACGAAATTCGCGCTGTTGCTAGAGCTTTTCCTTTTTTTGATCCTGTAGTTTTGTCCATCTCTACCCAGCGTTACCTCCGCTCTTGTCCTGACTCGGAATGGCAAGCACTGCTAATAACTGTAGAAAATACTAAAAATCAGCATAATAAAAAAGGAACAGGACAAACCGCCGCCTCATCCGCACCCAATCAGGAACACCAACGGCGCACAATACCAACGCCACAGAAAACAAAGCCTGTTGATTTTTCTCAAAACACTGACTTTACTCAAGCAGTAGCAGAATTAGAATCTTACCGCGTCACTTCTAAGAAAAACTTGTCTTTAGCGATTTCCCAAATTTCCCAAGCACGCCAAAGATACACCCAAGCCACTGCCAAACTTTTACAGTTAGAGACTGTTACCTCAGAAGTAGTATACGAGGAATCCCTACTTTTGGATTTGTCAGATGAGGAGTGGAAAACAACACAAATGGGAATCCATCAGAGTGCAGAGCGGATTCTCACCCAAGGCATCCCACAAGGACTGCCAAAAAATATCTTACAGGATGCGGTGAGTTTACAATTGCAGTCTTTTGTACCAGAATCCGCCGAATCTTTGGCAAAGAACCTGTTGTTAGCTGTACTCAAGCCAAATCTGCAAAAAGATGAAGAACAAACCAGAGAAAACGCTCAAAAGGCTGCTGCTGGGGTGTCACCCGTGATGGTGAAGGTACGGGATGGTGAGGTGATTGTCAGAAAAGGAGCGCAGATTACTGCATGGAACTTTAAGGTACTGGAGCATTATCACCTGGTTCGCCGGGAGGTAAAATGGCACGAGTTAGTGAAGTTAGCAGGTGTAATTGCGATCGCCATTGGTATTTTTGTTTGGGTAGAACGGCATGTCAATTACGAATTGCGACAACGCGATCGCTTATTGGTGTTACTGCTAACTCTGAGTGTGCCAGGATTGGTAACGATGGGATTGCCTTATACCACCTGGAGCGCCCTTGGTTTATTGTTGGGAAGCTTCTACGGCCCCACTTTGGCGTTAACAGTTGTCGGACTGCTGTTGCCGATATTAGCTATTAGCTTGGATATAAGCAAGGCTGCGCTTTTAGCTGGTGTAGGGGGAGGAATATTAGGTAGTTACATAGCGCAACGATTGCGATCGCGTGAAGAATTGGCATTATTGGGTGTTGCGATCGCTTTAACTCAGGGTAGCATTTATCTGGTTGTTAAAATTTTAATTGGTCAAGCATTTGGTTCAACTTGGTATATTGTCCTCCGAGAAGCCGGATTGTTTGCTTTATCCGGTTTAGGCTGGAGTGTTGTAGCTTTAGGCTTGAGTCCTTATCTAGAAAAAGTTTTCGATTTAGTTACCCCAATCCGTTTAGCGGAGTTGGCGAACCCTAACCGCCCTTTATTAAAACGACTCGCTACTGAAACTCCTGGAACTTTTCAGCATACGTTGCTTGTGGCTACTCTTGCTGAAGCTGCTGCCAAAGAACTAGGATGCAATGTTGAACTAGTCAGGGCTGGCACACTATATCACGATATTGGCAAAATGCATGACCCTCTTGGCTTTATTGAAAATCAAATGGGGGGGCCGAATAAACATGATACAGAGATTAAAGATCCTTGGAAGAGTGCAGAAATTATTAAAAAGCACGTAACTGAAGGGTTAGTGATGGCGCGTAAACACCTTTTACCTACAGCGATCCAAGCATTTATTCCAGAGCATCAGGGAACGATGCTAATTGCCTATTTCCATCATCAAGCCCAGCAAATGGCTCAAGAAGATCCAAGTTTAACAGTAGAAGACGCAGATTTTCGCTACGATGGCCCGATTCCCCAATCACGGGAAACCGGAATTGTCATGTTAGCAGATTCTTGTGAAGCGGCGCTGCGATCGCTCGAAGCATCGGCTAAACCTTTGGCAGAAAAGCGATCGCTTAAAGATGTTTCGACTGAACAAGCTTTAGCAATGCTTAATAATATTCTGCGTGCCAAATGGCAAGACAATCAACTCGTAGATTCAGGATTAACACGAGAAGAAATGTCAAAAATTGCCCAGATATTTGTAGATGTTTGGCAGCAATTTCATCACAAACGCATTGCTTATCCTAAGTTAAAGGCTAGTAGCACTGTGCGGAATTCGTAATTAAGAAACTCTTAGTACAGCTTTGCGTAAAATTGTAGCGTTTTTAATGCAAGGGGACGCGTTGCCATTGTCAGCCGATGCATTGGCATTGTCAGCCGATGCGTTGGCATTGTCAGCCGATGCGTTGGCATTGTCAGCCGATGCGTTGCCATTGTCAGTCGATGCATTGGCATTGTCAGATTTAATTCGTTACGAATTAATGAAATGCTGTACTTAGCTTTAATCTAGTTTCTGACTTTTCACTCTATGTGGAAAAACTAACGCGAAACCTAACCCCCCAACCCCCTTCCCTGGTAAGGAAGCTACGGTGTACACATAAGTCTCTGGGAACTCCAAAAAATAAATTATCCCAATTTCTAGACTCAACACGAGTGTTCCTCCCCCTGCCCCCTGCTCCCTGCTCCCCTGCCTTAAATGCGATGGGATATTTTTTTAATTGGAAGTCCCTCTTGACCTGCACCTTTGTTGCATCGATCTTTTTTTGACTTGTGTGTACATCGTAGGGTAAGCAAGGGGGAGAATTCAAAGCCTCTCTCCTGCAAAGAGAGAGGTTTTCCAGATCCCGTGAAAAGTCAGAGTCGTTTGGTGTTTGGAACTCAAAGTTTGTTGTTCCAAGCGAACTACGCTTGGATAATAAAATCAGATGCCTTGAGAATTGGCGCACCAGTTAGAGTCACAAATAGACCACCGATGCCGAAACCAGCCGTGCTGCCATTTTCGTTGTAGAACAACTGCCCACTCACAGGATCGTAGACAATTGTCGCCGTGCTAGTCGCCGCAGAAGAAGTAATTTCAAAATCACTCTCGTTACTAAAACCTATTCCCGGAACAGAGGTAATTGTATTAAAGGTAGCCTTATCCAGTACAATCTTGTCACTTTGTGTAGTGACTGCAAAAAATCCACTGTAGAACCCACTAATGCTATCTAGACCAACATCAGTACTGTTAAAAGGAGCATCGGTATTGTAAAGGAATCTGTCAACACCCTCACCACCTGTGAGTACGTCATTGCCAGCACCGCCAACCAGAGTATCATCGCCAGCACCACCGATGAGGGTATCATTACCAGTTCCACCCCGTAGCAAATCATTGCCACTATTGCCGTTGATGATGTCATCACCTCCCTGACCATTAATCACATCGCCGGAGTCTTTAAAACCCATAATGTTATTGTTAAGGTCATTGAGGAATGTAACGGTGTTCGGGTTAAATAACTCAGTTTGAGTGGAGTTGGCATCGAAGACATCAAAACTGTCAACGATGCCCCTCTGGTTATCAAACAGGATATTGCCAATAGCTGGGCTGACATCAGATGCTGGTAAATTATTCAGCTTTTCTAACAGGAAGTTTTCTAGAATGATTTGGGTATTGCTTGTATTTTCAAAAGTGAGTTCTAGATTGTTGCCATTTTGATTTAATTGCAGATTTTTAGCAGTCAATCCTAATCTAGTAAAATCCAAGGTATCAACTTCAGCAATTACCGCCGCTGATGGATTTAAAGTATCAACTTCAGCAATTGCCGCCGTTGATGGATTTGAAGGATCAACTTCAGCAATTGCCGCCGTTGATGGATTTGAATCAATACCTACGCTACCTACGCCGCCAAAGTCGGTTATGGTGTCGATGCCATCCCCTCTTGAGAAGATGAATGTGTCTCGACCACCATTACCAGTGAGCTTGTCGTTACCAGCTTTGCCCTCGATGATGTTGTTGTTGGGTGTGCCGATAAGGATATCTGCACTACTTGTGCCCGTGATCAATTTCTGGACAAAACCCAAAGTGGTGGTTGCTACTGCACTGGTGTTATTCACATCTTGGCCGTCATCGACGACAAACTCAATTGTGGTGTTAACAGTGGTAGCTGTACTGTTGTAGGTAACGCTGCTGAGGACTTGTCGATAATTGGCAATGGTATCCGTGCCACTAAGAGAGAGAGTGCCTGTGGTGGGGTTGTAGGTAGCGGTGATGTTGCCGATAGCAGTAGCATTGAGACTTTCGGTTGCGCCATTCGAGAGATTGGTAATGGTGATGGTGGCACCAGCTAGGGTAGTGCCATTGTCGCCAAGGGTGAAGTTGCTATCGATGATGGAGACGGGAGTGCCGCTAAAGGTGGTGCTAAAATCAATACCCTGTGAGTTGCCGTTGAGGTCGAGAACGGGGGCGCGGTTGCCAAACACCAC